>NZ_JBHXSA010000040.1:0-26243 GCF_042716475.1 Streptomyces sp. NPDC058671 | reverse complement strand
TTGGGGGGGGGGCGGGCCGGGGGGGGGGGGGCGCCCCCCCTTCCGGCTGCCCGCGCCGTCCTGCCGCCCGTCCGCGCCGCCCCTTCCGTACCTGACGTTCGAATTCGGCACCGCCGCAGACGCATGGCACGATGCCCATATGTCCACCACCGCACTGAACGATCTGTCTCGGTATCCGATCGTGCAGGCCCCCATGGCGGGTGGCGGTTCCTGTCCCGAGCTGGTCGGGGCCGTCTGCGAGGCCGGGGCGCTCGGCTTCCTGGCCGGCGGGTACAAGACGGCCGGCGGCCTGTACCAGGAGATCAAGCAGACACGCGGGCTCACCGCACGCCCCTTCGGCGTCAACCTCTTCCTGCCGCAGAGCGGGCGGCCCGCCGACCCCGCCGCCGTCGAGGTCTACCGCCACCAGCTCGCCGGCGAGGCCACCTGGTACGGCACCCCGCTCGGCGACACCGACGCCGGTCGCGACGACGCCTACGACGCCAAGCTGGCCATCCTCCTGGAGGACCCGGTCCGCGTCGTCTCCTTCACCTTCGGCTGCCCCGCGCCCGAGACGCTCGCCGCCTTCGCCCGCGTCGGTACGTTCACGATCGTCACCGTCACCTCCGCCGACGAGGCCCTCGCCGCCCAGGCCGCGGGCGCCCACGCCGTCTGCGTCCAGGGCGTCGAGGCCGGCGGACACCAGGGCACGTACCGCGACGACCCGGCCGACGACGGCGCCCGGGGCACCGGGCTGCTCGCCCTCCTCACCCGGATCCGCGAGAGCGTCGCGCTGCCGATCGTCGCCACCGGCGGGATCATGCGCGGCGCCCAGATCGCCGCCGTCCTCGCCGCCGGGGCCGAGGCCGCCCAGCTCGGCACCGCCTTCCTCTGCTGCCCCGAGTCCGGCGCCCACCCGCTGCACAAGCGGGCCCTGACCGACCCGCTGTTCACCAGGACCGCCCTCACCCGGGCCTTCTCCGGGCGCCCCGCCCGCGGCCTCGTCAACCGCTTCATGCGCGAGCACGGCCCGTACGCCCCCTCCGCCTACCCGGAGATCCACCACCTCACCGCCCCGCTCCGCAAGGCCGCCGCCACCGCGGGCGACGCCCAGGGCATGGCCCTGTGGGCCGGCCAGGGCCATCGGCTCGCCCGCGAACTCCCCGCCGGGCAGCTGGTCGAGGTGCTGGCAGCCGAACTCGACACCGCCCTCTCCGACCTCTCCGGGCCCGCCCACAGGAGCGCCTCATGACCGCACCCGTCTTCGTCGTCGACACCGTCCCCGGCACCGGCACCTTCGTCCTCGACGGGCCCGAGGGGCGGCACGCCGTCTCCGTGAAGCGGCTTCAGGGCGGGGAGGACCTCGTCCTCACCGACGGCCGCGGCCGCTGGGCCGACTGCGTGGTGCTCACGGCCGAGGGCAAGGACCGGCTGACCGTCCAGGTCTCGGGCGAGCACGAGGACCTCCCGGAGGAGCCCCGGATCACCGTGGTCCAGGCTCTGCCCAAGGGCGACCGGGGCGAACTCGCCGTCGAGACCATGACGGAGACCGGGGTGGACGCCGTCGTCCCGTGGGCCGCCTCCCGCTGCATCACCCAGTGGAAGGGCGACCGGGGCCTCAAGGCGCTCGCCAAGTGGCGGTCCACCGCGCGCGAGGCCGGCAAGCAGTCGCGCCGCAGCCGGTTCCCCGAGATCGCCGACCTGATGACGACCAAGCAGGTCGCCGCGCTCCTCGCGGACGCCGACTTCGCGGCCGTCCTGCACGAGGACCGCGACCACCCGAGCGGCGCGCTCGCCACCGCCGAACTCCCCGAGAAGGGCTCGATCGTGCTGATCGTCGGCCCCGAGGGCGGGGTCTCGCCGCAGGAGCTCGCCGCGTTCGAGGAGGCCGGGGCGAAGCCGTACCGCCTGGGCCGCAGCGTTCTTCGCACGTCCACGGCGGGCACGGCGGCGACGGCGCTGGTGCTGGGGCGGACGGGGCGCTGGAGCTAGCCGTGCGCGGGCGGTCGGGGCCGTACCCGACGTCAGCGGGCCGGGGCCGGGGCCGTATCGGCAGGCCGACCGCTCTCCGGCTGCACCAGCCCGTCTCCGGCCCGACCAGCCGCTCTCCGGCCTGTACTAGCCGTTCTCCCGTCCGTCCGGCCTGGTCAGGGCGTCGAAGAGGGGCCAGCCGTCCGTCTCCCGTATGCCGTGCGTGGCCGGGAAGAGGTCACGGGCCGAGGCCTCGTCGAGGAAGCGGCGGACCACGCCCGGTTCGTTGAGGTTGAGCCAGCCGCCGTCCGCGGCGGCCACCTCGCCGTCGCCCATCGTGTACCCGCCGGTGATACGGCCGGGGCCGCTCCGGAAGACGAGCCGGAGACCGGTGTGGCGGGTCTCGGCCGGGCGGAGGGTGAGGTACGTCAGGCACTCCGGGTGCGTGTGGCCGACGTTCCAGAGCCACACCGACCCGTCCACCGTCAGCCTGCGGGGCGCCCGCGATCGTCTCATGCGGCGCACCCTACGCTCCCGCCCGTACCGCACCCGGTGGACGGTGGTCCCCCGCGCCTCCATAAGGTGGCCGCATGGCCGACGAGTCCCCTCTGATCCGCAGTCTGCGCGCCGCCGTGGCCGCCGCCCCCGGCGACGTACCCCTGCGTCTTCACTTCGCCGAACTCCTCCTCTCCGAGGGACGTCACGACGAGGCCGTCGCGGAGGCGGCCGTCGCCCTCCAGCACGCGCCGGGGGACGCGGACGCGCGGGCGCTGATGATGCGGGCGATGGGCGTCCCCCCGGTGGCCGCCTCCGCTCCGACGACCGAGCGGCCCGGCCCGGCCGTGCCCGCCGACCCGGCCACCGACCTCCCCGTGCCCGCCGACCCGGCCGCGGACGCCCCCGCGCCCGCCGACACCCCCGCCGAGCCGCCCGTGCAGCCCGAGCCGCCCGTCGGCGACCGGTCCTCCTTCGACTGGGACGCCGCCGAGCAGCAGGTCCAGGACCTCGTCGGGCCCCGGTTCCTGGAGGACCCGCAGGCCGCCGACGGCGAGGGGCGCGCCGGTGACGCCGCCGCCTGGGACGTCGACGCCCCCGGCGCCGTACGCCTCGCCGACGTCGGCGGCATGGAGGAGGTCAAGGACCGCCTCGAAGCCGCGTTCCTCGCGCCCATGCGCAACCCCGAACTGCGCCGCCTGTACGGCAAGTCGCTCCGTGGCGGCCTCCTCCTCTACGGGCCTCCCGGCTGCGGCAAGACCTTCATCGCGCGGGCCGTCGCGGGTGAACTCGGCGCGAACTTCCTCACCGTCTCGCTCTCCGACGTCCTCGACATGTGGATCGGCGCCTCCGAGAAGAACATCCACGACATCTTCGAGACCGCCCGCCGCCAGGCCCCCTGCGTCGTCTTCCTCGACGAACTGGACGCCCTCGGCGCCAAGCGCTCCCGCACCCACTCCAGCGGTCTGCGCAACGTCGTCAACCAGCTCCTCACCGAGCTCGACGGCATCGCGAGCGGCGCCGGCAACGAGGGCGTCTTCGTCCTCGCCGCCACCAACGTGCCCTGGGACGTGGACATCGCGCTCCGCCGCCCCGGCCGCCTCGACCGCACCCTGCTCGTGCTCCCGCCGGACTCCACCGCGCGCGAGGCGATCCTCCGCTACCACCTGCGCGAGCGCCCCATCGAGGCCGTCGACCTCGGCAAACTGGTCAAGGCCACCGAGGACTTCTCCGGCGCCGACCTCGCCCACGTCTGCGAGACCGCAGCGGAGGCCGCGCTCCTCGACTCCGCCCGCAGCGGCCGCGTACGCCTCATCACCACCAAGGACCTGCTCGGCGCGGCCAAGCAGATCAAGCCGTCCACGGAGCCGTGGTTCGCCGCCGCGAGGAACGTCGCCATGTTCGCCAACGAGGGCGGCCTGTACGACGACCTCCTCGCCCACCTCAAGCGGAAGCGCAAGCTGTGACCGCCCCGACCGCCCTCCTGCGCGCCGAGGCCCTGTACGACACCGGGCGGTACGCGCAGGCGGGCGAGCTCGTCGCCCAGCACCTGGCGACCGAACCGGAGGACGCCGAGGCGCTGGTCCTGCTCGCGCGCTGCCACCACCGCTCCGAGGACCACCCGGCCGCCCTCGACGCCGTGGACCGGGCGCTCGGCGCCCGACCCGAGCTGCTGACGGCCTGGCTGATGCGCGTCCAGATCCTGCTGGGCCTGCGGCGGTTCCAGGAAGCCGAGGCCTCCGCCCGGTACGCCGTCCAGCTCGCCCCGCAGTACTGGGGCACCCACTACGCCCTCGGCACCGCCCTCGCCCAGTTCGGGGAGCACGCGCGTGCGTCCGCGCGTGCCGTCGAGGCGTACGAGGCGGCGCGGGCAGCCGTCAGCCTCGCCCCCGAGGAGGACGCCGCCCACTTCCTGGTCGGGCTCACCGCCCAGCGCCGGGGCGACCACGCCACCGCCCAGCGGGCGTACGAGACGACGCTGCGGCTCAACCCGCAGAGCAGCGAGGCCCACAACAACCTGTCGCTGCTGCGGCTGCGCCGCCGCTGGTTCCGGCGCGGGGCCTGGACGCAGGCCGCCGAGGGTTTCGTCGCCTCCGCCGCGCTCGACCTCCAGGACCGCAAGGCCCGCTACAACCTGGAGGCCATGGCCTGGAACACCGTCGCCGGGTCACGCTGGGTGGCCCTGCTCGGCTTCGTGGCCTCCACGTTCGGCACCGCGCCGGTCCGCTCCGGAGCCACCGGCGCCGAGGCGGTCGTCCCCTTCGTGATCGGCGCGGGCGTGCTCCTCTGCGCCTGGGGCGGCTGGGTGCTGTGGATGGGCCGGCGGGTGCCGCCCCGGCTGCGCCGCCCCATGTTCCTCGTGGCGCGTTCCTGCAGGCCGGTGATCGCGATGGCGACGGCCGTGGGACTGCTCGGCCTCTACTCGGTGGTGACGATGGCCCTGTGGTCGTTCGACGCGGGGCTGATCGGCGGGCTCGGCAGCCCCTTGTTCTGGGCCGTGATCATCACGTACTGGGTGAGCCGCTCGGCCCTGAACCGGCGCGCTCCCAAGGACTGACGGCCTCGGGACCGGGGATGTCGGAGGCGGCGGATAGCATGCGCGTGGAGTGACCGACGAGGCGAGGAGGCCCAGGGCCATGGCCGGAGAGCCGCAGAGCGACTGCCTGTTCTGCAAGATCGTGGCGGGCGAGGTGCCCGCGACGATCGTGCGCGAGACGGAGACGACCGTCGCGTTCCGCGACATCAACCCGCAGGCGCCGACCCACGTCCTCGTGATCCCCCGCGTCCACTACCCGGACGCCGCGTCGCTCGCCGCCGGCGCCCCGACCGTCGCCGCCGACCTGCTGCGCGAGGCCGGAGAGGTCGCCGCCCAGGAGAAGACCGACGCCGGCGGCTACCGCATCGTGCTCAACACCGGCGCGGGCGCGGGCCAGACCGTCTTCCACGTCCACGCGCACGTGCTCGGCGGCCGCGGCCTCAACTGGCCCCCCGGATAACCCGTGTCCGTACGCGAACTGGTCGTCCTCGGGACCGCGAGCCAGGTCCCGACCCGGCACCGCAACCACAACGGCTATCTGCTCCGCTGGGACGGACAGGGCATCCTCTTCGACCCCGGTGAGGGCACCCAGCGCCAGATGCTGCGGGCCGGGGTCGCCGCGCACGACCTCCACCGGATCTGCGTGACCCACTTCCACGGCGACCACTCGCTCGGCCTGGCCGGGGTGATCCAGCGGATCAACCTCGACCAGGTCCCGCACCCGGTCACCGCGCACTACCCGGCGAGCGGGCAGCACTTCTTCGAGCGCCTGCGGTACGCGACGGCCTACCGCGAGACCGTGAAGCTGACCGAGTCGCCCGTCGCCGCCGACGGGCCGCTCGCCGTCACCGAGGCGTACACCCTCGACGCGGTCCGGCTCTCGCACCCCGTCGAGTCGTACGGCTACCGGCTCACCGAGCCCGACGGGCGCCGCATCCTGCCCGAGAAGCTGGCCGCGCACGGCATCAAGGGCCCCGACGTGGGCCGGATCCAGCGCGAGGGCGTCCTGGACGGGGTGAGCCTCGACGAGGTCAGCGAGATCCGGCACGGGCAGCGCTTCGCCTTCGTCATGGACACCCGGCTCTGCGACGGCGTGGACGCCCTCGCCGAGGGCGCCGACCTGCTCGTCATCGAGTCGACCTTCCTCGACGAGGACGTCCGCCTCGCCACCGACCACGGCCATCTGACGGCAGGACAGGCCGCGAAGGTCGCCCGCGACGCGGGCGTACGGCATCTCGTCCTGACCCACTTCTCGCAGCGCTACTCCGACCCGGCCGAGTTCGAGCGGCAGGCGCGGGCCGCCGGGTTCGACGGCGAACTGAGCATTGCCCAGGACCTCATGAGGGTCCCCGTACCGAAACGAACGTGACCATGCCCGTACCCAAGGCCGAACTGCACCTCCACATCGAAGGCACCCTCGAACCCGAGCTGGCCTTCGCCCTCGCCGCGCGCAACGGCGTCACCCTGCCGTACGCGGACACCGAGGAACTGCGCCGCGCGTACCGCTTCAGCGACCTCCAGTCCTTCCTCGACCTCTACTACGGCCTGATGGCCGTGCTGCGCACCGCCGACGACTTCACCGAACTCACCGACGCCTATCTGGAGCGGGCCGCGGCCCAGGGCGTCCGGCACGCCGAGATCTTCTTCGACCCGCAGGCGCACACCGCGCGGGGCGTCCCCCTCGGCACCGTCGTCGAGGGCCTGAGCACCTCCCTGGAACGCTCCGAGGAGCGGTACGGGATCTCCACCCGGCTCATCATGTGCTTCCTGCGCGACGAGTCGGCGGAGTCGGCGCTCGCGACCCTGGAGGCCGCGAAGCCGTACCTGGACCGCATCACCGGCGTCGGCCTCGACTCGGCGGAGGTCGGCCACCCGCCGGCGAAGTTCCGCGCGGTGTACGAGGCCGCCGCGGCGCTCGGTCTCCGCAGGGTCGCCCACGCGGGCGAGGAGGGCCCCGCCGCCTATGTGCGGGAGGCCCTCGACGTCCTCGGCGTGGAGCGGATCGACCACGGCCTTCGCTGCATGGAGGACCCGGAGCTCGTCGACCGACTGGCCAGGGAGCGGGTGCCGCTCACCCTCTGCCCGCTGTCGAACGTACGGCTCCGCGTGATCGACACGCTCGCCGACCATCCGCTGCCGGCGATGATGGCGGCGGGGCTGCTCGTCACCGTCAACTCGGACGATCCGGCGTACTTCGGGGGGTACGTGGGGGACAACTTCGCGGGGGTGCGGGAGGCGCTGGGGCTTGAGCCGGAGCAGCTGCGGGACCTGGCGCGCAACTCGTTCCTGGCGTCGTTCCTCGAGGACGACGAGCCTCGGCGGGCGCGGTACCTGGCGGAGGTCGAGGCGTACGAGTTCGGGGGCGGGCGGGCGTAGGCGCCTGGAGCTGAACGCCGACGGGCGGGGTGGCCACGCGACGGCGGCCCGCGGGGACCCGGGTTCGAGGACGGGGAGAGGGCAACGCGCGAAGCCGTGTCGCGTCTCCCCGTCCCTCCACCCCCATCGGGCACACTGTCCGGATCGGCACCACGGTGCCGATCCGCCGCACCACGACCGGGGAGTCCGCCGTGACCACAGCAAGGGGAGACCAGCCGCAGCACGACGCCGGAGTCGACCCGCTGGTGTGCCTGCGCGAACCCACCGACCCCGCCTGCGACGTCTTCCTGACCGGCACCGTCTTCCTCGACATCATCTTCACCGGCCTCGACAGCGCCCCCGTCCGCGGCACCGAGTCCTGGGCCCGCGGCATGGGATCGAGCCCCGGCGGCGTCGCCAACATGGCCACCGCCCTCGCCCGCCTCGGCCTGCGCACCTCCCTCGCCGCCGCCTTCGGCGACGACCACTACGGCGAGTACTGCTGGGACGCGCTGGAGCAGGGCGAGGGCATCGACCTGTCGCTCTCCCGCACCGTCCCGGGGTGGCACTCGCCCGTCACCGTCTCCATGGCGTACGAGGGCGAGCGCACGATGGTCTCCCACGGCCACGAGGCCCCACCCGACGACGCCACCGGCGCCCTGCCCGCGTACCCGCCGCACGCGCGCGCGGCCGTCGCCTCCCTGGTCCCCGGCCGCGGCGAGGAGTGGGTCGCCCGGGCCGCCCGCGGCGGCGCCAAGGTCTTCGCGGACGTCGGCTGGGACGACACCGGCCGCTGGGACCTGGCGGGCCTCACCGACCTGGAACACTGCGAGGCCTTCCTGCCCAACGCCGCCGAGGCGATGCGCTACACCCGCACCGACTGCCCCAGGGCCGCCGCCCGCGCCCTCGCCGACAAGGTCCGCTACGCCGTCGTCACCCTCGGCTCCGAAGGCGCCTACGCCGTCGACGGCGCCACCGGCGAGACCGCCGAGGTGCCCGCCATCCAGGTCTCGGCGCTCGACCCGACCGGCGCGGGGGACGTCTTCGTCGCCGGGTTCGTCACCGGCACCCTCGCCGACTGGCCCCTCGCCGACCGGCTCGCCTTCGCCGGGCTCACCGCCGCCCTCTCCGTCCAGGAGTTCGGCGGCTCCCTGTCCGCCCCCACCTGGGGCGAGATCGCCGCCTGGTGGCAGCAGGCGCAGGGCCACGCCATGCAGGACCCCGAGGCCCTGCGCGCCCGCTACGCCTTCCTGGAGCGGCTCCTGCCGGCCCCCGGCCGCCCCTGGCCGCTGCGCCGGGCGGTGCCCACGATCGGCTTCCGCGCGGCCCATCCGTAAACCGTTACGGCCTGTCGGACCCGAGTCGTAGGCTTGGTACTCCGGAGGCCGTCGAGCGGCGACAGCCCTGCAACGGGAGGTGTGTGCAGGCCCCAGTGCCGGCCCATGACTCAGACACCCACATCCCCCAACGGCGCGCCCGGCGAAGCCCGCGCCCACTTCACCGTCCCCGCCAAGCACCCCATGGTCAGCCTCCTCGGCTCCGGTGACGCGCTGCTCCGTGTGATCGAGCGGTCGTTCCCGCGGGCCGACATCCACGTCCGGGGCAACCAGGTCAGCGCGGTCGGCGACGCGGCGGAAGTCGCGCTGATCCAGCGCCTGTTCGACGAGATGATGCTGGTGCTCCGCACCGGTCAGCCGATGACGGAGGACGCAGTGGAACGCTCGATCGCCATGCTCAGGGCGAGCGAGAACGGATCGGAGGGCGGGGACGAGACCCCCGCCGAGGTCCTCACGCAGAACATCCTGTCCAACCGGGGCCGCACGATCCGCCCCAAGACGCTCAACCAGAAGCGGTACGTCGACGCGATCGACAAGCACACGATCGTCTTCGGCATCGGCCCGGCCGGCACCGGCAAGACCTATCTCGCGATGGCGAAGGCGGTCCAGGCCCTGCAGTCCAAGCAGGTCACCCGGATCATCCTGACCCGCCCGGCCGTCGAGGCCGGCGAGCGCCTCGGCTTCCTGCCCGGCACGCTCTACGAGAAGATCGACCCGTACCTGCGCCCGCTCTACGACGCCCTGCACGACATGCTCGACCCCGACTCGATTCCCAAGCTGATGGCGGCGGGCACGATCGAGGTCGCGCCGCTGGCGTACATGAGGGGCCGCACCCTCAACGACGCGTTCATCATCCTCGACGAGGCGCAGAACACGAACCCCGAGCAGATGAAGATGTTCCTCACCCGCCTCGGCTTCGACTCGAAGATCGTCATCACCGGTGACGTCACCCAGGTCGACCTGCCGAACGGGACGAAGAGCGGTCTGCGGCAGGTCCGGGACATCCTCGAAGGTGTCGAGGACGTGCACTTCTCGGCGCTCACGTCGCAGGATGTCGTCCGGCACAGGCTCGTCGGCCGTATCGTCGACGCGTACGAGCAGTACGACCTCCGCACCGAGAGCCGCGACGACAGCCGCGGTGAGCACCGGCGCGGCCGCAACGGGAAGTAGAACGCAGAACACATGTCGATCGACGTCAACAACGAGTCCGGTACCGAGGTCGACGAGCAGGCGATCCTCGACATCGCCCGCTACGCGCTCGCGCGCATGCGCATCCACCCGCTCTCCGAGCTCTCGGTGATCGTCGTGGACGCGGAGGCGATGGAGCAGCTCCACATCCAGTGGATGGACCTGCCGGGACCGACGGACGTCATGTCCTTCCCGATGGACGAACTGCGCCCTCCGGCGAAGGACGACGCCGAGCCCCCGCAGGGGCTCCTCGGCGACATCGTGCTCTGCCCCGAGGTCGCCACCCAGCAGGGCAAGGACGCGCCGACGGAGCACTCCATGGACGAGGAGCTGCAGCTCCTCACCGTCCACGGCGTGCTGCACCTCCTCGGGTACGACCACGAGGAGCCCGACGAGAAGGCCGAGATGTTCGGCCTCCAGGCGGCGATCGTCGACGGCTGGCGCGCGGAGAAGGGCCTGACCGGCCCGTCTCCCGCGCCGACCGTCTCCTGACCCCGATGGACATGTCACTGATCCTCGGCGCCGTGGCCCTGGTCGTCGTCGCCTGGCTCGCCGCCTGCGCCGAGGCCGGACTCGCCCGTGTCACCAGCTTCCGCGCCGCCGAGGCCGTACGGTCCGGGCGGCGCGGAGCGGCGAAACTGGCGCAGATCGCCTCCGACCCCACCCGCTACCTCAACGTGGCGCTGCTGGTGCGCGTCGCCTGCGAGATGGCGGCCGGCGTCCTCGTCACGTACGCCTGCCTCGAAGCCTTCCCCGAGACCTGGGAGGCGCTGCTCATCGCCATCGCCGTCATGGTCCTCGTCTCGTACGTGGCCGTCGGCGTCTCCCCGCGCACGATCGGCCGCCAGCACCCGCTGAACACCGCGACGGCCGCCGCGTACGTCCTGCTTCCGCTGGCCCGGATCATGGGGCCGATCCCGCAGCTGCTCATCCTCATCGGCAACGCGCTGACGCCCGGCAAGGGTTTCCGCAAGGGCCCCTTCGCCTCCGAGGCGGAGCTGCGGGCCATGGTCGACCTCGCGGAGCAGGAGTCGCTGATCGAGGACGAGGAGCGCCGGATGGTGCACTCCGTCTTCGAGCTGGGCGACACGCTCGTCCGGGAGGTGATGGTGCCCCGTACGGATCTGGTCTGCATCGAGCGGTTCAAGACGATCCGTCAGGCCCTCACGCTCGCGCTGCGCTCCGGCTTCTCCCGTATCCCGGTCACCGGTGAGAACGAGGACGACATCGTCGGCATCGTGTATCTGAAGGACCTGGCCCGCAGGACGCACGTCAACCGGGACGCCGAGGGCGACCTGGTGGCCACCGCGATGCGTTCCGCCGCCTTCGTGCCCGACACCAAGAACGCCGGGGACCTGCTGCGCGAGATGCAGCAGGAGCGCAACCACGTCGCCGTCGTCATCGACGAGTACGGGGGCACGGCCGGGATCGTCACCATCGAGGACATCCTGGAGGAGATCGTCGGCGAGATCACCGACGAGTACGACCGTGAGCTGCCGCCGGTCCAGGACCTCGGCGACGACCGCCACCGGGTCACCGCCCGTCTCGACATCGGGGACCTGGGCGAGCTGTACGGTCTCGGCCCCGACGAGTACGACGACGAGGACGTGGAGACCGTCGGCGGGCTGCTCGCGAAGGCGCTGGGCCGGGTGCCGATCGCGGGTGCGAAGGCCGTGGTGAAGCTGCCGGACGGGCGTGCGCTGCGGCTGACGGCCGAGTCCCCGGCCGGCCGGCGGAACAAGATCGTCACCGTTCTCGTGGAGCCGCTGGAACCGGAGGGGACGCCGGAGTGACCCCCGACGAGCTGCGTGCCTTCTGTCTCGGCTTCGACGACGCGAGGGAGGAGTTCCCGTTCGGCCCCGAGACCTCCGTCTTCAAGGTCGCCGGGAAGCTGTTCGCGCTGTCGGCGCTCGATGCCGAGCCGCTGCGGGTCAATCTCAAATGCGACCCGGACGAGGCGGTGCGCCTCCGCGAGGAGCACCCGGCGATCGCACCCGGCTACCACATGAGCAAGCGCCACTGGAACACGGTGACGGTCGCGGGGCTCCCGGACCGGATGGTCCGGGAGCTCGTCGAGGACTCGTACGACCTGGTGGTCGCGGGTCTCCCCAAGGCGGTACGGCTCCGCCTCGACCGCCCCTGACCCGCCGGAAGGCCCCGGCCTATGCTCGGGGCATGACACTCAGCAGCGAGCACGGCGACCTCGGCGCCGAGGACCTCAAGATCATCACCCTGGCGCGGAGCGCCCGCGCGCGTAACGGTGTGCCCGAGGGCGCGGCCGTACGGGACGAGACCGGCCGCACCTACGTGGCGGGGACGGTGGAGCTGGAGTCGCTCAGGCTGAGCGCGCTGCGGACCGCGGTCGCGATGGCGGTGGCCAGCGGCGCCCAGTCCCTGGAGGCGGCGGCCGTCGTCTCGGACGCCGGTGCCGCCACGGACGAGGACCGCGCGGCGGTACGCGACCTCGGCGGCCCCGGGACCCCGGTGCTGCTCGCCGGCCCCGACGGGCGGCTGCGGGCGGCGGTCACCGCGGGCTGAGCCCCGTACGACGGACCTCACCGCCACCCCGAAGGACGACAGGGAAACCGGCGCCGTGTCCTTCCTCGCCCTGCCCCGGTTGCCCGCCGCGGCCCTGCTCGCGGGGGGTGCGGCGGGCCTCGTCGGACGGCGGACACGGCGGCCCGACGGGGTCCGTTCCGGATCCGGAGCGCACGCGCGTACGTGAGGCGGGCGCTCATCGGGGACAATGGCCCCCATGAGCGCTCGCAACCAAGAAACCGAAGCCGTCCACCGGGCCGGCTTCGCCTGCTTCGTCGGCCGCCCCAACGCGGGCAAGTCCACCCTCACGAACGCTCTGGTCGGCCAGAAGGTGGCCATCACCTCGAACCGGCCGCAGACCACCCGGCACACCGTCCGGGGCATCGTGCACCGCCCGGAGGCCCAGCTGATCCTGGTGGACACCCCCGGCCTCCACAAGCCGCGCACCCTCCTGGGCGAGCGGCTCAACGACATCGTGCGCACCACCTGGGCCGAGGTCGACGTCATCGGCTTCTGCCTGCCCGCCGACCAGAAGCTCGGCCCCGGCGACCGGTTCATCGTCAAGGAGCTCGCCGGGATCAAGAAGACCCCGAAGGTCGCCGTCATCACCAAGACGGACCTCGTCGACTCCAGGGCGCTCGCCGAGCAGCTCATCGCGGTCGACCAGCTCAGCAAGGAGCTGGGCTTCGAATGGGCGGAGATCGTCCCGGTCTCGGCCGTCGGCGACACCCAGGTCCAGCTCGTCGCCGACCTCCTGGTCCCGCTGCTCCCGGAGTCCCCGCCGCTCTACCCGGAGGGCGACCTCACGGACGAGCCGGAGCAGGTCATGGTCGCGGAGCTGATCCGCGAGGCCGCGCTCGAAGGCGTACGGGACGAGCTGCCGCACTCGATCGCGGTGGTCGTCGAGGAGATGATCCCGCGCGAGAACCGTCCGGCGGACCGGCCGCTGCTGGACATCCACGCCAACGTCTACATCGAGCGCCCCAGCCAGAAGGGCATCATCATCGGTCCCAAGGGCAGCCGCCTGAAGGAGGTCGGCATGAAGTCCCGCAAGCACATCGAGGCCCTGCTCGGCACCCCCGTCTTCCTCGACCTCCACGTGAAGGTCGCGAAGGACTGGCAGCGCGACCCGAAGCAGCTGCGGAAGCTCGGCTTCTGATCCGTCGACCCGGGCCCGGGGGCGTGTCCGGGAGACCCTAGGCGCCTTCCTTGAGGACCCTCGTGATGAGGGTCCTCTGCGTTTCCGTGAGGCGCGGGTCGCCGCAGTGGACCGTCCGGCCGTCGACGGTGATCTCGTACGAGAATCCGTCCGGCACGCCCCGGCCCCCGTCGTCGACGCCCTCGTCGTTCCCGCCGTCGAGGACCGCCTCGGCCAGGGTGTGCCAGTCGTCGGCGTCCGGCCGGCCGGAGGTGTCCACCTCCGCCGACCGCTCGATGCCGGCGAAACCGCCCGTGCGCCGCACTCGAATCCGCATGTGCCCCTGTCTACCAGCCGCTCAGTCGGTGGGCACCCCCACCGCCGCCCAGGCCTTCAGGACCGCCTGGATCTCCTCGCCGTCGCCGAACCGCGCCCTCGCCGCCGCGACCGTGGCCGCGGCGAACTCGGAGAAGCGGGCCTCGGGGGTGAGCGTGCCGCCGGTCATCACGTCGTACCAGATGCGTCCGGCCCGCTCCCAGGCGTTGCCGCCGAGTTCGGTCGCGGCCAGGTAGAAGGCGTGGTTGGGGATGCCGGAGTTGATGTGCACCCCGCCGTTGTCGCGGCCGGTGCGGACGTAGTCGTCCATGTGGGCGGGCTGCGGGTCCTTGCCGAGGACGTCGTCGTCGTACGCGGTGCCGGGCGCCCTCATGGAGCGCAGCGCCGTGCCCTCCACGTCCGGGTGGAAGAGGCCCTCGCCGATGAGCCAGTCGGCCTCCTCGGCGCTCTGCCCGCGCGCGTACTGCTTGACCAGCGAGCCGAAGACGTCGGACACGGACTCGTTGAGGGCGCCGGACTGGCTGAAGTACTCCAGGTTCGCCGAGTACTGGGTGAAGCCGTGGGCCAGTTCGTGGCCGATGACGTCCACGGGCAGGGTGAAGTCGAGGAAGACCTGGTCGTCGCCGTCGCCGAACACCATCTGCTCGCCGTTCCAGAAGGCGTTGCCGTAGTTCTCGTCGTAGTGGACGGAGGCGTGCAGCGGCAGCCCCGCGCCGTCGATCGAGTCGTGCCCGAAGGCGTTCAGGAAGAGGTCGAAGGTGGCGCCCAGACCCGCGTACGCCCGGTTGACGGTGGCGTCCCCGGTCGCCTCCTCGCCCTCCGCGCGGACCCGCTCGCCCGGCAGGTCCGTGCCGTGCCGGCAGTCGTAGACGGTGCGGTGCGGGCGGCCCGCCTCCGTGGGGGCGAGCGTGGGCGTGGCCCCGGGCAGCGGCAGCACCCGGAACGTCCGGGCCGATGCGTCCGCGATGAGGGTGCGGCGGGCGGCGGCGGCGACGGCCGGGTTCGAGGAGTGCGCCAGGTGCTCCAGGAGGTGCGGAGGGACGATCGAGCAGAAGACGGGGGAGTGCGGAGTCATGCCCGCAATGTGGCACTGCGTGAGACACCTGTCACTGGTTGCGACGAGGATTGGTGAAATGGAGTGATGCGTCACTGTTCGGGATTGACGCGGGGGCCGTCCCGCATACTGGAACGGCACGTCCGCCTCACTGTCCCTGGGCTAAGCTGCGGCACATCATGCGTTTCGGGCTGCTTCTCCTTAGCCGCCGCGGCGAGGGCCTGTAGTCGTAGGCCGACCCCCTCCCCGCGGGACCTGGCGTTGCGTTCGACAGTCGGCCGTCCTTCTTTTTCGGACCCGAGGAGCCCTACGCGATGTCCCAGTCCCCCTTCATCGGTCGCCCCACGCCCGTCACCAACGCGACGCAGCTGCAGAAGCCGTCCGGGATGCCGATCCACAAGTACGGCCGTTACGAGGCCGTGGAGATCCCGGACCGCACCTGGCCGGAGCGGCGGATCACCAAGGCCCCCCGCTGGCTGTCCACCGACCTGCGCGACGGCAACCAGGCCCTGATCGACCCGATGTCCCCGGCCCGCAAGCGCGAGATGTTCGACCTGCTCGTCCGCATGGGCTACAAGGAGATCGAGGTCGGCTTCCCGTCCTCCGGCGAGACCGACTTCGCGTTCGTGCGCTCCATCATCGAAGAGGGCGCCATCCCGGACGACGTCACCATCTCCGTCCTGACCCAGGCCCGTGAGGACCTGATCGAGCGGACCGTGGAGTCCCTGGTCGGCGCGAAGCGCGCCACCGTCCACCTGTACAACGCCACCGCGCCCACCTTCCGCCGGGTCGTCTTCCGCGGCTCGAAGGAGCAGATCAAGCAGATCGCCGTGGACGGCACCCGCCTGGTCATGGAGTACGCGGAGAAGCTGCTCGACGAGCGGACGGTCTTCGGCTACCAGTACAGCCCGGAGATCTTCACCGACACCGAGCTGGACTTCGCCCTGGAGGTCTGCGAGGCGGTCTGCGACGTCTGGCAGCCCGGTCCGGGCCGCGAGATCATCCTGAACCTGCCCGCCACCGTGGAGCGTTCGACGCCGTCCACGCACGCGGACCGGTTCGAGTGGATGTCCCGGCACCTGACCCGCCGCGAGTACATCTGCCTGTCGGTCCACCCGCACAACGACCGCGGCACGGCCGTGGCCGCGGCCGAGCTGGCCGTCATGGCCGGTGCCGACCGCATCGAGGGCTGTCTGTTCGGCCAGGGCGAGCGCACCGGCAACGTCGACCTGGTGACCCTGGGCATGAACCTGTTCAGCCAGGGCGTCGACCCGCAGATCGACTTCTCGCAGATCGACGAGGTCCGGCGGACCAGCGAGTACTGCAACCAGATGGAGGTCCACCCGCGCCACCCCTACGCGGGCGACCTGGTCTACACCGCCTTCTCCGGCTCCCACCAGGACGCCATCAAGAAGGGCTTCGACGCCATGGAGGCCGACGCGGCCGCCGCCGGCAAGACCGTCGACGAGATCGAGTGGGCGGTGCCGTACCTGCCCATCGACCCCAAGGACGTCGGCCGCTCCTACGAGGCCGTCATCCGGGTCAACTCGCAGTCCGGCAAGGGCGGCATCGCGTACGTCCTGAAGAACGACCACAAGCTGGACCTGCCCCGCCGGATGCAGATCGAGTTCTCGAAGATCATCCAGCAGAAGACGGACACCGAGGGCGGCGAGGTCACGCCGGCCGCGATCTGGGCGGCGTTCCAGGACGAGTACCTGCCGAACCCGGACGACGCGGCGGCCCGCTGGGGCCGCATCCAGCTGCGCTCCGGCCAGACCACCTCCGACACCGACGGCACGGACACCCTGACCGTCGAGGCGGTCGTCGACGGCGTCGACACCGTCCTGTCCGGCTCCGGCAACGGCCCGATCTCCGCCTTCTTCGCCGCCCTGCAGGCGGTCGGCGTGGACGCCCGCCTGCTGGACTACCAGGAGCACACGATGAGCGAGGGCGCCTCCGCGCAGGCCGCCTCGTACATCGAGTGCGCCATCGACGGCAAGGTCCTGTGGGGCATCGGCATCGACGCCAACACGACCCGTGCCTCCCTGAAGGCGGTCATCTCGGCGGTCAACCGTTCCGCGCGCTGACCCGCACCGCGACCACCGCCCCGCGCCTCCTCCACGGTGCGGGGCAGTGGCACGCCGGGTCGGGAGCGGTCCACGCCGTCCGCCACCCCGGAGGGTGATCTCGCGGCGGCCGGTTCGGCCATCGCGCCCGGCGCGAGCGGCGGCGCGGCGGCCGCCGTTCTCGGCGCCGGAGGCTTCCTGGCCTTCGCGAAACGTCGCCGCCGCGCCCCCTGGGCGGTGACGTGTCTCGGCCATCTCCACGGCGAAGTCGCGACGAGGTGCTGACGCCACATCAAGGATGTGGCTAACATCACGCCAACGCCGGCAGCGAAGCCGGGCGGTTGAGGAGGTGCGTATGCGGTCTGCCCGGAATCCACGCGGTGCGAAGGTGGGCATCTGCGGAATCCGTACCTCCTGGAACACCGTCGGGGACGGCGAGTTCTTCTGCGAGGAGTGCGGTGGCGACCGGAACTACCGGCGCCGCACCGGCCGCCGCAGGTTCGCCGTCCTGGGCGTCCCTGTCCTGCCCCGGGGCTGTACGGGCCCCGTCGTCGAGTGCGCGGCCTGCCACACGCGCTTCGGCACGGAGGTGCTCGACCACCCGACGACGAGCCGCTTCTCCGCGATGCTGCGGGACGCCGTGCACACCGTCGCCCTCGCCGTGCTCGCGGCCGGCGGCACCGACTCCCGTGAGGCCCTGGACCGGGCCGTGAGCGCGGTCCGGTCCGCCGGCTTCGCCGAGTGCACGGCCGTCCAGCTCGTCGACCTCGTGGAGGCCCTGGCGGCCGACACCGGACGCTTCATGCCCGAGGTCAACCCCGAGGGGACGCTCCTCGCGATCGAGCTCCACGAGGCCCTTGAGCCGCTCGCCCCGCACCTGGCGGCCGCCGGGCGGGAGTCGATCCTGCTCCAGGCCGCCCGGATCGCCCTCGCCGACGGCGCCTACAGCCCGGCCGAGCAGGAGGTCCTCGGGACCGTCGGGAACGCGCTGGCGCTCGCTCCCGACGACACCGTCCGGCTCCTCGCCTCGGCGAGGACCGTGTCGTAGGAGCCGTCGCGGGGGCCTACGGGACGATGTTCTGGTTGAGCCGGAACACGTTGTCCGGGTCGTAGCGGCGCTTCACGTCCCGCAGCCGGTCCCAGTTCTGGCGGTAGTTGACCCGCACCCGGTCCTGGTCGTCGCTGTCCATGAAGTTGACGTACCCGCCCTCCTGGGTGTGCGGGCGCAGCGCCCTGTCGTAGGCGCGGGTCCAGGCGATGTTCCGCTCCGAGTCCGCCGCGTCGGTCCAGGTGGCGCCGAAGGAGTGGGAGAAGGAGGCGTCCCGGTAGGCGAACGCGGTCTCCCGCGGGCCCACCCGGTGGCAGGCCCCGTCGATCGGGAAGACCGCCGTGTCCGACTCCAGTGACGGCATCGTCGCGCCGTACTCCATGTGCGCGGCGATGGCGCCGTCCGAGAGGTCGCGGCTGAAGTTGCCCTTCCAGTAGTGGTGGAGCCCCGGGGGCAGCTGTTCGTCGAAGAAGGTGTTGATCGCCGGGTACGGCATCCGCTCCATGAACCGGCCGATCACCGGGCCGAGTCCGTCGAGGAGCGCGAGGACCTTCCCGTCCTCCTTCTCCGGGCCGCTGAAGCAGGTGAACGCGGCGCAGATCGGGCGGCCGTGCCAGCGCTCCGGCAGGAACGGTTCCTCGGGGCCGAGTGCCAGGACGAGGATCGAGTTCAGCTCCTCGGGCGCGGCCGTGACCGCCTCCTGCCAGGCACGGGCCACCCCCGCGTCGAGCGGGTAGCAGCTCAGGCCGCCGAAGACGTCCGCGACCGGATGCACCCGGAACGCCAGCGAGGTCGCGACCCCGAAGTTGCCGCCCCCGCCCCGCAGCGCCCAGTACAGGTCCGGATGCCGCTCCGCGTCGCAGGACACCTGGAGGCCCTCGGCGGTCACCACGTCGGCCGCGACCAGGTTGTCGCAGCTCAGGCCGTAGCGCCGGGAGAGGTGGCCCATGCCGCCGCCGAGCGTCAGACCCCCGACGCCGGTCGTGGAGATCACCCCGCCGGTGGTGGCGAGCCCGAACGCGTGGGTGGCGTGGTTGAAGTCGCCCCAGGTGGCGCCGCCCTCCGCCCGCGCGACGCGGGCCAGCGGGTCGACCCGGACGCCCCGCATCCGGGACAGGTCGACGACGAGACCGTCGTCCACGGTGCCGAATCCGGCCACGGCGTGGGAGCCGCCGCGCACGGCGAGCGGCAGGTCGTGCTCCCGGGCGTAGAGCACCGCCGCGATCACGTCGGCGGCGTCCACGGCATGGACGACGACAGCGGGACGGCGGTCGTGCAGGGCGTTGTAGACCCGGCGGGACACGTCGTACGACGGGTCGCCACGGGTCACGACGGTGCCGCGCACGGCACCGCGGAGCGTGTCCAGGGGATCGGTGAGGGTGGTCATGGTTCCGGTGTAGCCCCGCGGCCCCGGGGCACGCATCGCCCGAACCACCCATGGCCGGCGCCCGTCACGAATGGGCCGTTCGGACCAGGAGTCTGGACCCGGTGGCCCGTCCGGGCCGGGGGCGGCCGTTCAGATCAGGCCGTGCGCGTACGCGTACGCCGTGGCGGCGGCGCGGGAGCCGACGCCCAGCTTGGCGAAGATGTTGTTCAGATGGCGGGCGACCGTGTGCTCGCTGATCACCAGGTCGCGGGCGATGTCCTTGTTCGTCCCGCCCGAGGCGACGAGCCGCAGCACCTCCGCCTCCCGTGCGGTCAGCCCGCCCGGCAGCCGCCGCCGCGCCCCGCCGGAGAGCAGCGCCGCCGCGCGCCGGGCGTCCGGCACCGCCCCGAGGCGCTCGAACACGGCCCGCGCGGAGCCCAGCTCCAGGCGGGCGGCCTCCTCGTCGCCCCCTGCCCGGTCCACCGCCGCGAGCAGCATCCGCACCTGAGCGGCCTCGTACGGCACCCGGAGCTCCAGCCATCCGGCGAGCGCCCGCCGCAGCAGGCGTGGCGCGTCAGCGCTCCTCTCGGCCAGCGCCACCGAACCGAGCGCCGTGTCGGCCAGGGCCCGAAGCAGGGGCACGTCACCGGCCAGGGCGTCGAGGTCCGCCGCCGCGTCCGCCGCCCCCGGTACGTCACGGACCGCGAGGGCCACCTCGGTGCGGGCGGCGAGCAGACGGGCCCGGCCCAGGAGGTCGTGGCGGGCGTCACCGCGGCAGGCCAGGGCCAGGTCGACGCCCGCGACCGCCGCGTCGGCCCGGCCCTGCGCCAGGCGCAGCAGCGCGAGGCCCGGCTGCGGGATCCGGCCGAGTTCGTGGGCGTGCCCGTACGAGACGGCGGCGGCGTCCAGGCGGCCCTGGCGGCGCTGGACGTCACCGGCGGCGTAGTAGGCGGCTGCGGCCGACTCCAGGCAGTCCACCGGCACCTCCCGGCAGGCCTGCCGGGCCTCCGCCTCGGCGAGCGCCCAGACCCCGAGAAGGTCGAGCACCTCGACCCGGTGGGCCCGGCACACCCCCCGGAACGGGTTCTCGCCGGAGGGCACGGCCATGGGGAGCTGCCCGGGGCCGGGCGCGGGGCCCGAGGCGGTGGGGGGCACGGGGGCGAGGCCGGCGGTCGTCGGGCCCGTACGAGCGGTGAGGCCGTCGACCGACTCCGTACGGCCGGCAGGGCGGTCCACCGCTCCCGTACGGCCGTCCGAGCCGCCCGCCGCATCCGCACGGCCGCCGGGCTCGGCGGCCCCCTCCGCGGCGGCCCCCGTGGCGGAGGGGGCCGCCCGGTCGTCCGTCGGCGGGTGGGTCGGCCAGGGCGGGGCGCACCATTCCATCGCCGCGTTCGTCCACTCCACCGCCCGGCCGAAGTCGGCCGCCTCCATGCACTGGGTCAGGGCCAGGCAGTACAGCCAGCCCGTGAACATGCCGCTCAGTTCGCCCGCCGACACCGCGCACATCGCGTCGTCGAGGAGGGCGAGGGCCTCGGTCCTGCGGCCGGCCGCGAGGAGGACGCGGGACTCGGCCTGGCGGCTGAGGGCGAGCAGGTCGGGGCTGCCCGAGCCGAGGGCGAGGGCGGTCATCCGGTGGGTCGCGGCCAGGGCGGCCTCGTGGTCGCCGTGCGCCTGGGCCTCCTCGGCGTCGCTCCAGGCCAGGAAGCACTGCTCGGGGCAGTCCGGCAGGTCCTCCAGGTGGTGCCTGGCCCGGTGGAGCCAGCCGGCGGCCGCGGCCGGGCGTCCGAGGCCCAGGTACTCGTAGTGCAGCCACCAGGAGGCGAGCCCGGCGCCCCGGTGGTCGTCGGCCGCCAGACAGGCGGCGTGCGCCCGGAGCCGGGCGGTGACGGACTCGTCGACGTGCCCCGACCACCAGGCGGCGTCGGCGAGGACGGAGAGGTCGTCGGCGGTCAGACCGCGCGAGGGGTGCAGGTCGTGTGCGTGCAGGAGCGCGTACGCCTCGGCCCAGGACTCACGGGCCGCGGCGTCCCTGGCGCGCTCGACGACGTCGGCCGCGCGTGGCGTGGCCGGGGTGTGGATCGTGGGTGCGGACATGGCTCTCGCCTCTTCCCGGTCCTTTCAGAGTAGGACCGGGAAGAGGCGGGGGCCCGCCCGCGGGGGCGTCAGTCGATCGCGCCGCTCGCGCGCAGCATGTCCTCGCGCTCGACGATCTTCACGCGCTCGCGGCCCTGCGGCTCGCCGAGCGCCTTCTCGGCGGCGTCCAGGGCGTACCAGCCCTCCCACGTCGTGTACGTGAGGCCCTTGCCCTCCAGGAAGGACACGACCGCGTCCTCCTCGGGGGCGTCGGGGGTGAGCAGACGCCCGTGGGCGAAGTCCTCCAGGAGGTTCTTCACGGTCTCGTTGGCGTCGCCCTTGGTGTGGCCGATGAGGCCGACGGGGCCGCGCCGGATCCAGCCGGTGACGTAGGTGGAGGCCATGTGCTCGCCGGTCTCCTCGACCACCCGGCCGCCGACGTCCGGCACGGTGCCGCTCGCGGTGTCCCAGGGGAGCTTGGGCAGCTCGTCGGAGAGGTAGCCGACCGCGCGGTAGACGGCCTGGACGTCCCAGTCCGTGGTGGCGCCGGTGCCCCTGACGTTCCCCGTGCCGTCCAGCTCGGTGCGCTCGGTGCGCAGGCCGACGACCCGGCCGTCCTCGCCGAGGATCTCGACGGGCGACTCGAAGAAGTGCAGGAAGAGCTTGTGCGGGCGGTCGCCGACGTCGCGGATCGCCCAGTTCTCCAGGGTCTTGGCGACCATGTCGGTCTGCTTGTTCTTGCGGCGCTCGGCGATCGAGCCGTCGTCGTAGTCGATGTCCTCGGGGTTGACGATGACCTCGATGGTGGGGGAGTGGTCCAGTTCGCGCAGCTCCATGGGGCTGAACTTGGCCTGGGCCGGGCCGCGGCGCCCGAAGACGTGGATCTCCAGGGCCTTGTTGGCCTTGAGCCCCTCGTACACGTTCGCGGGGATCTCGGTCGGCAGCAGCTCGTCGCCGGTCTTGGCGAGGATGCGGGCGATGTCGAGGGCCACGTTGCCGACGCCGAGGACGGCGACCTTCTCCGCTTCGAGCGGCCAGGTGCGCGGGACGTCCGGGTGGCCGTCGTACCAGGAGGCGAAGTCGGCGGCGCCGTACGAGCCGTCGAGCTCGACGCCCGGGATGTCCAGCGGGCGGTCGGCCATGGCGCCGGTCGAGAAGACCACCGCGTCGTAGAAGGCGCGCAGGTCGTCGAGGTGCACGTCGGTGCCGTAGTCGATGTTGCCGAACAGGCGGACCTGCGGCTTGTCGAGGACCTGGTGGAGGGCGGTGATGATGCCCTTGATGCGCGGGTGGTCGGGGGCGACGCCGTAGCGGATGAGGCCGAAGGGAGCGGGCATCCGCTCGAAGAGGTCGATGGACACACCCGGCTCGGCGGCGGCCTCGGACTTCAGCAGCGCATCGGCGGCGTAGATTCCGGCGGGGCCGGCGCCGACGATCGCGACCCGGAGGGGGCGGGGCATGACGGGGTTCCCTTCGCAAGCGACGTGGCGGCGAGGCCGCCGACACTTAGGTCACCCTAAATAACGCATCGCGTGGAGTGGTACCCGCCCCCGGTCTATGGACTCATAAGCCGAACTTATGACTACCCCAAGGGTGGCTAGGACCCGCTCCCGGCGAGCGCCTCGATCGTCATCAGGACGAGCGACGCGACGCCGCAGAGCCCGCAGACGAGAAGGAACGTCCCCACCCAGATGTCGAGACGCTGCATCAGCCCCGGCTTCAGCGTGAAGACCTCCGCCGGGTCCTGCGCGTCGTAGACGATCTCCAGGTACGGCCCGTGGCCGACGGCGGACACGGTGCGGGTGATCCCGGATCCGTCGACGTAGAGGTAGGTCCCCGGCACGTTGGACGGACGGGCGAACTCCCTCACTCCGTGCCCGCGCACCCGCCGCCTGTACTTCCACACCCCCGCCTCGTACACACCGGCCCCGAGGGCCACGGCCGTGATGGCACCGACCGGGACGATGGCGACGGGATAGACGAAACCTCCGGCGACGCCGCCGATCACGGACAGGACGACGACCGTCACGAGGCTGCCGAGGGCGTACCACTTGGTCCGACGCAGGGCCCTCCGGGACCGGCGCGTCCTGAGGGTCCTGAGGACCAGCATGGCGGCGCCGTCGACCTCCTCCTCAGGATCGAGCAGCAGCGAGTTCACGCCGTCGGCGAAGGCGGCCGCCGCCGTCTCGTCCGCGCCCTCGATCCGCTGCACCACCGGCGCGGCCCCGGCCGGAGCCCGGAGTTCGACGGCGACGGACCGTCCTTCGGCCCGCACCCGGGCGACGGCCTCGCCGGGGATCGTGAGCTCCTCGCCGGGGCGCTCCAGGAGCAGCCCTTCGGGGGCGGCGCTCAGGACGGTGCTGCCGTGGCCCTTGAGGACGGGTATGGACGCGATGATCGACATGGTCCGGATCGTACGGCCGGCGGCCCCGCGCCGTCAGCCCCCGAAAGCGCGGCCGTCATTCTCGCGTCCGGGGATTCTCGCTTCCCCGCATACAAGGCGTTCGGCACCGTGCCGATGGCTTTCCGTCGCGCCCGTCCGAAAATACCGCCGGTTCGGCAGAAGAGCTCCGCCGACTTCCGGAGAACTCACCCGGCCGCCCTTGGCCAAGGATTAACTCCCCCGCCGGGCCCCGCAGTTGCCCGGACCGCGCGTCCGCCGATTCCACGGATTCCACCCGCCCTGGAGAGGCGAAGCGGGAAATGGATTCAGAAAGGCATACGTTGGTGAGGGAAGACCTCATGAAGGCGACCAGAGGGCTGCTCGTCGAAGGGGATGCCGCACGACGGAAACGGCGCGGCTCGCCGCCGCCGCCCTACCGCGGGAGGAGAACCGGTCATGACCGCACTGCCCATCGGGTCGTACGTCGTGGAGATCCGCACCGGGCGGGTCGGGAGGGTCATGGGGCACGAAGGGCCCTACGTCCAGATCCGCCCGCTGGGCGGCGGCCGTGAGTGGCACGTGGAGCCGGACGGGGTCCGGGAGGCGACCTCGGCCGAGCGGCTCAGCGCCGCCACGGCCCACGTCAACGCGCGAAGTCGCGGCGAGGTGCCCTGACGGCCCGGGGGCCTCCTCCCGTACGCGAGAATGGGCCCATGAGTCTGTTCCGCGACGACGGCATCGTGCTGCGCACCCAGAAGCTGGGTGAAGCGGACCGCATCATCACGCTCCTCACGCGCGGTCACGGGCGCGTACGCGCCGTGGCACGGGGCGTACGGCGCACCAAGTCGAAGTTCGGCGCGCGACTCGAACCGTTCTCACACGTGGACGTGCAGTTCTTCGCGCGGGGCAGCGAACTGATCGGGCGCGGCCTGCCGCTCTGCACCCAGAGCGAGACCATCGCCCCGTACGGCGGCGGAATCGTCACCGACTACGCCCGCTACACCGCCGGCACCGCCATGCTGGAGACGGCCGAACGGTTCACCGACCACGAGGGCGAGCCCGCCGTGCAGCAGTACCTGCTGCTCGTGGGCGGCCTGCGGACCCTCGCCCGCGCCGAGCACGCCCCCCATCTGATCCTCGACGCCTTCCTGCTCCGCTCCCTCGCCGTGAACGGCTACGCGCCCAGTTTCGACGACTGCGCCCGATGCGGGATCCACGGGCCCAACCGCTTCTTCTCGGTCGGGGCCGGCGGCGTCGTCTGCGGCGACTGCCGGGTCCCCGGAAGCGTCGTACCCTCGGCGGAGGCCATCGGCCTGCTCAGCGCGCTGCTCACCGGCGACTGGGCGACGGCGGACGCGTGCGAGCCGCGTCACGTCAGGGAGGGCAGCGGGCTCGTTTCCGCCTATCTGCACTGGCACCTGGAGCGCGGCCTGCGCTCGCTGCGGTACGTAGAGAAGAACTAGGAGAGACCACGCCATGGCCATCGCACGACTCCTCGGGCGCCGGCGTCGGGAGTACAGGACTCCCGAGCCGCACCCGTCCGGCGCCCGCCCGCCGAAGCTCCAGCCCGAGTTCGTCCCGGAGCACGTCGCGATCGTCATGGACGGCAACGGCCGCTGGGCCAAGGAGCGCGGCCTGCCCCGCACCGAGGGGCACAAGGTCGGCGCCGAGCAGGTGCTCGACGTGCTCCAGGGCGCGATCGAGATGGGCGTGGGGGCGATCTCGCTGTACGCCTTCTCCACCGAGAACTGGAAGCGCTCGCCCGAGGAGGTGCGCTTCCTCATGAACTTCAACCGCGACTTCATCCGCAAGACCCGTGACCACCTCGACGAGCTCGGCATCCGGGTGCGCTGGGTCGGCCGGATGCCCAAGCTGTGGAAGTCGGTGGCCAAGGAGCTCCAGGTCGCGCAGGAGCAGACAAAGGACAACACCGGACTCACCCTGTACTTCTGCATGAACTACGGCGGTCGCGCGGAACTCACGGACGCGGCGCAGGCGCTGGCCGAGGACGTGAAGGCCGGCCGCCTCGACCCCGCGAAGATCACCGAGAGGACCATCCAGAAGTACCTCTACTACCCGGACATGCCGGACGTGGACCTCTTCCTGCGGCCCAGCGGCGAGCAGCGCACCTCCAACTACCTGATCTGGCAGAGCGCGTACGCCGAGATGGTCTTCCAGGACGTGCTGTGGCCGGACTTCGACCGCCGCGACCTGTGGCGCGCCTGCGTCGAGTACGCCGAGCGCGACCGGCGCTTCGGCGGCGTCGACCCGGCCGACATGGCCGTCCTCGACAAGGCCTGACGGGCAGGTCGTACGGGCACGCCGTACGGGCCTGACACAGGACCTGACATACGTGGGGGCCCGCACCGGAGGATTCCGG
>NZ_JBHXSA010000039.1:0-37305 GCF_042716475.1 Streptomyces sp. NPDC058671 | reverse complement strand
TTCGACGTCACCCAGGGCCAGAAGGGTCCGCAGGCGGAGAACATCCGCCCGGTCTGAGCCCCGCCTGCATCCCCGACGCCCCGCGGGCCGCTCTCGGCCGCCCGCGGGGCGTCGCCGCATTCCTCAGCGACGGCTTTCTCGTGCATCTGCCGACGCGGCTTCGTGGAGCTCGTGCCGCCGGACATCGACCCGCAGCAGCGGGCGCGGTCTCGAGCGCGCCGGGCACCACGCGTACGCAGCAGGCCACCGCCGACGCCCTGGGCGAGGTCTACTTCCCCGACGGCGACCGCCGCGCCCACGACCTCCTGGTCGAGCTGACCGACATCGAGCCGGCGCGCGGCCCACCGCTGATACGCCCGCCCCCCTCGACCCGGCCCAAGCGCCTCCGGCCGCGCCCTGGTCCGGTCCTGTCCTGGTGGCGGACATTGGCGGTGTCCTATGGCCGATCAGGACCGGTGCGGCGCCGGTCTAACGAGCTCGTGCACGGTAGGCGGTGAGACGTCGAAGGCTGCGGCGGGGCCGGTGCTCACCTCTGTCATCGAGGGCTCAGGTCTGCGGTCTGCTGGTGGGAGAGCAGGCCGGCGACGGCCTGGACCGTGTCGCTCGTGTGCTCACGACGGCCGAGGTGGCGGGCCAGTGCCCGCCAGTTCTTCAGATGGGCGATGCCATGCTCGACACGGATCCGCCTGGAGGAATGAGCTTTGCGCTGCCGCTCGTGCATTTCCTCGTACCAGTCCGGGGCGTTCTTCTTGAACTTGCGGTGCGGTGGCGTCACCACGCGTCCGCCGGTCTGGGCTCCGAGGCCCTGGTAGCCGGCGTCCGCGAGGATCTCCACCGCTGGGCCGTCCGCCAGGAGCCTGACCAGGCCTAACTCGCGGGCATGGGTGATGTCCGCGCAGCTTGCAGGTGTGGTCGGGCTGCAGAACAGCAGCCGTCCGTCCCCGTCGGTGAAGATCATGGACTTCACGGCGTTCTGCTTGTTCTTGCCGGAGATAAAGCGATCCCGGTCCTTGCGTCCGGCGGCCGGACGGCGGACCCGGATCTCGGTGCCGTCGATGATGCCGGTCTGCCCACTGGCGCCGAGGTGGTCGATGACTTCGCCCAGTGTCCGCATCCGGACGCCGGGGCTGATCGTGCACCCCCGCCCGGCCAGCAGCGGCCGCACCTCGCCGATGGCCCGGGTGATGGTGGAACGGTCCACGCCGAACCAGCAGGCCAGCACGTCATGGGTGACCCCGTGACGGAGGTGGACGAGCGTGGCCAGTAGCCGGTCGACGAACACCAGCCGGTGCTTCGCGCCGGCGCCCACACCTCGCTGCCGCGGCCGGGAGGCCAGCTTTGCCTGGTGACGCTCATGCCATAACGGGCCCAGGTCCGCGACGAGTTCAGCGATCACATCGGCCGACAGGCCCGTGATCCGACGGCTGCTGACGATCGCTGCACGAGTCACGGTCCCCACCACCCCACCATGATCGACCATCCGTGGCTCGACGCCTCACCGCCTACCGTGCACGAGCTCGTAGGGCCTGTTGCGAAAGTGGCGTGGTCGCCCGAAGGGCGGCCACGCGGCAGGCGCCGCTTCGTTTCAGGTTCCCAAGGACCGCTGTCCCTGGGAGCCGTGGGCTGCGAGCGGAAGACTGCGCAGCGACAGTGCGCTCGGCGCTGGCAGCGCTCCGTGGGCCGCCTCGGCGCGGAACGACTGGAGCAAGTAGGCCACCAGACGCCGGGACGCCGCACGGTCACCCGGCAATGCGGTGACCAGACCGCAGTGGGACAACAAGGCCACGGCAAAGTCGGAGGGGTGGAAGTCGGCCCGCAGCACGCCCGCCGCCTGAGCCCTGCGGACCAGGGTCATGAAGTCCTGCTCGGCCTGTTCCCGTACCCGCGCGTGTTCTCGCGTGCTGTCCGGAAAGGCCGCGACGAACGCGGCCGGGAAACCCCGTTCCTCCCGTTGCAGTTCGCAGACCGTCTCGACCAGTCGCTGGAAGCCCTGCCACGGATCGGGGTCGGCCAGCGCCTCGGTGAGCGCCCGGGCGCAGGTGTCCATCTGGTGCGCGAACGCGGCACGCACCAGGGCGTCCCGTGTCGGGAAACGCCGGTACAGCGTCGCCACGCCGACCCCCGCCCGCCGGGCCACGGTCGCCATAGGCGCGTCGATGCCGTGCTCGGCGAAGACCAGGCGGGCAGCCGAGAGGATGCGCTGCCGGTTGCGCCGGGCGTCCGCCCGCAGACTGTCCCGCCCCGCGATCCGAGAGGATTCCCCCACCGCTGTCTCTCACCTCCGGTCAAAGGGACGATCTCGTCCACTTGCCAGCCTACGCTCGGCGCCACGATCCCCCGCACGGCCCCTGGTGGCGAAGGTGAGAACGCAACGATGGACGACCGCACGATGAAAGCCGTACTGTTCGACCGCTTCGGCGGCCCCGAGGTGCTGTATGTGGGCCGGGTGCCACGTCCCGGACCGGCACCCGGCGAGGTCCTCGTGCGCGTGCGCGCGTTCAGCGTGAACGGCGGCGAACTCGCGGCCCGTTCCGGTCGGGTCCGCCTCATCACCGGCCGGAAGTTCCCGCAGCGCATCGGGCTGGACTTCACTGGCGAGATCGCCGCACTCGGCGCCGGCGCGACCGGCGTAGCGGTCGGCGACCGGGTGTGGGGCGTCCTGGGCCGCAGCTCCGGATTCGGCAGCGCCGCCGAGTACGTGACGGTACGGCCCGAGCGGCTCGGCCGGGTCCCGGACGGCCTGGACCTCGTGGCCGCTGCCGCGCTGCCGGTAGCCACCACGGCCATCACGGCCCTCCACGACAAGGCCGCACTGCGCCCCGGCGAACGGCTGCTTGTACGGGGGGCGGCGGGCGGCGTCGGCAACGCCGCCGTCCAGCTGGGACAGGCGTACGGTGCTGAGGTCACGGCCCTGGCCCGCGCTGCCAACCTCGACTTCGTCCGTACGCTCGGTGCCCACCACGCCGTCGACCACCGGACCGTGTCCCCTGCGGAACTGGGACTGTTCGACGTGGTCCTCGACACGGCGGGCACCGACCTGCGTACCGTACGGCGGATGCTGAAGCCGGGCGGACGCATGGTCACCATCGCCTTCGACCTGACGCGGCCCGCCGCCTCGCTGGGCTACATCGCGGCCAGCGCTGTCCACGGACGCGGCCGGGTGCGCTTCTTCAGCGGCAACCCCGAACGTGCGCTCTTCGACGACCTCGCCCGCCAGGTGACAGAGGGGAAGCTGCGGCCGGCGGTGGACACGGTCTTCCCGCTGAAAGAGACAGCGGCCGCACACCGGGCGCTGGAGGCGGGCG
This sequence comes from Streptomyces sp. NPDC058671, assembly GCF_042716475.1. Classification (NCBI taxonomy): domain Bacteria; kingdom Bacillati; phylum Actinomycetota; class Actinomycetes; order Kitasatosporales; family Streptomycetaceae; genus Streptomyces; species Streptomyces sp. NPDC058671. The sequence continues at coordinate 34,000 of NZ_JBHXSA010000039.1, read as the reverse complement.
GTGTGCGGGGCAAGTACGTGGTCAGGGTCGACTAGCGAGCTCGTGCACGGTAAGCGGTGAGACGCCGTCCTGCGAATCGCCGATCATGGCTGCGTGGTGGGGAGCGCGACGCGCACAGCGATCATCAGCGACCGGAGGATCACGGGCCTGTCAGCGGCTGTGATCGCTGAAATCGTCTCCGAGGGAGGGCCGTTGTGGCAGGAACGGCACCAGGCCAGGCTTGCGTCCCGGCCGCGGAAGCGTGCCGTGGGCGCCGGGGCGAAACACCGCCTGGTCTTTGTCGACCGGCTCTTGGCCACACTCGTTCACCTTCGCCACGGGGTTACTCACGACGTGCTGGCCTGCTGGTTCGGTGTGGACCGCTCGACTGTCACCCGGGCCATCGGCGAGGTGCGGCCCCTGCTCGCCGAGCGGGGATGCACCATCAGCCCCGGCGTGCGGCTGCGAACCCTGGCCGAGGTCGTCGACCACCTCGGCGCCAGTGGCCAGACCGGCATCATCGACGGCACCGAGATCCGGGTCCGCCGCCCGGCTGCCGGACGCAAGGACCGCGACGTGTTCATCTCCGGCAAGAACAAGCAGAACGCCGTCAAGACCATGGTCCTCACCGACCAGAACGGGCGGGTGCTGTTCTGCAGCCCGACCAGGCCAGGCAGCTGCGCGGACATCACCCACGCCCGCCAGCTGGGCCTGGTCAAGCTCCTGGTGGACGGTCCAGCGGTCGAGATCCTCGCCGATGCCGGCTACCAAGGTCTCGGAGCCCAGACCGCCGGACGTGTGGTGACACCCCCGCACCGGAAGTTCAAGAAGAACGCCCCGGACTGGTACGAGGAAACGCACGAGCGACAGCGCAAGGCGCATTCCTCGCGCCGCATCCGGGTCGAGCACGGCATCGCCCACTTGAAGAACTGGCGGGCACTGGCCCGCCACCTCGGCCGCCGCGAGCACATCAGCGACAGCGTCCAGGCTGTCGCCGGCCTGCTGTCCCAGCAGCAGACCGCAGACCTGGACCCCCGACGACAGAGGTGAGCACCAGTCCCACCGAAGCCCTCGACCTCTCACCGCCTACCGTGCACGAGCTCGTTAGGGGCAGGCCCACGTGGAATCTGGCTGCGAGCCCGGCGAAGGTGTGACCGCAGCGAAGGTGGGACAGGGCCGTCAGCGCCTGGCAGCTGCAGTCAGCTGCCGCCGGGTGCCGATCTGTCGTCGCCGAGCGGCCAAGCCTCGCCGCAGCAGCCGCAGCGTGCAAGTGGACAGATGCAGCCTGGACGGGTGGGCAGTGACTCGGGGCTCTAACGAGCTCGTGCATGGTTGGCGGTGAGACGTCAAAAGGTGCAGGTCGGCCTGGTGGTCACCGTGGCTGACCGGCCCCGCGGGTAATGGTCTGCTGGTGTGAGAGGAGTCCGGCGCCGGCTTGGATGGTGTCGCTCTTAGAACTCCTAACGGAATGAAGGCTGGACAATGTGGTGGCGGTGGAGGGGCTGAGTCGCGCACCATGGCCGTGACGGTTGACGATTGCGGCATCGCAGAGGTTGTGTAGTGGATCTGATCCATCTCTCGGACGGCATCAACAGCTTCCGGGTTCGAGTGCTGGGCCGTCGCATGCCGGGGGTACTTCCGCTGCACGACCTTCTTGATGCAGAGGTCCTCATCGGGAGTGGTTTCGGGAACGGGCGCCTGGGGCTAACCCTGCTTCCTGACGACTTGGACGGATGGGCCCAGGGCCTGGACATGCTTGCTGCTGGTCATGACATCTGCTGGATCGACGACAACCGCAGCCCTGAGATCCGTGTCCTGGCGCTTGATGAAGAGCAGGAGACGCCAGCCGTGAGGATTGAAGACCTCTCTGGCTCTGGTGCGTCCATGTTCCTGCCGATCTGCCTTGAGGAGGGATGGATCGACGACCAGCGCAGGCTGCTGCAGGCGGTACGGCGAGAGTGGCCGCGCGAGGTCCGGCAGACTTCACCCATGGCCTACGAGTGGCGACGCTGAACGGCAGCAAGTCGACGCCAGCAGATCAGCGCACATCCGAGGGTGAGGAAGGCTTCGTGGATGTCGTCGCGGATCTCCCAGCGGATCCGCAGGCGGCGGAACCAATGCAGGTGGGCGAACGCGCGCTCGACAACCCAGCGTTGGGTGCCCAGGCCGGAGCCGTGCTCGGTGCCGCGGCGGGCGATGAGCGGTTTCACACCGAGATCTTAGACCAGGCGGCGGTACTTGTCGTCGTCGTAACCGCGGTCGGCCAGCACGACGTCCGGGCGGCGCCGAGGCCGACCGCGCTTGCCCCGCACCGGCGGCACGGCTTGCAGGAGTGGGAGCAGCTGGGTGACGTCGTTGCGGTTGCCGCCGGTCAAGGTGGCGGCGAGCGGGATGCCGGTGGCATCGGTGATCAGGTGGTGCTTGCTGCCCGTCCTGCCCCGGTCGACAGGACTTCGTCCCGTCTTGGACCCCCCTTTAACGCCCGGATGTGAGAGCCGTCCACAGCCGCCCGGGAGAAGTCCAGGGCGTTCGCGCCGCGGAGCTTGGCCAGGAGGACCTCGTGCAATCGGGGCCACACGCCTGCCTCCGTCCACTCGGCCAGGCGGCGCCAGCAGGTCATGCCCGAGCCGAAGCCGAGTTCCTGCGGCAGGTGTTCCCAGCCGATCCCGGTGTTCAGGACGAACAGGATGCCTTGGAACACCAGCCGGTCCGGATGCCGCTTGCGTCCCGGATGCCGGGCTCGGCGCTCGACCCCCGGCAGCAGTGGCTCGATCACCGCCCACAGCTCGTCGTCGACATCCCACGGCTTCCGCCGAGCCACCCCGCACCCCCAGATCAACGGCCCCGGAGTGATCCAACCACCTCGAAGATCATTTCGTTAGGAGTTCTTATGCTCGCGGCGGCCGTGGTGCGGGCGAGTGCTCGCCAGTTCTTGAGGGTGCGATGCCGTGCTCGACGCGAATGCGGCGTGAGGAGTGGGCCTTGCGCTGGCGCTCGTGGATCTCCTCGTACCAGTCCGGCGGATTCTTTTTGAACTTGCGGTGTGGTGGTGTCACGACGCGGCCGCCGGTCTAGGGCCTGTCCGATGGGACGCAGCACCGATCGGGCACAGGGTGGCCAATGATCGCTGTTAACGTCGGCAGTCCGTTGATGGCTGGTCATCGGGAAGGGAGCCCAGATGGAAGCACCAAGCAGGCCGTTCCTGATGCATATCGGAGATCTCTTCTGGCAGAACCAGGAGAGGGTGGTCATGCTGGCCGGCCTGATCGAGCGCGGGCGGGTTCGTAAGGGCGATGTGGTGGAGATAGTCGGTTTCGGTGGGACCGCACTCGTCGCCGTCGAAGAGATCGAAGCTTCGCGGCGGTATGTCGACGAGGCGAGTGCAGGCATGAACGTGGGCCTGCTGATACGTGGGGCGGCAGCCGGCGCGGTGGAGCGGGGGCAGGTGCTGGCGGCACCTGGCTCAATCAGCGGACACACCCGTTTTGCCGCGGACATCACGCTCTTGTCCGAGGAACACGGTGGTACTGAAGTACGCACTGGTGAGCGACTCCACTTCCACTTCGGCACTGCCGCTGTAGCGGGAGACGTGACGCTTACCGGGGGATTGGATGTGTTGAATCCGCTTCACCGGGGCGACGTGACGATCACGCTTGAACGGCCTGTAGCCCTGGAGGAAGGGCAGTCCTTTGCTTTTCGGCACCGCGGACGGGCTGCTGGCTCAGGGCGTGTGATGCGCCTTCTCGACTGAGCCTCCTCAACGAAGCCAGAGCCGAATCGTTGCGGCAGTGACCGTGCCATGGAAGACATAGACGCGCTTGTCAAAGCGTGTCGCCACGGCGCGTGATCCCTTGAGGCCGTTGATCGTTCGTTCTACCTCGTTCCTGCGGACGTACCTGGCCCGGTCGAAGCCGGCAGGTCTCCCTCCCCTGCTGCCACGCTTCTGTCGATGTTCTCGCTGATCGCGGCGCTCGGGAATGGTGTGCTTGATCTGTCGGCGACGCAGGTAACGGCGGTTGCGGCGGAAGCTGTACGTCTTGTCCCCGCTCAGGTGGTCGGGTCGAGTGCGAGGATGGCCGCCGGCCGGACGCGGCACGCGAATACGCTCCAGTACAGGGATCAACTGGGGCCCGTCGCCAGCCTGACCGGGTGTGGCCAAGATCGCCAGCGGCCGCCGACCGCCTTCGCCCGACAAGTGGATTTTCGTGGTCAGCCCTCCTCGGGAACGGTCCAGCCCCTCGTCGCCCCGATGATGGGCAGGCCAGGCCCGTCTGCCCGGAATCCGTGGAGGCGCCTTGCGGGCGCCCGCCGCGTGTTGATGTGCACGGCACACCGTCGAATCCACGCCCACCATGGACCAGTCGATGCGGCCATCGGCATCAGCCGCGGTCAAGACGGCCTGAAGTATCCCGTCCCACGTGCCGTCCGCCGACCAGCGGCGGTGCCTGTCATGCACGGTCTTCCCGCTTCCAAAACGCTCAGGCAAATCCCGCCAGGGGATGCCCGTCCGGTGCCGGAAGAAGATGCCGTCGATGATCACGCGATGACTCTTCCACCGTCCGCCCCGTCCTGTGTTCTTCGGCAAGTGCGGCTCCAGCCGAGCCCACTCCAGGTCTGTCAGATCGCCCCGCCCCATGTGGGACAGAACGATCCGGGAACGCGCCCGTCACCTGACCCACCGGACACGACCTAGGTTCGCGCAGGAGAGCTGGATCGACTACCTCGCTGCCTGCACGAACGACGATGCGAAGCCGCCAGAGAGATCTTGAAGGACCAGTGACGGGACCATCCGCGAGAAATGCTGCGACACCGTGATGGGGCAGGCCCGACAATCGTTCGATGACTGCCAAGAAGCGTTGCCTCACCCTCCATGTTGTCGTTCCGGATCTTTCGCAGAGGGGCGCAAGCGTGGAGGTCCGACCGCTGGTCGATAGTGAGGACATCTTGGCTGAGGTGTTCACAGAAGGGCCGGGCGAAGATCCCAAGTACCTCTTGCTGCCGGACGGTCCTCTTACGGCTGGTCCCGAGCCGCACGAGGTGCGGCTGGCCGAGGCCACGTGCACCGAAGGGTGCTGCGGCGCTCTCTATGTGACCATCCGGCGCGACGGCGACCACGTGATCTGGAGTGAGTGGCGCAACCCTGACGAGGACAACATTGACCTGCCTGAGTTCTGGTTCGATGCTCAGGAGTACCAGACAGAGGTAGAGCGAGCCGTTGCTGACCACAGCTGGGAGTGGCCAGCACGCACCGTTGCCCGGCTGCTGGAGCTGGATCTCAGAGAGCGCGCCGACTGGCTTGCACGATGGGAATGTGAACTCGGCGGTGTGTCCGCCTGGCTTTGGGAGCCCGACGAGATCAACCTCTTTCTCTTCCATCCGGGCCGCTCGGCCATCGGGGAAGACCGCCCATGGCTGCAGTTCCGGACGGTGCTTGACGTCTGCAGTGACGACCCTGAAAGTCAGGCCGAGAGACTTGCTGAGCACCTCGTGGCGGGTGACCCACGTCAGACAGCCGAGGTCTGTGGGGGATCTCCGGAGTACGCCAAGCAGCTTGGTTACCCGTGGCCGCAGCGGCGGAGGACCTGAACGCGAGGAACACCGCACCCCGAGAGGAACAGTGCAGGGTTGGAACACTGCCTCTTCACCAGTCGGCACAACTGGAAGTCATGGCTTCGCGAAGAGCGCGAACGCGGCGACCGATGCCAGGATGAGCAAGGACCAGGTGATCGTCAGCCGGCGCCTCGCGATTCTTCTCCGCCCTCGCCTGATTCCTCCCTTCACGAGCCCATCCACATCAACGGAGAAGTCGCTTGCCGTGTCTCGCAGCAAGCGCCTCGTCTGCCCGTCCATTCCAAGGCACCCCCAATCAACCGCCCATACTGTGCCCAGCCGCATAGGGCCGCTGTAAGGGGGGACAAACGCTCGGCGCCCGCACCGTAAGGGGCGGTCTTGAGGAAGCTCACGGTCTGAACCTGCAGACGGCACGAGACCTCGGGCGCGGACATGGCAGCCTGCGGTCTCGCGTGTGCCGGCAAGTTCAACATCTGCCGACGGCAGTACCGCCTCCCCGACACGACCGGCCGAGCCTGACATCAGCCTCACGGACAGTTCGTGCCTACCGTCCTTGGCATCGTTGCGTGCTGCCGCCGACGCCAGTAACGGACCGCCGGGTCAAAGCCGCGCGGAGCTCGACTCGTCCAGGTGATCCGGGCGACGCAACCGACTCCCCCCCCGGGGGGGAGTTTTGGCGGGCATGGAGCCGATTGACCCGATCCACCTCAAGGAGCCCGGCCTGATCGTCCTGGACATCACCGCTGCCGACGAAGCGACTCTCCAGGCGGCCGCCGGGGCACTCGGCCGGCACTGGGCGACCTCTGGGACACCGCGGGTACGGCGCGTTCCGGGGGAGCCGGGTGTGACCGCACGGCTCTACGCCGACCTGCGCCGCTGACCCACAAGCCGCCTCTGCGGCCGGCTGCGCCGGCCCCTGACAGGCCCGGGGCCCGACCCGGCTGCTCGGTCGGACGTCTGGGTGTGGGTCGGGGGATCGGGGGCATGCGGGTGGTGAGCGCATGGGACCGCTCTGGATATGCAGGGCCTGCCGCGCTCCCCCCTTCCGGCGGGCTCTTGGGTGGATGAACGGCCCGCACCGGGTGACGGTGCGGGCCGTTCGGCGTGTGGGCCCGTGGTGCCGGGCGAAAGGGAGGGTTCGGCCGGACACTGGCCAAGCAGACCCGCATCCCCGGCGACACGTCCACGCCGGTGGTGGCCTGACCGGCACTCCGCCCTCGCCCGCCGACACCTCTATGTAGGCGATCCGTACGTAGAGGTGGCCGTGCGGGCTGGCGGGCGGCGGCAAGGGGAGACTGAGACGGTAAGTACAGCACGACGCCGGGCCCTCGGCCCTGGCCCTGAGATCTCCGAGTCGGCCGCCCGCGATCCGCGCGCCCTGACCGCCGCTGAACGCGCCGTCACCGGCGAGTGGACCGCCGAACCCGCCCCCGCGTCCCGGGAGCCTCAGCCTGTCCGGCGGCGCCTCGGCGGCGGTCCCGCCGATCCCGGTACGGCGCCTGCGCCTGTCCCGTAGGGTCCCGGTAGCCCGTGCCGATATGGCGTGCGCGGGTGAGGCCCGGCGCCCAGACGCGCTCTGGGGGCAGTACCGTCGGGCCGCCCCAGACTTTGCGCTGCACGTTCGTATTGCCTGATCCCTAGACGGTCCCTGCGTCGTATTGGATGTCTCGATGGCCAGACGACAGAAGAAGATGCGACCGAGTTTTGGGCTGCCCAAAGGGCTTGTGCTGCTCGCGACGCCGGACGGTTGGCGTCACAGCGTCCTCACCGTAGAAGGCGGAATGCTCTGCGGGTGTCTGGCCATACCAGCCGATACCGACCCGCAAGAGGCGCGAGCGGCGGCGGCTGACATGGTGACGGCCCTTGCGCGTGACTTCCACGCAGCGGGTGTTGAAGTGATCTGGGATCCACCGCAGGAGCTCTGGTCGTGGACCGCCCAGGTTGTGTCTGCGGCCAGGGGCCAAGCTGCACCCCCGGCCGCCGAGTGACAAGCTCAGTGCTCGTAGCCCGACTTTTGGTCCACTGGCTGCGTAGGTTTCAAGCGAAAGCACTCGGCGGTGGATTTTTTGCATCACGCCGTGCACGGAGAGAGGGGAAGCAGCCCAAGCTCAGCGCCTGGCGGCAAAGCCAGCTGGTCCAGCAGCACCAGTCCGGCGAGCACATCATCGCCGACCTGGCTGAGCTCTTCTCTGTCAGCCGCGCCACCGTCTGCCGCGTCCTTGAGCGCCACCAGAACGCATCCGTGCCATCGACCTCCGGCGGGCAGTGACGTGCTGCCCTACGTTTACCGGGTCACCAAGTACGACCCCGCCGACCGCGACCTGCACGGCCACTACGCCGGCGCCGAGCCCGCGACCAGCGACCACGGACCAGTGGAAGCCGCCTACCTGCGGGCCGTCGCCGCCTTCGCCGAGGAAATTGGCGTCGACCAGCTGGCCATCCGCGAGCCGCAACTCGGCGGCTTCGCCCACTTCGGCCTGGAACCACCGATCGACGGCTACGGCCTGCCCGACCTGTTCTCGGCCGGCCCCGCGGGATTCCACGACGGTGCGCTGGTGCCGATTGTCGTCGGCCTGGAACTCGTCCGGGCCATGCTCCGTGATCACGGTGCCTGGTGTCGATTGGAGGCAGAGGGGGCTTTCACTGTGCACGTGGGCTGGGACCAGTACCTCTACATCGGCAGCAACCTGCTCTGCGAAACCGCACTGGCCCGCACCGGCGCGCTCGGCCTGTTCCCGGAACGCCTGGACGCCTCGCCGTACGACTTCGCCCCCGACGACCCCGCGTACGTGCAGCGGCCGGCCGACTCCGACTTCTGGGCCCGCCTGCAGTGGACCATCAGCGCCCACCGCGCTGTGTTCCTGGAGGAGACCTTCGCCGCCAACGCCTCCCGGTGGCACCGCCTGACCCGCGACAACATCGAGACCGTGCGCTCCCAGCTGGCCCCACGCGCACAGTTGGCAATCTGGCCGGACCTGCTCACCGACGTCGACAAGGCGGTGGCCGCTCTGCCCGACGAAGGCCTCGTGGAGATCGTCTGGGAGGACGAGGACGGGCAGATCACGAGCATGGTCGTGGACGAGACCCAGTTTGAGGCAGTGACCTCCCAGCTCGCCGGCGTGCGTGCTGTCGGCGTCGTATCCATGTATGCCGGTGCAGATCTCCCGCTGTTCACCGCTGTGCTGCCAGACAGCGACGGCGTTCTACGCGCTCGCTGGCAGACCGAGCCGACGCCCAGCGACCGGGCCTGGGCGTTCTTGAAGACCCTGCGGCGCGGCCAGGTCGTCACCGGCACGGTGACGTCCATCGCTTGCTTCGGCGTCACCTTTGTGGACATCGGCGGCTTTACCGCGATGATCAACACCCCGGAGCTGTCCTGGCGCCCATTCGACCATCCGTCCAACGTCGTCAGCGTCGGCCAGGAGGTCACAGCCGAGGTCCTTGACGTCGACATGGTCCGGGAACGGGTGCCTCTGTCGCTCCGGGCGGTGGAGGAGGACCCGTGGCCGCAGGTAGCGCAGCGGATCGGCCAGGTGGTCATCGGGCCGGTCACCAAGATCGTGCCGTTCGGCGTCTTCGTCCGCATCGAAGACCGAGAGGACGGCTTCCAGGGGCTCGTGCACACCAGTGAGCTGGATGAATCCTCCGGAGACGCAGTCGAGGTCGGCGACGCCCTCACCGTGAAGATCATTGAGGTCGACATCGCGCGCCGTCGCATTTCCTTGTCGCATACCCAGGCCCGCACAACCCGCCCTGAGGGCGGCAGTGAGGGTGGATCGGCATGAGGGGTCAGGAGGCCGAGCTCGATCGGGATATAGCCCTGCTCTTGGCGGGCATGGCGTTCACCGAGATACGGCATCTGGCCGGGAGGCCCCAGCGCGGGGAGCAGGACACCTCCCATGACGAGGTTCTGGACCGCATCAGATTCCTGGCCAACTTGAGCCACAACCTTCCGCACGGCCCCGTGCCAGGAGGCCCTCCCGCCTGGGCAAGCCCATCGGGAGCTCTGAGCAGGCGATGAGCGAACGGCCGATGAGCTCGGTGTGGAACACCGCCGGCCCCGGACGCTTGTGCATGGATGCGCGTCACATCGAACAGGGGCTTCAGTGGCTTGGTATGCCGGTCTGGAGATTGGCCTGTTCGGGCTATTGGTGATCACTCGGTAGCACTAGGCTACGTCCGTGGTGGTTGGTGAAGATGCCCAGTTGAAGGGCTTCTCGGGTGCCCGCAGAGCCAAGCAGTGGCTCGAGGGCACGATGCGTATCTTCGGGGCGTACGCGAACACGGACTCGCCGTCCTGCGGCCGCCGGCTGACTCTTGCGTGGCCGCATGGCGGGCGGACGTTCTCCTTCGACCTGGGGGGAACGATGCGCGGCGAGCCGTATCAGAGCGACACGTTCTGCGCGGAGGTCAAGAACTACTCGCAGCCGGGCGACCAGGGGACACACTTCGATGAGTTCCTCGCCAAGTGCTACGTCGCCGCCCAGATCCAGCATCACCTGAGCGATCACTTCATGTGGATCACCTGGTCACCGTTCCGGGCGAACTCCTGGTCGACGCTCAGCTCCGCCGACCAGGTGGAGGCGGCTGTCCTGCAGCATCGCAGCCGAGTGTTCGGGACCGATGACCTCGATGAGGCCAGGAAGCTTCTGGACCCCGAACTCGCCCGGTCGGTCGCCGCTCGCCTGTGGCTGATCGTGCTCTCGGAGAAACAGGAGACTCTTCTGCCTCTCAAGGACTGGGCCGCCATCGTGGCCGCTGAACTCACCCGCAGAGAGGGCTCGTGGTGAACATCGTCGAACAGTCGATCGCCCAGGCCATGGACGAGCCCGACGACCGGATGATGTTCACCCGCGTCAAGGACATCGTCGCCCGGCACCTGACCCGCATGGACCCCCGCGCCAACGTCACCCAGACCGAGTTCTTCAACCACACCCACGTTCCCGACATGGTCCTGGACTGGCCCGCAAGACCCCGCACACCGCGCCGGTTCATCTACCTGCGCACCACAGCCGACCAGCGCGAACTCGAAGACGACCTGCACCGCCTGCCCAGCACGGACCGGCCGGTGCTCCTGACCCTGGGCCAGCTGCCCTTCACCCCACGGCGAGGAGAGCTCCCCTCACTGCCCGACAGCAGCACCACCCTCCTTCTCGACACCTCCGCGCTCGGCACCCTGCAGCCCCCCGACAGCTCACCCGGCATCCCCCACCTGGTCTCCCGGTCCGTCCTCGAAGGCGGCCGCGGCGCCCTCGACGGAGCGGCGACCGAAGAACTCCTCAACACCCTCGTCCGCGGAGCCGAAGCCGCCCGCGCCGGAGAACGCCTCCCCACCCGCGACGCCGTCGACGCCCTCACCGCGCAGATGACCACCGACGTCGCGGACCAGATGTCCGCCTTCCTCGCCGCGCTCTGGCAAGGCGGAGGCTCCGCACTCTCCACCTTCCCTTCCTCCCGCAGGGGAATGGGCAACCTCGACGAGACAGCACTGACCTACCTGCTGGAATCCGAGGAAATCACCGACGCCGCCTTCTGGAACCGCGTCGTCAAGATGATCAGCCTCCCCGTACTACTCCGCACCCCCACCACCGACACCGGCAACCTCCAGCACCTCATGCGCCAGGCGATCCAGCTGTGGAACAGCCGCGTCTGCATGATCGTGCCAGGCATGGCCGATGCGACCACCAGCCCCTGGCGCTGGGCAGTCAAGGCAGGACAGCTGATCCTGCAGACTCCACGCTTCCAGATCCAGGTCGCCCAGTCCCGCCGGCAACTCCCACAAGGAGAGGAAGCCCCCCTGCCCCGCCTCGACGAGGTACGCAGCCGAGCCGACCGCTTCGGCATCCCGCTGACAGCCCTGCGCATGGTCGTAACAGATCGCCACATCGGATACGGCGGACCCGGCGACAACATCTCCCACGACACCCGCCTCGACGGCATCAGCGACGCACTCGGGCAGGCCGAGGGCGTCATCGAAGCCGACGCACGCATCGCCTCCGGCGCCATCCTCCAATGCCTGTTCGGCCCCAGAGTCGCAAGCGCCCGCGGCGCACGCACCCAGATCCCCCTGGACGCTCTCCTGGGAACAACAACACGCCTGCTCTCCGACCTCACCGATGACGAAGCCGAAAAGATCACCCAACTCCTCGGAGCACAACAACCGCTCCCGGACCAGCCATGGAGCCAGCCCAGCTTCGACGACCTATAACCCCTGACCGCAACCACTGGACCATGGACGTGGGCTTGACCAGGAAGACGTACATCGCGTCCCGGCAAAGTGGACGTTCCAGTGTCGCGTGACTTCCGTCTCTACGAGGCCGGACGGCATTTGCGCCCGCGTCTGTCCTTGACGGCGTCGGCGCCCGGCTGTCCTGCGCCCGGACTCGAACCGCCCGCCGCTGCCTGGCTCGCGAGGTAGCCGGATACGGTGATGCGGCGGCCGGCTTACGCCCAGGCCAGCTGCTCGTGCTGCGTCGGCGAGACTTCGGGGGCGATATACAGAGAGCACAAGGGGTCAGACGACGCGGACTGGTACCGCCCGTTCTGCCAGCAGGTGCGTTAGCGCGTCGACCTCTGCTTGAGGCACGGCGATGGCGGCCAGGCGACGTGCGCGGGTGACGGCGACATACCAGACACGCAGGACCTCGTCGGTGGCCGGGTCTGCGGTGGCCCAACGCTGGACGCTTCCGGCATCGGGCAGCAACAGCAAGACGCCGTCGGCTTCATCGCCCTTGAGCTGGTGGACGATGTTGGTCCGGATACCGGTGGCCACCTGGAAGCGCGACAGGGTTGGTTTACCGGCGGGGCGGCCCTTGCCGCCTTGCGGAGCGGCCCGGGGCAGAGGGGGCCAGGCCTTCATGGCCTGCCAGACCTCCGGCCCCCATTCCCGGTGGGCCGCAGGCAGGCTGTGCAGGAAGGCGAACGCCGTGCGGTTGACCTGTCCGGCCGAGAGACGATGGCCGGCCATGATGCGGTCGGGGCCGCCGGTCTCGCCCGGGTCCCAGTAGCCGAACAGGACGCGCACGGCGACCGCACAGGCCCGGGCGAGGTCATCGCCGCTGGTGCCCGGGGTGTGGGTGACGGTGCGGGCCCAGTCCGCCGACGGTGCGAGTGGTCAGTCGCCGGACGACAAGCGCCGGCGTGACGAGATCCGGTCCTGGGCCCGGACCCAGGGAATGGCCGTCTCGCACGACCGGCTCCATCCCCAGGAACGTCATGAACGCCTGGAACAACCGGGACAGCAACTCCGTCACCGTCCCACCCCGCGCCAAGCTGGGTACTCAAAGGCGTCTTGACCCGACGCCACGCACGTCGGCCGGCGCCTCACCGGTACGGGGGTGGGTCACCCTGCTCCGTACCGGCGGCGGCGCCGGCTTCGGCGCCTACGCGCCGCTCGTCTCGGCCTGAGGGGAGCCCGGGCTGAACCCTTAGGTAATGCCTGATGGGTACCTCAATGCCGGATCGTGTAGACGAGGTATGGCCACGACCGCTGCGTGGTCGTGGCCATACCTTGCCTGTACGGGTTAGCAGTGAAGGTGCGGGTGTCTTTCCAGTTGGTCCAGTCGGCTGCCATTGACCAGATGTCGGGCGTGCTGCCGGTGTCGTTGTGGGCATCGCGGGTGCCGACGAGGCATTCCATTTGGGCTGTCGGCCATCCGCCAATGCCGTAAGTGGTGTCCACACTGGTCAGGGAGCTGGCCTTGGTGGCGAGGGAAGTGAGATCTACACCTTTGCCGGAGGGCTTGCCCTTACGCAGTATGAGCCTCGGTCGAGGGCGGGGAGCGACCGTGGTGTGGTCGTTTCCCGTCCCCTGTCTGGCTGGTCAGCCGATGGCTCGGTTGCTGGTCCAGCCCAGGTCGCTGGCCATGAAGCGCGTCCCGTGTGCGTCAATTCCTCCAGGGTAGAAGTAGAGCTTCCCGTCGGATGCGGCTGCCCAGATGTCGGGGATGGTGTCACCGTTGGCGTCGGGGGTACCCATGAGCATGGGCATGGAGTCCTTGTTCCAGCCGCCTGTGCCGTAGACCTCGTCCTTGCCGGTTTTGGAGTTCGCGCCTACGGCAAGGGAAGTGAAGTCGACGCCGCCGTTTGTGCCGGGCTTGCCGTGTCGTAGGAGCAGACCGCGCCCGGTTTCCTCGGTGCGGAAGAGCAGGTCGGGCACGCCGTCTCCGCCGATGTCCGAGACGCTGACGATGTCGCGGGTGGCCCAGGGTGCGCTGGTGAGCATGCGGGCTTCGGTGAAGGAGGCTCCGTTGTAGCCGGTGAAGGCCCAGAGCTGGTCGCCGGCGGTGGCGAACATGTCGGGGAGGCCGTCGCCGGTGACGTCGCCGGTGGCGAGGATCTGGGTGTAGACGAAGGTGGAGGGGGCGGGTGCGTTGGAGGGGAGGAGGATTTCGCGGCGTTTGGAGATGTTGACGGCCCCGTAGCCGTCGCCGGGGTAGACCCACCACTTTCCGCCGACGCCTGCGATGACGTCTTGCAGGCCATCGCCGCCGTAGAAGTCTCCGTTGTGGGTGATCAGGGCGCCGGTGAAGTATCCGGAGACCGGGCCGATGAACGTCTCCTCCTTGTCACCGCCGTTGGGATCCTTTGCAGGGTTCTCTCGGTACGCGCCGGACATGGAGTAGTCGATGTCGCCGGTGGGCTTGAGGTCCTTGTCCGCATGTGAGGGGGAGACACGGAGGTTGCCGCCCGCGGTGATGGTCAGCATGTCTGGGAGCTTGTCGCCGGTGAAATCTCCTGCGCCGTCCGCCTGGTCGCGTGGGGTGACGTAGAAGAAGTACTTGGTGGGCTGGGAGGCGTGACCGGCTCCGTCGATGGCTCTCACGTAGAGCACGTTGGGGCCGGCGGCGGGGGGCTTGGCGTTGGAGATAGTGGCCGAGACCGTGGTGGCGGTGCCTGCAGTGCGGGTCAGGAAGTCGGGGTAGCTATTGGCGTTGAAGCCGTATTCGTAGCGTATGACGTCAGTCTCGATGGCCCGGACGGTGAAGGAGCCCGCGGTGCCGAACTTCTTTGCCGACCAGTTGGAGTCTTCGGGGGCATTGCCGAAGGAATTGTCGTTGTCTTCGCCGTCGGCGTTGGGGAAGTCGCTGGAGCTGACCTTGGGGGGGCTGGGCTCGGCGCTGTCGAAGACGAAACGGCACGGCACCTTGGGCGTGTAGACCGAGGAGGCGCCGGCGGCGTCGATGGCGCGGACCGACCAGGAGTAGACGGTGTTGTTCACCAGACCGCTGGTGGAGAAGGCGGGCGTAGTGCGGGTTGCGGCGCTGGTGTCGCCGCCGACGGAGACGGTGCCGGTCGACTTGAGCATGTCGCCGGTGACGGGCCACTTGTTGGTCGGCCACATGGCGAAGTCGAGATAGTCGAGGTTGTTGTCCTTGTCGGTGGACCTGGCGGTGAAGGCGATGCTGGGGGAGCCGACCCTGACGTAGGGAGGTGCGGTGGTGCACTTGAAGTCGGGGCTGAGGTCGAGGCTGGTGGGGGTGCTCGGCGGCCGGTTGTAGGTCAGCTCGAGCACGGGGGCGTTGTCACCGTCGGCCGTGAACTTCTTCCAGGCGTACTGGGAGTTCTCGTCCCGGGCCCGCAGACCGAAGGTGATCATGCTCCTGCCCTGGTCGGCGGCCTTCTGCGCGGCCCCCTTCACGTCGAAGGTCTCATATGCGTCGCGGCAGCCTGTCTTGTAGCCGTGCGCGAAGCTCCGTGACGGTGAGGCCAGGTTGGCGTCGGTGAGAGCGGGCGCGTTCTTCCAGTTGGTGCGCCCGTTGATCGGGCCGGTCACGTGGACGGACATGGCGCGTGGGCTGCAGGACCACGAGTACGTCTCGAGCATCCGAAGGGTGGCCTTCTGGATCTTGGCGCCCTTGAGGTCCTTGTCGTACGCGATGTTGAAGTACGACCGGGAGGTGCCCCAGGTGTCGGACTCGAAGCCGACGCGGGCTTCGTGGGTTCCGCTAGGGTTGAAGTCTTTGCCGTTGAAGAACGTGGCCCTGGGGTGACGGCTGTAAGCGGTGGTCCAGTCCTGGGTGTGCTTCTTGACGGTGGGGTCGATGAAGACGGGGTAAACGGTGGCCGGGTCGTTGAGGAAGTCCAGGCTGGGGGTGAGCAGCCAGGATCCGTCTCCGAGGTCGGCTTCGACGATGTCGCCGCGTGACTCGGGGGAGGGTCCGTTGAGCAGCGGCAGGCTCAAGGTGGCAGCATTGCCGCTCTGCGAGGGTGCGGGTGTCGGTTCGGCCGGTGCGGGAGGCAGCGGTGCGTCGGTGAGCGTGGGGGCTGCTTCGTCCGTGGCCGTGGGCAGGATCTCGGCCTCGGGGTCGACGTTGTCGTCGGCGAGTTCCTCGGTGGTCGTGCTGGGGCTCGGCTCCGCGGCGGTGCTCGTGCTGGTCGGCGTTTGCAGGGATTCTGAGGCGGTCGGCTGGGAGGACGCGCCGAGGTTTCCGTCGGTGACGGCCGGGGGGCCGCTGCTGTCCCACATCAGCGGGGTTGGCGACAGGGCGACTTCCTGCCCGTCCAGGTCCTTGGCTGCGACGATGCCGGACGTCGGATCAAGGCGGAAGGTGAGCGTAGGTGAGGTCAGCCCGTACGACAGCTGCGCGACCCGCGGGTTTGCGGCGGCCTGACGGTTTTTCAGGACGAGGAGCTGGGCGAAGCCGTCGTCCTCAGCCGTCAGGACGAGATCCGCGCCGGGAAGGATCTCCGGATACAGAGCCCGTGATCCGTCGATGACTGGCGCGGGCACAGGGCCGGGCCAGGTGAGCTGGATCTCGTGGGACTCGGGGATCTCTACGGTGCCGCCAACGGTGAGCGTGACCAGTGGGTTGCCCGGCTCCGTTTCGGCCTTGAGGCCCTTGACAAGCGAGACCCTGCGCACGTGTCCGCGCGACGCCCGCTCGCCATCACCGGCACTGCCACCGGAGAACACCATCTGGGTGTTCGTGGCTGCGGGCGCCCAGCCCGTGCCCGACCGCTTCAGCGTGGTGTCGATCGACTTCCACTCATGGCCGACCTTGGCCCAGACCGGCGAGGAGTACAGCTTCCTGGTCGTCAATCCGTCTGGACGGGCCCACGTCGTCGAGCGGACAGTCCGCAGCTGCGTGACCTCGACCGGCTTGCCGGTCTTGCGGGCCAGCGAAACCGCTGAGGCATGGCTTATCGGTTGTGTCTTCGGCTTGTTGCCGGAGCTCTCGCCGTCTGCTGGGGGGTGTGCGGCCTCGCCGGAGGACCCGGTGTGGAAACCCGCGTAGGTGATGCCGCCCGCGGCAAGGGCGGCCGCGAGCGCCAGAGCGCCCATGCGCCGCTGCCGTATCTGTCTCATCAGGTGAGGACCCCTCTTCCAGCGTCCGGGCTCTCACGGCACCGGCTGTAACCACGAAGCCGGCCATGACGTCCTGGGCGAGGGGAGTCCGGGGTGGATCACCTTCCGCGCAGGCATGGCTGGGCGAGCCGATGATGACCCACCAACTTCGATACGTCACTCCGTAGTGAAAGGCGGCCGGATCCCTCCCGCACAGCCCGCGGGCACCGGCCGGCTGACCGTGAGACCCGTATTCAGATGGCTCGGGGCTTGCTTGCGCAGCACGTTGCATGAGAAATCAGGACGAAAGATCGTCACTGTTGGTTACTTCGTGGCCCGATGTGTGTATCACGTTCTTTTGGCTCGATTTACGCTCTGACCTGTATGAATGGCCTGTAAAGCCAGACGTCGGATCATCTAAGCTCTCCCGGGTGGCTACGTCCCGTGACGATACTCACAACAGGTACATAACCCCTGGCATTCCTTCACGAAGTGCCCGCAGAATCTGCGGGATCTGAAGTGCCATCACTGCGGTGCGTCTCCGGCTGCCGCTCCAAGGGTCCGGAGGGACCTCGCCTTGTTCGCTCGTCACCGCCATGCCCGCCGCCGGGCACGCCGCACGGTCATACCCGCCCTTGGCGCGGCCCTACTGGTGGGGCTGCTGCCCGCCCAGTCCCTGGCCATGCCACCGGACCCGGCGAACGCTGACATCGGCCGCGAGACGCTTGAAGCCGTCGAACCTCTCGACCTCGAACAAATCGAGCTCGACAAGCCCCTCGACGGCAAGACGTTCGAGGCAACTCTCGACGAGCTCAAGGTCGACGTTCCCGCTGATCTGCAGCAGGCGCCAGCCGGCACCACGACCCCTCCAGTCGCTGACACCGAGCCGTTCACGTTCGGTTCCGCCATCAGCCCCGCCTTCATGTCCACCGCCACCACGACGGCGACGGCCACAGAGGGCGGGCTCGCTCAGATCCCCAGCCTTCCCCTCCTTGCGGGACAGGCGGACGGTCACCCTGCCCCCACCGGTACCTGGCAATTCAGTGTCGTCGACCGCAATGTCGTCGACCGCAGCAGCGATACCAGCAAGAGCGTCGAAGAAGCTCTCAAGGTCGGCACTCTCATCACGGTCCAGGCTCCCGCCACCGGGTCGGTGCCCATCTCCGTCGGCCTTAAGTACGACGATTTCGAACTCCTGCATGGAGCCGACTGGGCCTCCCGCCTGCGTCTGGTGCAGTTCCCCGAGTGCTACCTCACCACGCCGCTCGTGGAGGCCTGCCAGGAGTACGAGGAACTCGAAACCACCAACGACGCCGCCACCCAAACCGTGATCGCGACGGTCGACACCGCTGCCGACGGCACCGTCACCCCCGCCTCCACGGCCAGCACCCCCCAGTCCGGCCCGGCGATCATGCAGGCGTCCTACACCACCGCCACCCCCATCGCCACAGGCGGCGACAAGGCCGTCATCGGCGCTGTGGACTCCGGTGCCGGCCCCGGTGGCTCCTTCAAGGCCACCTCGCTTGCCTCCAGCGGCAAGTGGAGCGCGGGCGGCTCCTCCGGCGCGTTCACCTGGTCCTACCCGATGATCATGCCGCCCGCCCCGGCCGGCCCCGCGCCCAGCGTCACGCTCTCCTACAACTCGCAGGCCGTCGACGGGAAGACCGCCGTGTCCTCGCCCCAGTCGTCCTGGATCGGCGAAGGCTGGGACTACAACCCCGGTTTCATCGAACGCCGCTACCGCACCTGCAAGGACGACACCCACAGCCTCATCGCCGGCACCCCCAACAACGCCAAGACCGACAGCACCGCCATAGCTGACAAGGCCGACAAGGCCAGCGACCTGTGCTGGGTGTCCTACAACGCGGTCATGTCCCTGGGCGGCGGCACCACCGAACTCGTCCGCGACGCCCCCGCTGGCAGCAATCCCGAAACCGCCACAGAGACCTACCGCCCCCAGCACGACGACGGCACCCTTGTCCAGCGTCACACAGGCGGCACCAACGGCGACAACAATGGCGAGTACTGGACCGTCACCACCACCGACGGCACGAAGTACCACTTCGGCCTCAACCAGGTGGGCGGCAGCCACGCCGACACCAACTCGGTCTCCACCGTCCCCGTCTTCGGCAACCACCCCGGCGAGCCCTGCCACACCACCACCTTCGCTGGCTCCCGCTGCGGCACGGACCCAGACACCGATAAGCCTAGGCAGCAGGCGTGGCGCTGGGGCCTGGACAAGGTCGAGGATGTTCACGGCAACGTCATGATCGTCAACTGGAAGCAGGAGACGAACTACTACGCCGTCAGGAGCAAGCCCAGCGCACCTGAGCAGTACGAACGCGCCGCGTACCCCGCCAGCATCGAGTACGGCATCCGCGCCTCTGACCTCACCAAGTCGTCCGCCGCTGTCGAGTTCGGCGTCAAGCAGCGCTGTCTGAAGTCCGCTGCAGCCTGCGACGAGGCCAACTTCGCCAAGACCGGCGACCCCGGCGCCTACCGACCCTGGTGGGATACCCCCGGTTCTTTGAACTGCAAGAGCACATCTAAGCTCTGCCCCGGATTCCCGTCCTTCTGGACGCAGATGCGCCTTGAGACCGTCACCACCAAGGCCGCTCGCGGAGGCCAGACGACCGCCCCGGGCTACGTCGACGTCTACACCCTTAAGCACTCCTTCCCTCAGGACTGGTACGACACCGCTCCTGGTCTCTGGCTCAACTCCATCACCCGCACCGGCTACGGCCCCGGCGAAACCCCTCAGAACGGTGGCGGCACCCTCCAGTCCAAGGACGGTGTCAGCTTCGCCCACTACCAGGTCGGCACCAAATCCCCGCTGTACAGGAAAGATTTCAAAGACACACAGCTCCCCAACCTCGTCCCTACCGACTCCGACGACAAGCGTCCCGGCTTCACCCGCCCCCGCATCGGCACCGTCGCCACCGAATCCGGGGCCGATATCGAGGTTGAGTACACCGGCGGCTGCACTACCCAGCCCAGCACCGACAGAGGCAAGAGCAACGGCACCTGCTACCCCGTCCGCTGGTCTCCCGACGGCGAGGAGAAGACCCCCGCCAAGGCGTGGTTCAACAAGTACGTCGTCCACTCGGTAACCGAGACCGACAAGGTGGCCAACCTCTTCGGCGCACCCATCAAGACCACCTACGCCTACACAGGCCCGGCATGGGCCCAGAGCGACGACGAGTTCCTCCGCCCCGCCCTGCGCACCCACAGCGACTGGCGCGGCTACCGTCAAGTCGCCGTCACCAAGGGCGGCAAAGACCTGCCTCCTACGGGCACACCGAAGGCTGGAGAGCCGCCGCGCGCACCACAGTCTCAATCGCGCTCCGTGACCCGTTACTTCCAGGGAGCCGGCGGCCAGGTCAACGACTCCATTGACGGCACCCTTCTCCTGGCTGACGATGCTCCGCAGTACGCCGGCATGACCGCCGAAACCCTCACCTTCCTGGACTCCACCCAGGCCAGTGCCTACCTCGACAACAAGCCCGAGACACGACCGGTCTTCGAGAGCCGGACACGGAACTTCCCCGACGCCGCAGTTGAAACCGCCTCACGCGCCCGGCAAGCCGAGGATGGCAGCGCCCTCACCGCCCTGCGCGCCTACCGCACGAGCGTCAAGAAGACCGACTCCATCCAGGCCGTCGGCAGCGGCTGGCGCGGCGTTCGCGCCACCACTCTCAACCGTGACTCCTACGGCCTGGCCACCGCAGTCGAGACGACGGCAGTCACCTCCGACGGCACCACCGAAACCCTCTCCGAGCCCACCTGCACCAAGACGGTCTACGTCCACAACCCTGATATCTGGCTGATCGGACTGACCAGCACCACCAGCACCACCGCCACCACCTGCGCCGGCCACGCCAGCGCCGATCCCGCCACCGAACTCAAGAACTCGGCCCGGTTCCGCTACAACCAGCTCTCCCACGGCGCCACCCCCACCAAGGGCCTTATCACCGCGGTCGACGAGATCGACGGCACCGGCACCAACCACACCATCACCACGACCACCACCTACGACCCGCTCGGCCGCATCCTCACCGTCACCACGCCCGACACCGCCAAGGCCGAAATCCAGTACACCCCCGGTGACACCGGAGGCCCAGTCACCTCCGTCAAGACGATCAATGCCAAGGGCCACGACACCACCACGACCTTCGACCCCGGCCGCGCACTGCCTCTGACGGTCAAAGACCCCAACGGCCGCATCACCCGAACCGAGTACGACGACCTCGGCCGTCTCATCAAGGGCTGGTCCCCTTCCCGTTCCGCCGGCACCCAGACCCCCAACGTCGAGGTCGCCTACCAGACCGCGGCCGTCGACTCCAACCACAAAGCCAGCCCCGCCGCCGTGACCGTCAAGTCACTCAAGGACGACGGCACCTACGCCCGCCAGGTCACGCTCTACGACGGCCTGATGCGCCAGGTCCAGATACAGACCGAGGCCCACGGCCCCGGACGCGTCGTCACCGACACCTATTACAACGACCATGGACTGGTCTCCGAGCAGACCGGCGGCTACCTCGTCAAGGAAGAGCCGGCGACCGACCTGTTCGAGGTCAAGTCCACGACGATCATCCCGAGCCGGGTCAAGACCGCCTACGACGGCATGGAACGCCCGGTCATACAGACCTCCTACTCCAGGCAGGTCCGCCGGGACTGGAGCACCATCACCTACGGCGCCACCAGCGTCGTCGCCGACCCCGCCGGTTCCACCGTCCCCACCACCACCACGACCACCGACGCCCTCGGCCGCGTCACCAACATCAAGCACCACGCCGGAACCGGCAAGTACCGCACCACCACATACGGCTACGACAAACGCGGCAACCGCAACAAGGTCACCGACCCGGCCGGCAACGCCTGGACCTACACCTACGACGCCCGAGGCCGCGTCACCTCCGCCAAGGACCCGGACACGGGTACCACGCAAACCGACTACGACAAGGTAGACCGGCCCAACGTCGTCACCGACGCGCTGACGAAGTCGACCTACACAACCTACGACGTGCTGGGCCGGGTCACCGCCATACGCGAAGGCTCGGCGACCGCCACACCAGTCAAGGAATTCAAGTACGACACGGACCTGGACGACAAGGTCAACAAAGCGGGCTGGATCGGCCTGCTGGCGGAGTCCAAGCGGCACACCACCACCGGCGACTACACCACTAAGATCACCGGCTACGACACCGAATACCGGCCCACCGGCCGTCAGGTGATCATCCCCACCAACACCATGACCACCGGCCTGTCCGGCACCTACACCTACACCTACGCCTACACACCCACAGGCAAGCCGCTCTCCGTCACCCTGCCCGCCAAGGGCGGCCTGGCCACGGAGAAGGTCATCACCCGCTACAACGAAGACGGCCTGCCCGAATCCACCTCGGGCCTCGCCTGGTACACCTCCGACGCCACGTACTCGCCCTACGGCGAAGTCCTGCGCACAGTCTCCAGCGCCCAGCCCTACCGCATCTGGACGACCAACTTCATCGACGAGCACACCGGCAGACTCCAGCGCACCGTCACCGACCGGGAGAAGCCCGGACCCCACCGCATCTCTGACACCGGATACGCCTACGACACTGCTGGTCTAATCACCGCGAGCGCCCGCCAGAACGCGGAAACGACCGCCCTCACGACCTGGGACAACCAGTGCTTCACCTACGACACCATGGGTGAACTCGTCAATGCCTGGACCTCGAACATCAAGCCCACCGGCAACGGAACCGGCTGCAAGTCGAACTCAGGAGCCACCTGGGGATACAACAGCACCGGTGCCCCCTCCAGCGGCCCCGTAGCAGACGCACCCCACCAGGCCCCCACGAACACCGACCCGCTCACCGGCCTGGCAGGCACGGCACCCGCCACCGGCACCGTCGCCACGAACACAGGCGCTCCCACCGCCACCGCCACCGGGGCTGTCACCGGCTCGGCCGCCTACCGCCAGTCCTTCACCTACGACTGGATCGGCAACCGCGCCACCACAACCGAACACGACCCCGCCGGCGACACCAGCAAGAACACTGCCTACACCTATAACCACAGCACCACCCAGCCCCACACCCTCGCCTCCGTCACCACCACGCCGACCGGCAAGGAAAGCAACTACACCTACAACCCCACCGGCACCACCAAAACCCGCGACCTGCCCGGCGGCACCAGCCCGGACCAGACTCTCGAGTGGACATCCGAGCACAAACTCGCCTCGAACACGGTCCACGGCACCACCAGCGTCAAGACGACCTATGTATACGACGCCGACGGCAACCGCATCCTCGAAAACTCGCCGACCGGCAGCACGCTCTACCTCGGCGAAACCGAACTCACCACCGACTCCGTCGGCCTCATCACCCGCGCCTCCCGCGCCTACGGCCAGGCCGGCGCACCCACCCTCGTCCGCACCACCACCAACCAATCCACCACCGCCCACACCCTGAACGTCCTCCTCACCGACCACCTCGGCACCGCCCACACCACCGTCGAAGCTGGCGGAACCCAACCCGTCACCCGCCGCGCCTTCAAGCCCTACGGCGAGCCCCGCGGCACCAAGCCGACCAACTGGCCGAACAAACGCAGCTACCTCGGCGTCGGCATCGACGACACGGCAACGGGACTCACCCACATCGGCGCCCGCGAATACGACCAGAACACCGGCCGCTTCCTTTCCGCCGACCCCCTCATCGACCACACCGACCCGCTCCAAATGAACGGATACAACTACGCCAACAACAGCCCCATCTCGCAAAGCGACCCCACCGGCCTCGCGCCGATCGAATGCGCCAACCGCGGAGTCAGCTGCTCACTCCAGAACGGAACCTGGAACGAAGAGAAGACCAGCAGCTACGAGAAATACAATCCCCCGACCATCACGCAACTCAGAGAAGAAGAGGACGCCCAACTCGCCTGGAATGAGGAAAGCGCTGCTGCAGGTGACCTGGTTGCCGGAATCGCTGCAAAGCACCTCGCCGGCGCCAAACTCGACACATTCATGCGTGCTTACCAGACCGACCTTGATAAGCGCATGCGTAAGCAAGGAGAGGTATCGTCAAACGACAAGATATCCGACGCGGTCAATCTATGTGTAGGTGCACGAAAGATTGCCTGCCCGCAGGGAATGACGAACGAACTGTTCCACGGCGCGGAATTCCAAAAGATGGCGCAGGCCGGACTCTTCGAAGACGGCGGACGCCTGACTGGCTCCGCTATGTCTCGCGCCTACACCGCTCAGCTGAAGAAGCTCACGCCCTGTAACAGCTTCACGCCAGGAACCAAGGTGCTCATGGCCGACGGTTCCGCTAAGCCGATCGAACAAGTCAAGGTGGGAGACAAGATCTTGGCCGGCGACCCGAAGACCGGGTCAGTGCACACCGAGACCGTCACTGCCGAGATTCAGGGCGAAGGGCTGAAGCAGCTCGTAAGGATCACCATTGAAACAGAGGATGGGTCCGCTCAGGTAACAGCCACGGCCGAGCATCCCTTCTGGGTGCCCAAGGCGGACACGTGGGTCGACGCGGCAGACCTTCATCCTGGCCAGTGGGTGCAGGTCGCCGAGGGCGCCGGCGCTCGGATCTCAAGGATCCAGCAGTGGACCGCTCTGAGTGCCAAGGTCTACAACCTGAGTGTTTCCGACTTGCACACGTACTATGTACTCGCTGGGCAGACGCCGGTACTCGTTCACAACAGCAACTGCAACTCGCTCACGCGTGCACAGTCTGACGAGGTTGCGAATTTCCTGGGGTACACGAAGACCAAAATGAAGTCTGCAGGCGGGGCCCCAATTTGGGAGAACAAGAAGGCTGGAGGCGGTCAACCTCGGTATATCACCTACGATCGGACCGGGCATAACAAGCAGGCGGTATTCAAGGGTGCCAGCTTCCGTAATCCTTTCCAGTCGACGAAGGATTCGGCTCGGGACGGAACGTATGGGCTGGATGTATCCCCGACTGGAGAGGTGTTGGGTCTTAAGTGGCTAGCCAAATGACAGCCGAGCTTGTCGTCAGCCCGAGCGACCAGCATGTGCGAGCCTCCCTGGCAGAGGCGCCGGCCTGGAGTGCCTACGCGGCGGATTTGCGGAGGTTGCTCAACGTGGTGATCGAGGAATGCGGAGCTGACCGTCTTGAGGTCAGTGAGTTGCTGGTCAGCGAACCGCTCCCTGACCGGTACTGGAGGCTCCGGAACGGGATGCAGGCCAACCCGGCGGAGGCGATAGATCTCGCTGAGCGGATGGCGGCTGGGTTCGGACCGTACTGCCGACTGATCACACCGGGGCGGCTTCGCGTCGAGTCGGGATGGGATGGGGCGATCCATCTCTCAATGGATCCAGCGGTAGCCAATTCGCTTACCGGGCTCGCTGGCGACAACCTGTCTCTTGAGCGGCGTTCCTCGGAACCGGATCCTGAGGAGGAGCCAAGACTTGTCGATGACGTTGTGGATGACGAGTTTTGGGGCTTGGTTCGAGCGGCGGCCGATGGGCTAGTGCTCTTGTGTGAGCGCTGGGCGCACGGCGCTTACGGCTGCCGATGGTTCCGGGTGACTGCGGGAAATGTAGCGGAGGTGGCACAGGCTGTACGGCCTCGCTCTCTCCTCTGCGTTGTCGCAAACCCGGACCTGCGGCTCGACGCGGGGCTATTGGACGAAGATTTCACTGCGTTCGAAGCCCCGCTCACGCCTGGCCAGCTCATTTACCGCGCCCACCCAGGGGGGGCCGATAGTCTCGCCGAAGTAACGGGCAGGGGATCGTCGTTCATGCTGGCGGATGTGGTCTTGGCTGGGTGGTGCGCCGTGGTGCCGGATTCAGACGGCGTAGTCAGAGCGGTATGGGAGAGCCCTGGTGAGGGGTGAGGGGTGAGGGGTGAGGGGTGAGGGGTGAGGAGCGAGGCGGGGCGGCGGCTATCTCAAGGAATAACCGATTCGCGATCGAAGTGATCGGTGATCCCGCCTCGGAGGGTGGCGTCTCGTTGCCTTCCGAGGCCGCCGGTAGGGTCACGGTCGGGGATTTCTCAGAATCATTCCCGATGGACCTGAGCTTCTGGACGCTGGCTTACTACTCTCGAAGTTGGGAGAGAGCCCTGAGGGAGCTTGAGGCGAGCGAGAATTCGACCTCGTGCCTCATCTCTTCGATCACGGACCCGGGGACCGCTAACTTCATCTTCTGCTGGCCCATTTACCGGGAAGGGGAAGCTGTCCACGTGCAAAACTCGATCATCTTCCTGGATGGCCTCGAAGAAGAGTTTAATCCGCAAGAGCCTTGGCGATATGTGGAGGCTCGAAGTTTGGTTGACGAGGACGGGAACCAAATTTCTGAGTGGTCGACGACCATCTCTGAGGTGCGGCGATTCCGCGAGTCCATCGGGGGCCAGTAGCTCACGTACACACGCAAATCTGAAGCCCCGTCAGGCAATGCTTGGCGGGGCTTCAGCGTGCCGTGACGGCAGTAGTTGACGGCAACGTCAGCGGACGGGGGCTGCGCAGAGCGGCGGTTCGTTACCGTCGTCGGGCCGGTTTCCGGTGTCGGCGGGAGCGCGGAGGGCGAGTCCGAGGAGGTTGATGGCGTCGCGCTGGAGGCGGAGCCGGACGTGGGCGTAGACGGTGGCGGTGACGCCGATGTGGGCGTGGCCCAACAGCTCCTTGATCACGACGAGTTCCACTCCCTGTTCCAGGAGGAGGGTGGCGGTCGAGTGGCGGAGGTCGTGGAACCGGATGCGGCGGAGTCTGGCCTGGCGGAGCAGGGTGTTGAAGTGCCGGGTGAGGGTGGACCCTTCGATCGGGGCGCCGTCGGGGCGGGTGAAGACGTAGCCGCTGTCCTGCCAGGCCGTCCCCACCGCCTCACGTTCCTGGAGTTGCCGGTCGCGGTGCTGTTCGAGGGAGCGCTGGCACGGCGTCGGCAGGACGATGCGCCGCTCCGAGCTCTTGGTCTTCGTCGGGAGGGCGGTCAGGCCGCCGGAGTTGGTGCGCTGGAGAGTGCGTCTGATACTGGCGGTTCCGCCGGCCAGGTCGAGGTCTTCCCAGCGCAGGCCGAGGAGTTCGCCCTTGCGGAGCCCGGTATGCAGGGCAAGCTCGAACAGCGGCTGCAACCGGTGACCGCTCGTCGCGGCCAAGAACGTGCGCGCTTCGTCGGCAGTGAGGGGTTCGAAGCGGCGGGGTCGGGGTGTGCCGGTGCGGACGTTGCGGGCGACGTTGCGCGGGATTTCCTCCTCGCGTACGGCGTGCTCCAGGGCGGACTTGAGGACGGAGTGTACGTAGGCCAGGGTCAGCGGTGAGAGTCGCCTTGCGCAGCACTTTCCGGCAGCGCAGCAGAGGGGCTCGACACGGGCGGCGTCGAGGCCGCGCGCGCAGCATTGGCAGGTGGTGCGGAGCTGGTTGAGCCGTACGGCCCAGCGGGCGTCGCCGATCTCGGCGAACAGGCGGGTACGGGCGGTGAGGGTCCCCTGCGGAGTGTCCGTGATGAACACGCCCGCGGCCGCGTCCCAGTATTCGAGCGTGTGGCGGGCGATGGCGGTCGCGACGCCCGGCGGTTTGCCCCAGTGCTTCAGCAGGCGGGTGCCGACCGCCTGATGGGCGTCGTGCCACGACGCCGTGCCGGCCGCGGCGACGACGTGGGCGATGTCGTCGAAGCAGTCGATCAGAATCTCGGCGGTCAGGTAAGCGTCCGTGACCGGCATTATCGGTGGTGAGCCGCGGCGCATCTCCCATCGGCGGACACTGGCGTCGATGACCTCGGTGAGCAGCTGGGCCCGGCTGCCCGGCAGGGCGGCTGCCGGGCGTTCGGCGATGAGGAGCACCATCAGTGTCGCCAACAACGGGACGCGCCACAGGGCCCTCTCGGTGCGACGGGAGTGCTCGACGCGCCGCGCACGATCGGCGATCCAGTCCCTTCTGCCCTGGGCGTCCATGAACCTTTCCGCGAGTGTCTCCAGCAGGTGGTCGAGAGTGTCCGTCAGCTCCTCTGGAGGCAGCAGTTCGTGGACGGGGAGCCGGAGGCGCGCGGCCGCTGCGGACGACGAGTGGCGGGAGGTGACAACGACGTCGAGTTCGGCGGGGAGCTCGTCGAGCACGTGGGCCACAGCCTCGACCACGGCGTCCTGCCGGTCGTGGACCTCGTCGAGCGCGTCGAGCAACAGCAGGGCGTTTCCCTGCCGAACGTGTGACACCAGGGCCTCTACCAGGAAGGGCCGAGCGGTTCCGATGGCCGCTCGTACGAGATCGGCCGGATCGAGTCGGTAAGGACCTGCCGGGGGCAGCAGGGGTACCAATTCGCGGAGCGGAAGCCACAGCGGAACGGGCGCGTGCGCATGGCCTGCCCAGTGCGCCGCCAGGAGGCGTGATGCTACGGTCTTGCCTGATCCCGGCGGTCCGACGAGGAAGAGTCGGCCCTGACGGCGTACCACGTTGACCAGGGTGTCCCGGCCTCGATTTTGATCCTTGGCAGGCGTCACGGCTCTCAGGGCCTTCGCCGCGCCCGGCACAGTCATCGACTCAAGACCCTGGCCGAGATCGGCGAGTGGGAGGACGTCTCGCTCGGCCGCCCACCTCTCCCGGTACGTGGCCACCTCCCCGTCCATGGCCTCCAACCGGGCCGCCAGCGCACCTGAGGCGTCGGCGACCAGGGGAAGGTGCGCGTCGAGGAGCCAGCCCCGCCACTGCTGCGGGTCCGAGGCCGTGCGCTGTTCGGCTTGCACCCGTGCCGCCGCCTTCATCGCGCGAAAGGCCGCTCTGCCGTGGCCTGCCGTGACGACGGCGGCGTTGAGGCAGGCAGCGCCGAAGGCCTCGTCGGGACCGCCGTCGCGAGCGTCCAGGGCGCGCACCCGCGCCGCGGCCAGGAGATGATCTGTGTCCGCACAGTCCAACCCCGCTTCGGTGGCGAGACTGCGCAAACGGTCGAGTTGACGGAACGCTGTGGGAGTCGGCGAGGCACCACTCTGGTGAAGTGTGAGGGCCTCGGCCATGCGGTCCAGCGCCGGCGTGCTCCGGGTGACGATGTAGAGGAGTTCGTCACCCGGGCGGCACTCGCCGGACGCCACGGCACGACACCACTGGTCGGCCGAGTCCTTGAACGCCTTGTCACCGGCGTTCAGTTTGGCCTGGACGAAGGCTCTCGTGCCATCGGCGAGATCGACGACGACGTCGTCGACATGCAGGTCCGCCTCCATACGCAGCAGTACAGGCGCCGCCGCGGACCTAAGCCAGGGCACGCGCTCGCCCAGTAGGCCGTGGGCGGCGACCAGGGCCGCGATACCGGCCCGGTGGTTAGCGCCCGCTTCGTTGCTTGAGCCGCCTAGGGCACCTCGCCTGGCCGTCGACACCGAAAGCTCCTCTCAAGACGCCGGCGTCCTCCGAGGGGCCTCCTCTCATCCGGTGCGTCATCGTACGACGGAGCACGGACAGGGATGGTGCCTACTTCACGAGATGGCCGACGGCGACCGGCAGGGGGCGCCGGTGATGTGGCGGGCCTCGCCGGAGGCGAGGAAGAGCACGGCGGTGTCCGTATCGGCGGGGTCCACCCGGGGGACCGGCAGGGCCATGTTCGCGACGGAGGCGGCGGTGAAGGTCTGGCGTGTCGGGTGCTCCGCATCTGGTGCGAAGTGGCGGTACGTCGCCTCGTTCTGGATCACGGAGGGTCCACCTGGGTCGGCAGGACGCTGCTTCCAGGGGGTGCCCGTATCGTCAGATCATGGGCAAGTCCTCCAGTAAGTCGAAGTTGAAGCGTCGCCATCACACAGTGCCGCGCCTTCTCCTGCGGCGCTTCGCTGATGGGGAGCAGATCGTCCGTGTACCCCTTGATGGGGGCGAGCGGCGCCAGGTCGGCATCGCGGATGTCACCGTGCATCGTGACTTCTACTCGATGCGAGGCGAAGGCGGCCAGCTCGACGACACCGTAGAGAACCTGCTGGCCGATCTGGAGGGGAAGGCAGCCAAGATCATCCGCAAGATTGCCCAGGGAGTCTGGCCCCTGGCGGTCGAGGAGCGGGCGGTCGTTGCTGAGTGGATCGCGGCGCAACATGCTCGGATCCCTGCTGCCCGCACAGCGCAGAACGAGATGGCCGACCATCTCGGCAAGATCCTCATCGCCATGGGCGGTAAGCCGGAGATTCGGCGCCATCTGGAAGAGGAGGAGGGGAGAACGGTTGTGGACGAGGGCGTGGAAGAGATGTGGGAGTCCCTCACGGACTTCGACAGCTATTCCGCCGAGCTGTCCGTCAATGAGCACGTCGTATACATGGCACAGTCGATGAAAGCGGCTTACGAGATCTTCATGGGACGCGCATGGGGGTTGATCAAGTTCGAGCGTCGGACGCTTCTGATTCCTGATCACCCTGTGACGTTGGTCCGCGACGAGGACATGCCGGCCTTCCTGGGTGTCGGCCTCGGCACGGCGGCCGCGATTCTCATGCCCATCGACCGGAGGGCGGCGATCATGATGGCCGGACCTGGCGAGGACTTCGTCGTGCGTCCTCACGCCAAGCTGGCCAAGGAGCTGAACCAGCGGTTTGCCTTCAACGCACGCAAGGAGCTGTACCACCACCCGGACGACCGCCCTCTGGAAGGGATCAGGCTGCCACCCGTTCGGGAACGGGAATGCGGATGAGCCAGCCGCCGGAGTCCTACCTGATGCCTGACGGCCCGTCCGAGACCTTCAAGACGGCGATGAGCAGCCCCCCTGAGCCCCCAGCACAGGCGCGGGTGACCTCCCTCCGCCGGCCCTGGGAGTGACCAGAGTGGATGCCTCGAACCACGCCTTCCCGGCCGAACCCAGGAGCTGCTGGCTGCGCGAACTTGTCAGTGGGTCCGCATAGCATCCGGGCCACGTAGGTGCGTCGGCTTGAACGTCGGCCACACCACGCCTTCGGGCGATCGGGTCAGAGTTGGGGAGCGCTGCCATGGGGTGGGAATCGTTGCTTGTGTCGGAGTTTAAGCAGCTCCAGTCCAGCCCGGACGCGCATCGGCGTGGCCGGAAGTTCGAGGAGCTGCTGGAGCGGCTCTTCAAGAACGCCCACTTCCGTGTCCAGCGCAACGCTGGCACCGCCCGACCGAGGCAGACCGACCTTCTCGCCAGCTACGGGGATGCCTGGTACTTGATCGAGGCCAAATGGGAAAAGGCCCCCATCGATGTGGACACCTTCGATGCCGTACGGGCTCGGATGGAGAGAGCAGTCCCCTCCGCAGTGGGCGTGATCATCAGCATGTCGGGCTTCACGGAAACCGTCATCGAAGAGGTGGCGAAGTTCAGAGGGAAGCAGCCCATCCTGCTCATCGGACAGAAGGACCTGTCGCAGGTCCTCCGCACACCGGAGTCGCTCGCCAATCTCCTGCGCATCAAGCGGGACGAGCTCATGGTTCACGGGCGTGTCCACCTGAGCCTGGAGACCACGAGGCGCGCTCGTCGGCGGCCGGTTACGGACCTGCCAGCCGCAGCTCTGACGATCCTTGGACTCGACCTGCAACCGCTCCCGTACGTGAAGAAGGAAGATGGCTTCCCAGGGTTGGTCTTCGCACAGGAGCTCCCGGACGTTGACTGGGTGATCGCGGACGGCAGCGGTGTGACGCTGGATCTGCCCGTCAGTCGACTCGACGAACGGGGGCTCGTCGATCTCGTTCACGCCCTCAACTCCATGGGGTGGACGACGTCCCAACCGAGCTGGAGCATCCGACAGCTGACCGCGGCGTGGCATGGCGCCGGCGCACGCGAGTTCGTCGAGGCCCTCACTGCCAGGGCGAAGCGCTACGAGGACCTTCCTGAGGAAGAGATCCATCACTCTGAGCAGGTGACCTACTTCGACACCTGCGCGGGCGGGGGTTTCTACACCCTCAGCGCGGACATCTCCAAAGACGGCTCCAGGGTCGTCGGCTGCAACGTGTCGTTCCAGCTAGTCGGTGTACCCGTTGACGTCCAGCCGCTCCGGCACCTGTTCGAGCAGTACGACGTGATGGCCGCCGGCTTCTTCCGCCCGCTGGCCGGTCCGTCTGTGTCCCGCGGAAATTTGGGAGTCCACGAGACCTTGGAAGCTGTCGGATATCTCGTCGCCTCGGACCCGTTCCCGGGCGACACCTCAGCCGGGGACCTGGGTAGCTTGCCAGCGGGGCCTGGCCCTCAGGAGCGGTGGGTTACCGGCATCGTGGCCCGGAATCCGTTCTTCAAGGCGGACCGGGGGTCGGCGCCGGAAGGGTGGCCGGGCGCGCTCAGCACCAGCGAGGTCATCGTGTGCGCTCTCCGATCGCACCATCCGCTGACGAAGATGCCAGAAACCTATTCCCTAGTTTCATGGGAGCGTGCCCGCACATCGGACGCTCAGGTGTTCCGGCCAGTGGCCGACTGGTAGTCCGTTGCTGGGGCGCTGCTGCTCCCGAGATGCGGTGGCGCGACCTGTGGCTTTCCGCTGTGGGAGCCGCGGTGTGCGTTGGGTTTCGCCTCTGACCAGTGCTTGCTGAGCGCTTGGGCCCCCAGTGAGAACACCAGCCAATTGCCAGAGGTCTCGATCGCCTGCGCCGTGGGCAGCCCGACGTCGTTGAGCATGCCCTCTCGGCTGAAGGGCGGCATCGAAAGCCACAGCTCGCGTATGGCTTCGAGGTCCGCGAGGCTGACGCCTCCCTCGGCGATCACTCTGCCGCCAAGCATCTTGACTCGCACTTCGAAGATCAAAGTCTCGGGTGTCCTCGCGGCGGTAAGGCCGCGAGAGTAGACGACCTGGCGGTGCAGCTCGGGCGGCTCGAACAGGGGCCGGGCTTTGGCCAGGAGGTGGTTGCCGTCGAAGCTGCCGGTGTAAAGAGCGTCGCGTACAGCGTGGAGAAACTCTCGTCGGAGATGCGCGGTGCCGAGCCGGCGATCGTCCAGCGGAGCGATCAGGAAGCGGGCGGTCTCCAGAGCCCGGGGCTTGCTGCCTCGCGGATCTCCTACATGGGTGACAAGCGCACGAAGGGCCTGCCGGGTGGGTACGGCTCCCGACTCCCCGTATAGCCAGATGGTCAGAGGAATCCTTGCGAGGAGGGGGATTCGCGGCGTGCCCACTCGCGCTCCGAGTAGAAGCTGAAAGAGCTTGCGCTGATGGACTGAGTGCAACGCTTTGTCCGAGCCGTGAGGGCCCGTACGCCGTCGTTGTGGACGGTCCAGTAACCCGAGTGACACCCAGTCGTGTACGAGGCGTTTGGTCACGGCGTGTCCTGCAAGAGCGGCATCGTGCACCAGGTCATCGATGGTGCCCGGTCCGGAGATCGTCACGCCTGGAAATTACACCGAACCCGGTGCCGAATGAGGCCGGTTGGGGTGCCGCCCGTCGATCCCACTCTCGTAGGGTCGAAGGACCGAGGCAGGGGCTCACCGTCGGCCGGAGCTTGGCGGCATGGCCGACGGTGACCCCCCTGCGGTGTTGACCCAGGCTCTGAAAGGGAGACCAATGACCACCACTGTGAACGACCCTAGGGCACTGCCGCCCGACCAGCCCAGTGCGGAGACTGCCGGAAGGCAGGGTCGGAAGGCGGAGGCCGTTCAGGATTTGGCGATGAGTGCGCTTCGGGAGGCGGCTTCTGCCGTAGGAGCCGGCCTCGTGACTCTCCTCGTTCTGTGGATCAAAGGGGGGTGACCGAGGGCCGGTCGTTTAGCAGTCACCACAGGCTCAGGGGCCTTCCGGCGGCGGCTGCTATGTCGATCCGGGAGGAGACCTCCGCCTCGGACTCGCCGAGCGCGCGACCGGCGCGAATCGCAGCACCGATCGCGCGGGCGCGATGAGCAGGACCCCGGAGGTCTGCAAGAGGGCCTCCGGGGTCGCGACGGCGGGCGAGCCACTCCGCGCGGTTCTCCGCAGGGGTCCCTAGCCGGAGGTGCGCCGGCTGCTGACAGCTGTGGTTGTCGCACGTATGGCAGACCGTCGGACTGTCGTTTCCCCAGCCGAGACGCGGGATCACGCCGTGCGCGAGCTGGTAGCCGTACAGGTGCCCCGGCACCGTGCCTCTGCGAGTCCGGCCCGGCAGCGACGTGGCACGGAACGACGCATGTCCCGTGCTGGAGACGCCCGCGGTGCAGAACCAACAGCCCTTGGACCGTGTCCTATGTGGTGAGGCGGTCGTTGGGCACGTCATGGGGCGGGGTACGTGGAGTTGGATTGTTCCGGACGGGTTGTGGGAGATCGCGAAGCCGCTGATCCCGCCGCCGAA
>NZ_JBHXSA010000038.1:0-38058 GCF_042716475.1 Streptomyces sp. NPDC058671 | reverse complement strand
GGTCAGGCCTTGCCGGTCTCCGTCGCGGCCGTGACCGTCTCCGCGACCCGCCGCAGCCCTGGCGGGCCAGGTCGGCGGCGCCGACCAGGCCGGCCTTGTTGCCGAGCTGGGCCGCCAGGACCTGGGCGTGCGGACGCCACTGGCCGCCGATCAGCCAGCGCCGGAAGGACTTGCGGATCGGGTCGAGGACGAGGTCGCCCTCGTCCGAGACGCCGCCGCCGACGATGAACGCCGAGGGGTCGAAGAGCGAGGCCAGGTCCGCGAGACCGGCGCCGGCCCAGCGGGCCAGCTCACGGAAGGAGTCGACGGCGACCGGGTCGCCGGCGCGGGCGGCCTGGCTGACGTGCTTGCCCTCGATGCCCTCGGGGGTGCCGTCGCCGAGGCCGAGCAGCACCTCCGCGCGCTCCGGGGTGGCGTTGGCGCGCTGCCGGGCGTAGCGGACGAGGGCGCGCCCGGAGGCGTACTGCTCCCAGCAGCCCTGGCTGCCGCAGCCGCACAGCAGACCATCGGGGACGACCCGGATGTGGCCGAACTCGGCGGCCACGCCGAAGCGTCCGCGGCGCAGCTTGTTGCCGATGATGATGCCGCCGCCGAGGCCGGTGCCGAGGGTGATGCAGATGACGTCCTCATGGCCCTGGCCGGCGCCGAACCTGTACTCGCCCCAGGCGGCCGCGTTGGCGTCGTTCTCGACGACGACGGGCAGGCCGACCCGCTGCTCGACCTTGTCCTTGAGCGGCTCGTGGCGCCAGTCGATGTTCGGCGCGAAGAGGACGGTGGCGCGCTTGTCGTCGACGTAGCCCGCGGCGCCGATGCCGACGGCCTCGATCGAGTGCCCCTTGCCGGCCTCGGAGACGGCCGCGCAGATCGCGTCGACGATGCCTTCGGGGGTCGGCGGGGTGGGCACCTTGTGCGTGTCGAGGATGTTGCCCTCCTCGTCGACCACGCCGGCCGCGATCTTCGTGCCGCCGATGTCGACGCCGATGGTGAGTCCCATGTGTCCCTCAGTTTTCGGTCGAGCCCCGCTAGGGCCCACCGTACCCGAGGGGGACGGGCCTACCGATCAGTCGAGGTCGATGTGCTGGCCGGTTCCCGGCCCTTCGTCGTCCTTGCGGTCGTCCTCGCGCGGGCCGTCCGTGTCCTTACGGGGGTCGCGCGGGTCGTCCGGGGACACCGTCTCGTCGCGGGTCCAGCGGCGCTCGTGACCCTCGACGGCGGAGCGGTAGGCGGCGAGCAGTTCGTTCCCGGCGGCCGCGAGGTGGTCGAAGACCTGCGGGTTGCGCTCGATGACGGGCTCGACGACGGCTTTCGCCTGGTGGACGAGCTGCTGCACGGTCTCGGCGGCCTGGCCGCCGAGCAGCGGGTTCCCGAGGCTGCCGGAGACCTTGTCGGCGACGGCCTCGAAGAGCTTGCGGAACTCCTCGGCGGGCGAGCCCGGCCCGTCACCGCGCCGGTCCCTGCGGCGGGCCCTCTCCGCCTCCAGGTCCTCGGCGCACGCCTTGGCCCAGGCGTCCGAATCGCTCATGGCGTACTCCTCAGTGGCTGGTACTTCGACGGTACACGCCCCTTCAGGAAGTACGGGGCCAGAGGCCGGGGTCCGGCGTGAAGCGCACCCTGAGGTCGCCCTCGACGAGCCCGGCTCCGGTGACGGTGCAGCGGCGCAGGGCGCCCGGCAGGGGCATGCCGCGGCGGAAGGCGCCGACGGTCAGGAGCAGTTCGTCACCCCTGCGGACGAGGGACAGCTCCTCCTTGACGGCCCCGGGGAGGGCGAGGTGCCAGACGAGGACACCGTCCTCCTCGCGCCGGTCCTCGACGGTCCAGCGCGGTACGGGGGCAGGCGCGGCGGCGGGCCGTGCGGGCGCGAGGAGCGCGAGGTCCTCGGGCCCGCGCGGGTCCCGGCCGAGGTGGGGAAGCTCCTCGACGGCTCCGGCGGCGGTACGGAGCTCCGCGAGGTGCCGGTGCTGCTGGGTGGCGAGCCCGGCGAGCCAGGGGTCGTCGGAGTCGGCGGGCAGCAGCCGGTTGGCGACGACGGCGTCGAGGGCGAGACGCTGGACGGCGAGGCCGAGCCGGGCGGTGCGCAGGGCCCGGGCGGCGGCGGGGCCGGGTTCCAGGACGAGCCGGACGCTGGTGGTGGGGGCTTCGAGGACGGCCTGTACGGCGGCCAGCTCGGCCTCCCAGCGGGCGGTGGTCTCGTACAGCCACTGGGCGGGCATGGGGACCCCCGCGAGCTGGGCGAGCATCGGGCGCAGGGCGCGGGCGGCCTGCCGTTCGGCGGGCAGGAGGCGGCGCAGATAGCGGCGGAGCTGCTCGGGCAGGGCGAGGACGGCGAGGGCCTCGGAGAGGGGTGGCAGGTCGACGACGGCGAGCTCGTGGTCGCCCTGAGCGGCGTCGCGGAGGGAGCGGAGCAGGGCGAACTGGCGGCTGCCGGGCAGCTCGGTGAGTTCGGCGTCCTCGAAGGGCGTGGCGCCGAGCAGATCGAGGGCGGTGCCGGAGCGGGCCTGGAGGGCGAGGAACTCACGGCGGAAGTCGGCGGGGGGCTCGGGGCGGTGGACGCGGAGCGCGCCGGGGAGCGCGGAGCGCTGGGCGCCGGGGGCCGACTCGGAGCGGCGGACGGCGCCGGCGGCCGGCTCGGGGCGGTGGGCGCCGGGGGCATCGCCGGTGAGGAGCGGGTCGGCGTCCTCGGAGACGAGCAGGACCCGGCGGCCGGCCCGTGCCTCCGCGAGGGCGGTGGCGGCGGCGACGGTGGTGCGGCCGGCGCCGCCCGGGCCGGTGACAAGGATGATCCGCATGCCGGGAACGTTACCGGCCGCCGACGGGGCCTCTGCGGGCCCCCGTCGCGGCCGCCCGCCCGGCCGGCCCGTTACGTGCCCGACTCGACGCGCTTCTTCAGGCCCGCGAGCGCCCGGTCGATGATGACCTTCTCCGCCTTGCGCTTGATCATGCCGAGCATCGGGATCTTGACGTCGACGGTCAGCTGGTACGTGACCTCCGTGCGGTCGCCGCCGAGCGCCGCGAGCCGGTAGGAGCCGTCGAGGGAGCGGAGCATCTGGGACTTGACCAGGGTCCAGCTGACCTCGTCGGCGCCGGTCCAGGTGTAGGCGAGGGTGTGGTCGTCCTTGATGGCGCCGGCGTCGAGGAGCAGCCGGACCTTCTCCGCGCGGCCGGAGCCGTCGGTCTCCAGGACCTCGGCCTCCTTCACCTCGCCTGTCCACTCCGGGTAGCGGGCGAAGTCGGCGATCACGCCCATGACGTCGGCCGGCGCCGCCTCGATGGTGATGCTCGAGCTGGTGTGTTCGGCCATCGTGGTGGCTCCTCCACTGTGCGGTCCGGCGGAAATCGAAGGAAGTCGCAGGGCACGGACGTGCCGACGGCAGGCTATCGCGCCGTGACCGCGCGCCCGTCACCACTCCAGCGCGAAGGGCCTGCCCGTGGAGGCGAAGTGGCCGACGTTCACGCACTCGGTCGAGGCGATCCGCATCCGCCGGGCCAGCGGCTGGTGGACGTGGCCGAAGAGGGAGTAGCGGGGCCGGGTGCGCCGGATGGCGTCGAGCAGGGCACGGCTGCCGCGCTCGAAGCGGCGGGCGACGATGTCGTACGTCAGCTCGGGGACGTCCGGCGGGATGTGGGAGCAGAGGACGTCGACGTCGCCGAGGGCCTCGACCTTCGCCGCGTACTCCTCGTCGGAGATCTCGTACGGCGTGCGCATGGGGGTGCGCAGGCCGCCGCCGACGAAGCCGAACACGAGACCGCCGAGCTCGACCCGCTCGCCGTCGAGGACGGTCGTCCCGGGGCGGGCGAAGTCGGGCCAGAGGCGAGGGATGTCGACGTTGCCGTAGGTGGCGTACGTGGGGGTGGGGAAGGCGGCGAAGAGTTCGGCGTACTGGCGGCGGACCGCGGCCTCGATCGCGGTGTCCCGGTCGACGTCGAGCGCGGCCCAGAGGCGGCGGCCCAGGTCACGGGCCTCGTCGAAGCGGCGGGCGGTGCGGAGTTCCACGAGCCGGTCGGCGTTCTCGACGCCGAAGAGCTCGGGGAAGATCCCCCGGCTGTGGTCGGCGTAGTCGAGGAAGAGGACCAGGTCCCCCAGGCATATGAGGGCGTCGGCACCGTCCCCCGCCCTGGCGAGGTCTCCGGCGTTTCCGTGCACGTCACTGACCACATGGACTCGCATGGGCCCTACCTTAGGGGGTGCGACCTGCGGTTACTTCCGAGTCGGCAAACCTGTGGATTACTGTGCGCAGAGCACCGCCACACATGTGTGATGCACGGAACATCTGGCCGGAACCCCCTATCGGCAACCATGTACTGATGGGTAACGTCCGGGCAGTCCAGTCGTGCTCACCCCCACTGAGCGCCCGCCATTTCTTGGACTTCACCGGTGCATCACACAGAGCCGTGGCGCCGGCGCCCGATGAGGAGCAGCAGTCTTGCGCGAGTTCAGCCTTCCGGCCCTGTACGAGGTCCCCGCGGACGGCAACCTGACGGATCTCATCCGCCGCAACGCCTCCCAGCACCCAGACGTCGCCGTGATGGGCCGCAAGGTCGCCGGGGCGTGGACCGACGTGACCGCCACGGAGTTCCTGGCCGAGGTCCGCGGGGCCGCCAAGGGTCTGATCGCCGCCGGTGTCGAGCCGGGTGACCGGGTCGCGCTGCTCTCCCGTACGCGCTACGAGTGGGTGCTCCTCGACTTCGCGATCTGGAGCGCGGGCGGCGTGACCGTGCCGGTGTACGAGACCAGCTCGCCGGAGCAGATCCAGTGGATCCTCGGCGACTCGGGCTCGACGCTCGTGCTGGTCGAGAGCGCCGCGCACGAGGCCTCGGTGGAGTCAGTGCGGGAGCACCTGCCGCGGCTCAAGGACGTGTGGCAGATCGAGGACGACGCGGTCGCGCGGCTCACGGCGAGCGGCGCGGACGTCTCCGACGAGCTGCTCGACGAGCGCATGTCGGCGGCGAACGCGGACGACCCGGCGACGATCGTCTACACCTCGGGCACCACGGGCCGCCCCAAGGGCTGCGTCCTGACCCACCGGGCCTTCTTCGCCGAGTGCGGCAACGTGGTGGAGCGGCTGAAGCCCCTCTTCCGTACCGGTGAGTGCTCGGTGCTGCTGTTCCTGCCCGCCGCGCACGTCTTCGGCCGGCTCGTCGAGGTCGCGTCCGTGATGGCGCCGATCCGGCTGGGCTGCGTCCCGGACATCAAGAACCTCACGGACGAGCTGGCCTCGTTCCGGCCGACGCTGATCCTGGGCGTGCCCCGGGTCTTCGAGAAGGTCTACAACTCGGCGCGGGCGAAGGCGCAGGCCGACGGCAAGGGCAGGATCTTCGACAGGGCCGCGCACACGGCGATCGCGTACAGCCGGGCGATCAGCACCCCGCAGGGTCCGTCCTTCGGCCTGAAGCTGAAGCACAAGGTCTTCGACAAGCTGGTCTTCTCCAAGCTGCGGGCGGTGCTGGGCGGGCGCGGCGAGTACGCGATCTCGGGCGGCGCGCCGCTCGGCGAGCGGCTCGGGCACTTCTTCCGGGGCATCGGCTTCACGGTCCTGGAGGGCTACGGCCTGACGGAGTCCTGCGCGGCGACGGCGTTCAACCCCTGGGACCGGCAGAAGATCGGTACGGTCGGGCAGCCGCTGCCGGGTTCGGTGGTGCGGATCGCCGACGACGGCGAGGTGCTGCTGCACGGCGAGCACGTCTTCTCGCGGTACTGGAACAACGAGGCGGCGACGGCCGAGGCGCTGGCGGACGGCTGGTTCCACACCGGTGACATCGGCACCCTCGACGAGGACGGCTATCTGGCGATCACCGGCCGGAAGAAGGAGATCCTGGTCACGGCGGGCGGCAAGAACGTCGCCCCCGCGGTCATCGAGGACCGGATCCGGGCCCACGCGCTGGTCGCGGAGTGCATGGTGGTCGGCGACGGGCGCCCGTTCGTGGGCGCGCTGGTCACGATCGACGAGGAGTTCCTCGGCCGCTGGGCCTCCGAGCACGGCAAGCCGGCGGGCTCGACGGCTGCCACCCTGCGCGACGACGTGGAGCTCGTGGCGGAGGTCCAGCGCGCGATCGACGACGGCAACGCGGCGGTCTCCAAGGCGGAGTCGGTCCGCAAGTTCCGTATCCTGCCGGCCCAGTTCACGGAGGAGGCGGGCCACATCACGCCGTCCCTGAAGCTGAAGCGGAACGTGGTGGCGAAGGACTTCGCGCACGAGATCGAGGCGATCTACACGGCCTGAGCCGACGGTTCGGACGTACGGAGGGGGCCCGGGGCGACATCGCCCCGGGCCCCCTCCGTCGTGGCGTCCGACCGCCCAAGCCGTGGCGTCTCAGAGCAGGGCGCGCAGGCGTTCGGCCAGGAGGTCCCAGCGCCATTTCTCCTCGACCCAGGCGCGGCCCCGCTCGCCCATGCGGGCACGGAGTTCGGGGTCGAGGAGGAGGGTGGTGACGCGGTCGGCGGTGTCCTCGGGGGATTCGCCGCGGACGACCCAGCCGGTCTCGCCGTCGAGGACGGCGTCGGGGGCACCGCCGGAGTCGCCCGCGACGACCGGGAGGCCGGTGGCGGAGGCCTCCAGGTAGACGATGCCGAGGCCTTCGACGTCGAGGCCGCCGCGCCGGGTGCGGCAGGGCATGGCGAAGACGTCGCCGGCTCCGTAGTGGGCGGGCAGCTCGGACCAGGGGACGGCGCCGGTGAAGCGTACGGATCCGGCCACGCCGGTCTCGGCGGCGAGGCGGCGCAGGTCCTGCTCGTACGGGCCGCCGCCGACGATCAGGAGGACGGCGTCCGGGACCCGGCGGAGGATTCGCGGCATCGCCCGGATCAGGGTGTCCTGGCCCTTGCGGGGGACCAGCCTGGAGACGCAGACCACGACGGGGCGGTCGCTGAGCCCAAGGCGGGCGCGGACCTCCGCGCCGCCGGAGCCGGGGTGGAAGGTCTTCTCGTCGACGCCGGGCGGGAGCTGCGTCATGCGGCCGGCGGCGGCGGGCGTGAGGGCCGCCGCGATCCGGGAGCGGGTGTACTCGCCGAGGTAGGTGATGGTGTCCGTCCCCTCGCCGATCCGCCGCAGCAGCTGCCGGGAGCCAGGCAGCTGGGCCCAGCCCGCCTCGTGGCCGTGGGTGGTGGCGACGAGCCGCCGGGCGCCCGCCCGGCGCAGCGCGGGCGCCATCAGGCCGAGGGGGGCGGCGGCGCCGAACCACACGGACTCGCAGCCGTGCTCGCGCAGGAGCGCGGTGGCCCGGGCGGTGACGCGAGGGGTCGGCAGCAGCATGGTGGTGCGATCGCGCACCACCGTGAAAGGCTGTTCGGCGTCGAACGCGGCCGTCGCCTCGATCCCCTCGCCGCCACGCTTCCACGTGGAGGCGTAGACCACGATCCGGTCGGGGTCCAGGCGGAGCGCCATGTTGTGCAGGAAGGCCTGGATTCCGCCGGGACGCGGCGGGAAGTCGTTGGTTACGATCAGGGTCTTGTGCATCGTGGCCGACAGTACCGCGAGCGCACCCACCGCCCAGCACCACCACTCCCCCGCGTGAGCGGGCCGACAGGACAAGGACGAGACCAGTGAAGACGGGCGCAGTGGGGAATCGTTCACGGTCACGCACCGATCTGCGGCTTCCGCTCGGACTCTGGGGTCTCACCCGGGTCGTCCTGCTGCTCTGCGTCTTCAAGATCGTGGTGATCCCCGGACCGGACATCACGTTCGACGTCGCGGACATCTACCAGGGCTGGTACGACGTCCTGCGGACGGGCACGTACCCGCTGGACGACGTGACCTGGCAGTACCCGCCGGCCGCCGCGTTCGCGATCCTGGCCCCCGGTCTGCTGCCGTTCCTCGGCTACTCGGCCGCCTTCTTCGTCCTCGCCTTCCTCTGCGACGCGCTCGTCTTCGGGCTGCTCGTCCACACCGGCCGCCGGGCCGGCCGCTCGATGCGCGGCGCGTGGATCTGGATCGCCGGCGTCGCGGTGCTCGGCCCGACCGCGTACGCCCGGTACGACGTGATGGTGACCGCCGTCGCGGTGGCGGCGCTGCTCGCGGCGGGCCGGAGTCCGCGCGTCCTCGGCGCCCTCGCCGGGTTCGGCGCGGTCCTGAAGGTGTGGCCGGTGCTGCTGCTCGCGGGCACCCCCAAGGGCCGGGCGACCTTCCGCGCCTGGCCGACGGCGGTGGGCGCGGCGGCGGCCGTGCTGCTGCTCTGCGTGCTGTGGATGCCGGGGGCGCTGGCCTTCCTCTCCTTCCAGCGCGACCGGGGCACGGAGGTCGAGTCGCTGGGTTCGATGGTGTTCCACGTGGCCCGGCACTTCGGCTGGGACGGTGAGGCGCGGATGAACTACGGCTCGATCGAGTTCCTCGGCCCGTACGTCTCCACGGTGTCGACGGCCGCCATGGTGCTCACCTTCGTCGCCTTCGGCTGGTTGCTGCTCTGGCGGTTCAAGGCGCGCCACTTCACCTCGTCGACGGTGGCGGACGCGGCCTTCGTCGCGGTGCTGCTGTTCACGGCGACGAGCCGGGTGCTCTCCCCGCAGTACATGCTGTGGCTGGTCGGTCTGGCGGCCGTGTGTCTCGCCTACCGGGCGAGCCGGATGGAGCGCCCGGTGCATCTGATCGTGTGGGCGACGGCGGTGACGCAGTTCGAGTTCCCGGTGTGGTTCTCGCACGTGACGCGGAGCGACCCGCTGGGGATGGCGGTGCTCTTCACCCGGAACGGGCTGCTCATCGCCGCCACGCTCCTCGCCTGCCG
Organism: Streptomyces sp. NPDC058671; assembly: GCF_042716475.1. Lineage (NCBI taxonomy): Bacteria > Bacillati > Actinomycetota > Actinomycetes > Kitasatosporales > Streptomycetaceae > Streptomyces > Streptomyces sp. NPDC058671. The sequence continues at coordinate 29,346 of NZ_JBHXSA010000038.1, read as the reverse complement.
GATCCTGTGGCAGCAGACGGTGACGGAGCCGCGCCTCGCCGGGGCCGCGACGGTACCCGCGCAGGCGGGCGCGCCCGAGCGCGAGAAGGCTCTGTCCGGCACGTTCTGACGCACACACCCGGCGGGCCGTGCGCGTCGGCGTATGCGCTCGCCCGTTCCGGGCACATGACAGGCGTCGCGCGTCACGACCGACGCCACCGGCGGGGAAGGACGACATGGGCACGGTGGTGCACGTTCCGCAGACGCGGGACATGCTCGGGGAGGAACTCTCCGGCGACGAGGCGTTCACAGCGCTGCGGCACTACGGCGGCCGGGCGCTGCTCGTCGACTCCTTCGCCCGCTTCCGGTACGCGGACGGCTTCAGCTTCGCCCGGTCACTGGGCTACCAGGTGGTGCTCGGCATCGTCCCGTTCACCATCGCCCTGGTCGGCGTGACGGTGACCATGCACACCGAGAGCCTGGGACGGGCGATCGAGCTGTCCCTGGCCGGCGTCGTTCCGGGCGCCAGCGCGGACCTGGTGGGCGACGCGCTCGCCGACACCCGGCGCAGCGCCGGGGCGGACACGGCCGGGGCCATCGCCATGTGGCTGGGCCTCGGCTTCGCGATCCTCAACCTCGCCTCCGCCATGGGGCAGATCGAGCGGGGCTGCAACCGCATCTACGGCATCGAGCGGGACCGTCCGTTCCTCGCCAAGTACGGCAGGGCCGTCCTCCTCGCGGTGAGCGCGGGCCTGCCGCTGGGGGCGGGTTTCCTCGTCATCGTGGCCGGCCCCGAGATCGGCGAGGCCGTGACGCGGGCACTGCACTGGCCGCCGTCCCTGCTCGCCTGGTGGCGGCCGCTCCACCTCCCGTTCGGGGTGCTGCTCGCGGCACTCGCCTCCGCCGTGATCTTCCGCTGGGCTCCCCGCCGGGTCCAGCCCGGTTACACCTGGCTGGTGTTCGGGTCGGGGATCCATCTGCTGCTGTGGGTCGCCGCCACCTGGCTCCTGGGCCTCTACGTAGGCGGCAGCGGGTCGTTCGGTGCGGTGTACGGCTCCCTCGCGGCCTTCGTCGCCCTGCTGTTGTGGGCGAACGTGACGGGCATCGCGCTCTTCCTCGGCATCGCCTTCGCCGCCCAGCTGGAGGCGGCGCGGGCGGGCATCACGGAACCCGTCCACCCGGACCCCGGCCCGGGCACCTGACCTCCCCGGGGGCGCGTCCCGTCCTCGGGCGCTACGGGGACGGCGGCGGTGACAGGGCCGCTTCGACAGTGGGGCGGATGTCGAGGACGGTGTCCGCTCCCGTGATCTCGAAGAGCCGGCGGAGCTGCTCGTCGGGCGCGACGACACGGAGGGCCGTCGTGCTGTGGGTGTGGAGGACCAGATTGAGGAAGGTCGAGTCCCCGAAGGTGATCTCCGAGGCGTCGAGGATCACCACGGGGTAGGTGCTGCCCGCTGTGGTCAGGGCGTCGGTGAGCGGCTGGAGCGTACTGAGGTCCAGGTCGCCGCGGGCGACGACGACGCACGCCCCGCCGACGGTGTACTGGTCGGTGCGGGCTGTGGTCCCCTCGTCGTCCCTCGGGGACAGGTTGCCGCTGGTGCTGTCCATGCCACGCAGTATGCCCCGCCCGGTCCGGGACCGGCGAGGGTGCCGGGCCCCCGGCGCACGGCGGGACGGACCCCCGCCGGTACGCATCCCCCCGGGATGTCGCGGGAATCCCCGGTCGGTTAGGCTACGGGGTCGGATGAGGCCACTGCCGACGCCGACGTAGGAGAACAGAGCGTGGATGCCCCACACGACGCGGACCGGTTCCGCCCGATGCGGTCGTCGGGGCGGGCTCTGCTGGAGGTAGGCCCCTTGTCAGGGCGACCGGGGGTGAGAGCCATGGGCGAGGTCAACGTGGTCTCGCGCCCTTCCTGGGAAGACGCCCTGACGACCATGGCGCGGCGCCACACGGACGTCTCCTACGTGGAGATGTCGGGGCTCCGGTTCGTCGACGTGGCCGGCGTGGCCGCTCTGGCGGTCACGGCGCAGAACCTGCCCGAGGGCCGTATCGTCCTTGAGGACCCGCCGTCGGAGCTGCGGCGCGTACTGGACATGTTCTGGCCCGACCTGTCGACGATCGAGGTGGCACAGCGATGAGTACAGTTGCCGCCGGCGAGACCTTCGTTCACCCGGCCCTGTTCTACCGGGACGAGCGGGAGTACGTGGCCGGAACCGTGCCCTTCGTCCAGGAGGGCCTGGCCGCCGGGGAGGCCGTGGCGGTCGCGGTGCCCGGCCCCAACCTCGAACTGATCAAGAACGCTCTCGGGCCCGGTGCCGAGGATGTCCAGTTCCTCGACATGACCGAGGCCGGCCGCAACCCCGGCCGGATCATCCCGGGAGTGCTGAGAGCGTTCGCCGACGCCCATCCCGAAGGCCACGTCCGCATCATCGGCGAGCCGATCTGGGCCGGCCGTACAGCCACGGAGTACCCCGCGTGCGTGCAGCACGAAGCGCTGATCAACAGCGCCTTCCAGGGGCGGGACGCGACCATCCTGTGCCCCTACGACACGGTACGTCTGGACGCCGAGGTCATCGCCGACGCCTGGGCCACCCACCCCACGGTCATCGACCGGGGACGTGAACTGAGCAGCCCCTCCTACGACTGGCAGACGGTCGTCGCCCGCTACAACGAGCCCCTGGTCCGTCCGACGGGCGCCGCGACCGTCTCCTTCGGCGCCGAGGAGCTGCCGGCGGCGCGTCACTTCGCGGTCAAGGAGGCCGAGGGGCTGGGGCTGCCCGGCGGCCGGGCACAGGACCTCGCGCTCGCGGTGTCGGAACTGACGACCAACAGCGTGATCCACGGCGGTGGCTCCGGCACCCTGCGGATCTGGGCCGAGAGCGAGCGGATCGTGTGCGAGGTCGAGGACGGCGGCCGCCTGGCCGACCCGCTGGCCGGCCGCCGCCCGGCGGCCCGGGGCCAGCTGGGCGGGCGCGGCCTGCTCCTGGTCAACTACCTCGCCGACCTGGTCCGGGTGCACACGGCTCCGGACGGCACCACCGTCCGCTTCTACCTCAGCCGCTGACCGCCCGGAACGGCGCCCCTGGCGACCGTCCGGTCACAGGAAGCGGCGTATCGGCAGTACGGCTGCCTCCCGGGCGCGCTGGACGGGCGAGCGTCTCTTCCAGCGGCCGCCGCTGATCCGTTCGCTGACTTCGAGGTCCTGGTCGAAGTGCTCGTCCAGGGTGGCGGTGAAGGTCTCGTCCAGGACGGCGAGCATGACCTCTTCGTCGTGGTCGAGGGAGCGCCGGTTGAAGTTGGTCGAGCCGATCAGGCTGGCGGTCCGGTCCACGGTGATGACCTTGGCGTGCATCATCGTCGGCTGGTACTCGTAGATCTTCACGCCGCAGGCGGTCAGTTCCTCGTAGTAGTGCTGCCCGGCCAGTTGGCAGACGCGCTTGTCGGTATGGGGCCCCGGGAGCAGGATCTCGACCTCGACCCCGCGCCTGGCGGCCGCGCACAGCAGCCCGATGAAGTAGGCGTCCGGCGCGAAGTACGCCGTGGCGAGGCGCACCCGCTCCTCGGCGGATTCGAGCATCACCCGGATCAGGGTCTGCATGTCCTGCCAGCCGATGCTGGCCGAGCCGCGCACGACCTGCACGACCGCGTCCCCCTGCCGTTCGTGCTCGACGAAGCGGTCGCGCTCGTCGAAGAGGTCCTGGTGGCACTCGGCCCAGTTCTGCGCGAACGCGGCGGCGATGCCGTCCACCGCCGGACCCCGTACCTCGACGTGGGTGTCGCGCCATTCGTTCTCGTTGCGGGCGTCGCCGCACCACTCCTGGGCGATGCCGACGCCGCCGGTGAACGCCACGCGCTCGTCCACGACGAGGGCCTTGCGGTGGCAGCGGTGATTCTGCTTGAACGGCGACAGGTAGAGCGGCTTGCGGAACCAGGACACCTGCACCCCGGCCTGTTCCATCGCCCGCAGCTGGTCCTTCTCGATCAGCCGGCTGCCGAAGCCGTCCAGAAGGAGACGCACGCGTATCCCTTCCCGGGCACGGTCGGCGAGGGCCCGGGCGAATTCATTGGCTATGTCACCGCGCCAGTAGACGAACGTCATCATGTCCACCGTGTGCTCGGCGGAACGGATGGCCGTCAGCATGGCGTCGAAGATCTCGTCCCCGTTGCGCAGGGCCACCAGGGAGTTCCCCTCGGTGGCGGCGATGCCGATCAGGCGCTCCAAGCGCCGCCGGAGCCGGTGCTTGCGGTCGTCGGAGGGAGGCGAAGACGTCTGGTCGTCGAGGGTGTCCCCGCGGAGTTCCGGTATCTCGTGTGTACGCGTCATGACTCACCTGGTCGACGGGAAAAGGAAGGGCGCCGGTCGGAGCGACCGGCGCGACAGGGTGACGGGGTGGGGCCGAGGAGACCGCCGGGGGGGGCGGCGGCTCCTCGGCCGGGTCTCAGCACTGGGTGGTGAGCATGCCTTCGCGAAGCTGCTGCAGCGTGCGGGACAGCAGGCGGGAGACGTGCATCTGGGAGCAGCCCAGCTGCTCGCCGATCTGGGCCTGGGTGAGCTCCTCGACGAAGCGCATGTGGAGGATCCGCCGGTCGCGGTCGGCGAGTCCGGCGATCAGGGGCGCGAGGGCGTGGAAGTCCTCGACGAGCTCCATGGCGGGGTCCTCGGCGCCGATGAAGTCGGCGAGCGCCGCCTCGCCGTCCTCACTGTCGCCGGTGATCGCGGCGTCGAGCGAGCTGGAGTTGTAGCCGTTCGCGGCGAGACGGGCCTCGATGACCTCGTCCTCCGACAGGCTCATCAGCTCGGCCAGCTCCTTGACCGTGGGCGTGCGGCCGAGCCGGGTGCTCAACTCGTCGGTGGCGCGGGCGAGTTCGACGCGGGCCTCCTGGAGGCGGCGCGGGACGTGCACGGCCCAGGAGGTGTCGCGGAAGAACCGCTTGATCTCGCCCACGATGTAGGGGACGGCGAAGGTGGTGAACTCGACCTCGCGGGACAGCTCGAAGCGGTCGATGGCCTTGATCAGGCCGATCATCCCGACCTGGACGATGTCCTCCATCTCGTCGGCGCCACGGCTGCGGAAGCGGCCCGCCGCGTAGCGGACGAGGGACATGTTCATCTCGATGAGGGTGTTGCGCACGTACTGGTACTCGTGCGTGCCCTCCTCAAGGGCCGTCAGCTGCCCGAAGAACAGCCTGGACATCGCCCGGGCGTCCTTCGGAGCGACCTTGAGCGGGTCGTCGATGGTCGGCAGGCTCGCCATACCGTTCGCAGCGTTCTCCGCCTGTGTCCTCGTCGCCGTCGTCAGCACTCTCGGGCCCTCCCTCATCGATCAACACGTCTCTCGACCCCTCGGGGCCGCGCTTACCCCGGGTGTCGCCGGTCATGCGCGCAAATTATCCCCGTCTTCGGCGAGCTCGCGACTCGGCCCGCCCCTAGTGGCCGAGCCGCTCCACCAGATGGGCGCGCCAGTCGGCGGTGAAGTCCTCCGGGGTGGTGCCGAGCACGTCCTGAAGTGCCTTCTCCACCGCGCCCTCGCGGCCCGGGTGGGCCCCGACGGCGCGGTAGAAGGCCGTCAGCTCCTCCTCGCCCCAGCGGTCGGCGATCAGCTCGCAGGCCAGCCAGCCGCCCTCGTAGGCCCGTGCCAGGGCCTCCGCGTCCCCGCCGAAGCCGAACTCGGGGTCCTCCGGGAGCCGGGCGGGCAGTTCGCCCGCGCGGACCGCGCGGGCGAGCTCGGGCGCGGCCTGGTCGGCGGTTCGGCCGGTGCCGCGGTAGGCGACCCAGTCGGCGAAGCCCTCCGAGAGCCAGATCGGGGTGGCCCCGGTGGTCTGGACCCGGGTCGCGACATGGGTGGCCTCGTGGGTGAGGACCAGCTGCCGGCCGAACGCGCCGAGCACCGCGTACGCGTCGGGGTTCACGATCACCCGGTCGGCGGGCGCCTGCGGACCGCCGCCCGTCTCGCCGGTGGTGACGGCCGCGATGCCCCGGTAGGAGGCGGCGGGTCCGCCGAGGAGCCGTCCCATCGCCTCGACCGACGCGGGTACGAGGACCACGACGCGGCCCGCCCAGTCGCCGTGCCATGCCTCCCCGACCGCGGGCACCGCCCGGTCGGCGGCGGCCGCGATCTCCCGGAGCCGCTCGTCGCTCTGGCCGACGCCGAGGACGAGGCTGCGCCGGCCGGTCACCGCCTCGACCCGCCCCTGCTGCCACAGCTGCTGCGGGGCGCCCTCGACGGCCCGGTCGCCGGTCACGTACCAGCGGCCGTCCCGCTCCGCGAGGTCCAGGATCCGTCCGGTGGTGACGGGCCCGGGGTCGTAACCCTCGATCCGGTACCCCAGCTCGGCCTCGGCGGTGGCCGTGCCCTCGCCGGTCCGCTCGACGTCGGTGACGCGGTAGCTCAGGCGGCCCAGGGGGACCTCGGCGAGCCGGTCGAACTGCGTGCGGGCGGCCGGTACGAGCGAAGGGTCGAGGGCCGCGAGAAAGCCGGGCTCGTCACGGTCGACGAGGGCGCGCGCGTGCCGGTCGAGCAGGCTCTGGATCTCCCGGGGTGCCGGGTCGGCCGGCGTGGGCGCGGTGCACCCGCCGAGGGCCAGGAGAGCTGCCAGCAGACACCCGGCCGCGCCGCGCGCCGCTCCACTCCCCTGACCTGCCACGCCCCGATCGTACGGTCGGAACGGCCGGCCCCGCTTCCCGTGCGGGACGGGGCGGCACGGGGCCGGTGGTGCCCCCGGGCTCAGACCCGGGTCACCGTCGCGTGCGACATCATGTCCACCGGGTCGTAGCGGACCCGCGCGCCCGGATAGGGGGCGTGGATGACCTGCCCGCCGCCCGCGTAGATCCCGACGTGGCTGGCGTCGCCGCGGTACGTGACGAGGTCGCCGGGCTGCGCCTGCGCGAGCGGCACCCGACGCCCCGCGTACCGCTGCGCCGACGAGGTCCGCGGCAGGCTGATCCCGGCCTGCCGGTACGACCAGACCATCAGGCCCGAGCAGTCGAAGGCGGAGGGGCCCGTCGCCCCCCACACGTACGGCTTGCCGATCGCGCTGCGGGCGGCGATCACCGCGGCGGCGGCCCGCGAGGAGGCCGGGCCGAGGTCGGCCGCGGGGGGCGCTTCCTCGGCGGGCCCGGAGGCGCGTCCGCCCTCCCGTCCGCCGTCGCGCCCGCCTTCCTGTCCGCCGTCACGTCCGCCCGACCTGGAGGCCCGGTCGAAGTCGGCGCGCTCCTCGGCGGTGAGACTCGCGAGCACCCGGCGGGCCTCGGCGAGCTTGCGCTCGACGGTGCGCTTGTGGCGGGCGACCTCGGCCCGGCTGCGGTCGAGTTCGACCAGGGCGGTACGGGCCTCGGACCGCTTCTGGTCCAGTCGGCGCTGCTCCCGCTGGAGTTCGGTGAGCGCGGCGCCCTGGCGGGCGGTGAGCCGCTCCAGGGCGGCGGCCCGGTCGAGGTAGCTGTCCGGGTCCGAGGAGAGCAGCAGGGCGAGGGCGGGGTCGATGCCGCCGGAGCGGTACTGGGCCCCGGCGACCGAGCCGAGCGCGCCCCGCATGTGGTTGATGCGCTCCTGGCCGCGGGCGAGCCCGTCCCGGGCCTGGGAGACCGTCCGGCGCAGCGCGTCCGCCTTCTCGTCCGCCTTGTTGTAGCCCTCGGTGGCCCGCTCGGCCTCCTCGAAGAGGCGGTCGACCGTGGCCCGGGTGGCCTCGGTCCCGGCTCCGGGGTCGGCGCTCGCGGGGACGGCCCCGAGGGACGCCGCCGCGGTCGCCGCGGCGGCGGTGAGGACGGTGACCCTGGCGGGTCGGCGGTGGGACGCCACGAATCGCGCTCCGTTCGGCTCGACGCAGACTGGCGCGGCAGACAGTAGCCGTTGATCAGTCGGCGTCCAACGAAGCCGATGGACACACACAGTGACGCCCCGCCGGAGAACACAGGTCACCGGCGGGGCGTCAGGTCAGTCGGGGTCGCGGTGAACCACCCGTTCGGGCGGCATACCGCAGGGTCGTCGGGCGTCAGCCGCCGATGCGGACACCGAACTGGAACGTGCCCATGTAGCTCATGGACTCGTAGCGGACGCTGGCGCCCGGCTTGGGGGCGTGCAGGATCGTGTTGTTGCCCGCGTACAGACCCACGTGCGACAGGCCGTTGAAGAAGACCAGGTCGCCCGGCTTGAGCTGGCTGCGGCCGATCTTCACGCCGTCGTTCTGCTGGGTGTAGGTGGTGCGGGTGAGCTGGACGTTGGCCTGGCCGTAAGCCCACATGGTCAGACCGGAGCAGTCGTACGCGCCGGGGCCCTCGGCGCCGGAGACGTACGGCTTGCCGACCTGGGTGGCGGCGGCGGCGAGCGCCGCGGCGCCGTAGCCGTTCGCGGGGGCCTCGTTGCCGAGGTCCATCCGCTCGCCGGCGGCGCGACTCGCGCGCTGCTCCTTGGCCCGCTCCTCCTGCTCCAGCTTGGCCTTCTCGGCCGCGGTGAGGGTGTTGAGGAGCTTCTGCGCCTCCGCGAGCTTGCCCTGGAACTTCTTCTTCTTGGCACCGAGGGTCTTGCGGACGTCCTCGAGGTCGGCCAGCTTCGTGGTGGCCTCGGCCCGCTGCTGGGCGAGGGTGCGCTGCTTCGCCTGGATGGAGGTGAGCACGTCGGCCTGCTGAGCGCTGACCTGGTCGATCGCGGACGCCTTGTCGAGGTAGGTGTCCGGGTCGGCGGAGAGGAAGAGCTGGAGCGCCGGGTCGATGCCGCCGGAGCGGTACTGGGCGCTGGCGACCGAACCGATCTGGTCGCGCAGGGTGTTGAGCTCCTGCTGACCGCGGGCGACCTTGTCCTGGAGCTGGCCGATCTCCTTCTGCAGCGTGCCGCGGCGCTCCTCGGCGAGGTTGTACTGCTCCGTGGCCTCCTCGGCCTCGTGGTGCAGTGCGTCGACCTTGGACTTGACCTCGTCGATCTTGGGCTTGGCGGGGGCCGCTTGGGCACCGGACTGTGCGGTGAGGGCGACGGCGGCGGCCGCGGTCACGGTGAGCACGGTCACGCGGGTGCGGCTCGGCTGCTTGGGTCGACGGTGGGACGCCACGAAGGCGAGCTCCTTCTTCCTCGAGCCGCCCAACCGGTCAAGGGAAGGCGGTTCCTTCGCTGCCACCCCGGATGGATGATCAACCGCGCGAAGGTTCGAAGGCCGACCCTAGTGACCAAGTTGTGATCAGTTCAAATCCCACTGGCAAAAATATCGCTCAGGCACCACTTTATTTACACGCATCGCACGGGCAGTGATGACCACTTGACGGTCCGCCATCCAGAATTCGGGCATAAGACCCAGGAGTTGCCATGCGTCACGAGAGCCGCGAAAGCCGCTTCAGCAACAAGGCGGACGCGACCGGCCGTGCCCCCGCCTTCGCCACGCCGTCGGCCACCTCGCGGTCCGTGGAGACCACCACCACCGGCCGACCCGGCGGCTCCGCCCGCACCAGCTGCCGGATCAACTCGTCGGCCGTGACACCGGGCTTGGAGAACAGCACCCGCACCCCGCGCGGCGGCGCGAGCAGCACCGGGGCCGCCAGCTCCGCCCCGTCGAAGACACAGGTGACCTCGGCGCCCGAGCGGGCCGCGAGGGCGGACAGGGAGCCGAGCAGCCGCAGCCGCTGCTTCTCCAGCGGCATCGTGGGATAGCCGGTCTTGGTGACGTTGTAGCCGTCGACGACCAGATGGGCCTGTGGCAGCGCGAGGAGCTGGTCGAGCAGCGCCGGATCGGTCTCCGAGAGCGCCCGCGCCGCGATGTCCTTCGGGGACATCCGCCCCGGCTCCACCGCGTCCACCGTGTCCGCCGGGTGCGTCGAGACGGGCGGCAGCGCGAGTTCGCGGCGCAGCCCCTGGGCGGCGTCGAGGACGGTGTCGAGCAGCAGCCGCAGCCGCATGTCCTCCACCGAGCGCCCCTCACGGGCCGATCTGCGGCTCGCCTCCAGGGCCGCCTCGACCTCGCCCAGCCGGGCCTTGAGCCGTCGGCTCTCGCTCTCGGCCGAGGACACCTGGGCGGCCGCCTCGGCCCGCGCGGTCTCGATCTCGCCCCGGACGCGGCGCAGCGCCGCCTCGCCGCGCTTCACGTCGCTCTGGGCGCTGCGCAGCTTGCGGTGAAGCGATTCCGCTTCCTTCCTGGCCGTCTCCAGGTCGCGCCGCAGCTGCTCGGTCTCGTCCCGGGAGCGGTCGCGGGCGCCGGCGAGCTCCTCGCGCAGCCGCTCCAGCTCGCGCCGGCCGGCCTCGTCGGCGCGCTCGGCGTCGGCGCGCAGGGCCTCCTCGCCCGCGGCGGCCACGAGCTTGACCCAGCCGGGCGGGCGCAGCACGTAGGCGGCCGCCGCCACGTCGACGGGGTCGGCGGCGGCGGGCGGGGTACCGGTCTCGACGGCGCCGGCCAGCTCGGGCTGGCCCAGCTTGAACCGCTCGCCGATCCGCTGCCGGAACAGCGGGTCGCTCTCCAGGGCGGCCGCCATCGCGTTCCCGGCGAACTTGGCCCGCCGGCTCGCGGTGAACCGGGCGTACTGCCTCAGGGGTGCGGGCAGCTCCGCGACGGTCAGCCCGCCGAAGGCGTCCGCGACCAGCGCGACGACCCGCCGCCGTACGCCTTCCGGCAGTGGGTGGTCGAGCGTCTCGGCAGCGTCACCTGCCGCGCCGGCCGGCTCACCACCGTGCGCGGGCTGCTCCACGATCCGTCACCCCTATGTCATCCGCGCCGTCCCTCAGGAGGCGGCGCCCGGCCTGTCCACCAGTTCGATCTGGTCCACCGCGTTGCACCAGCGGCAGCGGACCGACTCGATGGTCTCACTGACCACCTGCCGCTCCTCGACCTTCGGCTCCCCCGCGAGGTCCAGATGGACGTACTCGACGACCTTGGAGGAGCGGGTCACGTCGAAGCGGGTCAGGTTGCCGCAGAGCGTGCAGCGCCAGCGGGTCTCGGCGGTCGGCAGGGGAACCGTCGTCATCGAGCCGTCCTTCTTCCTGTTGCGTATTACCAGGTGCGGGAGCCGCGGTGCGCCGTCGAACTGCGGTCGTACTGCCCGTAACCCTACGGCCTCACGGGTCGGCGGGGGCACGGCGAGGCACTCTGTCCACTTCGTCCGGGGTACGCCATGATCTGTCCGTGATCGATTGGCGAGGAGCGGTCCGTGCTGTCCTGGGGTCCTGGCGCGGCGCCCGCGGCGGGCCCACGGTGACCTACGGACTGATCGCCGCCTGCTGTGTCCTCTTCGTGATCAGTCCGGTCTCCGGACTCGACCCGGCGCACGGCACGGGAGATCAGCTCCTCGCGGCGCAGGGCGTGTACTTCCGGCGCTGGGGCGTCGTCCCCGCCGAGCTGATGAGCGGCGAGCCGCGAGCCCTGCTCACCCCACTGACCGCGCTCTTCGTCCACGGCAGCTGGCTCCATCTGCTGGGGAACATGCTGTTCCTGTACGTGTTCGGCGCGATGACCGAGGAGCGCATGGGCGCCGTCGAGTTCGCCCTCTTCTACCTGGGCACCGGCTACCTCGCGCTCCTCGGGTACGCGGCGGCGCACGCGCACAGCGAGCAGACGCTGGTCGGGGCGTCGGGGGCGATCTCGGGGGTGCTGGGGGCGTTCCTCTTCCTCTTCCCGCGCGCCAGGGTCACCAGCCTCTTCCCCTTCCTCTTCTTCCTTCCGCTGCGCTTCCCCGCCTGGATCGTGCTGATCTTCTGGTTCGTGCTCCAGTGGCTGGCCGCGCGGGCCGCGGGTGCCGGTCCCGGCGTCGCCTATCTGGCGCATGTGGTGGGCTTCTCCGTCGGCTTCCCCTACGCCTGGGGGCGCCACCGGGGTGGGGATAGAGTGAAAGCCCAAGCCGCGGCGACCGAGGGAGAAAGCCAGCCGTGATCACCGCGATCGTGCTCATCAAGACCAGCGTGGACCGCATCCCCGAGATCGCCGAGTCGATCGCCGCGCTCGACAGCGTCAGCGAGGTCTTCTCGGTGACCGGTACGTACGACCTGATCGCCATGGTCCGGGTGCCGCGCCACGACGACCTGGCGGACGTGATCCCCGGCAGCATCAGCAAGATCCCGGGCGTCGAGGCCACGGACACCCACGTCGCCTTCCGCACGTACTCCCAGCACGACCTGGAGGCGGCCTTCGCCATCGGTCTGGAGTCCTGAGACCTCGTGCGCGGCAGGACTGAAGGGGGCCTCCCGGTCGGGAGGCCCCCTTCACCCGTACGAGTGAGCGCTCAGCCGCGGTCGGGAACGCAGCGGCCGTCCTCGGTGCGGTAGTTCCACCGCGCGCCGTCGCGGACGAGTTCCTTCACCGCGCCGACGAACCGCTCCACGTGCTCGTCGGGCGTACCGGCGCCGAAGCTCACCCGGATGGCGTTGAGGGACCTCTCACCGGGCGCGGCCTCGGGGGCGCCGCACTCGCCCTGGGTCCCCGGGTCGCCGCCGAGCAGCGTGCGGACCAGCGGGTGGGCGCAGAAGAGTCCGTCGCGGACGCCGATGCCGTACTCGGCGGAGAGCGCGGCGGCGAAGTGGGAGCTGTTCCAGCCCTCCACGACGAAGGAGATGACGCCGACCCGGGGCGCGTCGTCGCCGAACAGCGACAGCACCTTCACCTCGGGGACCTCGGCGAGGCCCGCGCGGACCGTGGCGATCAGGTGCCGCTCCCGCGCGACGAGGGCGTCGAAGCCTGCTTCGGTGAGCGCCCTGCAGGCGGAGGCGATGGAGTACACGCCGATGACGTTCGGGGAGCCGGCCTCGTGGCGGGCCGCGGTGGTGTGCCACTCCACGTCCACCCCGCCGTCGGCCCGGCGCGCCACCCTGCGGGAGGCGCCGCCGCCCGCGAGGTAGGGCTCGGCGTCCTGGAGCCAGTCGGCGCGGCCGGCGAGGACGCCCGAGCCGAAGGGCGCGTACAGCTTGTGCCCGGAGAAGGCGATCCAGTCCACGTCCAGGTCCTGGACGGAGACCGGGTGGTGGGGCGCGAGCTGGGCGGCGTCGAGCACGATGCGGGCGCCGTGGGCGTGCGCGGCGGCGGCGAGCTCCTTCACCGGCCACAGCTCCCCGGTGACGTTGGAGGCGCCGGTGACGCAGACGAGCGCGGGGCTCGCGGGGCCTCCCGTGCCCGACCGGGTCCGGGAGTTCGGGGAGGGGTCGCGGTCGGCGAGGGCGCGCTCCAGGGTGGCGACGGCCTGCTCCGGGGTGCGCGGGGCGTCGAGGTAGGTGACGCGGGCGTCCTGCCACGGCAGCAGTGAGGCGTGGTGCTCGGTCTCGAAGACGAAGACCTGGCAGTCGGCGGGGAGGGTGGCGGCGAGCAGGTTGAGCGAGTCGGTGGTGGAGCGGGTGAAGACGACCTGGTCGTCGGGGCGGCAGTCGAGGAACTCGGCGACGGTGGCGCGGCTGTTCTCGAAGAGGTCGGTGGAGAGCTGGGAGAGATAACCGGCGCCGCGGTGGACGCTGCCGTAGTACGGGGCGTACGCGGCGACGTCGTCCCAGACCCGCTGGAGGGCCGGGGCGCTGGCCGCGTAGTCGAGCGCCGCGTAGGTCACGTCGCCGCCGGTGACGAGCGGGACGGTGACGTCCCGGCCGAGGACGGGCAGCGGGGCGGCGCAGCAGGAGTCGGCGGACTCGTCGGCGGCGGGGGCGACGGCGGCGTGAGTGCGTGCGGACATGGCGGTATCTCCCGGCGGGCGGTGCGGAATGGCTTCGGTGATCCGTACGCGGCCGGACGCGGCGGGGTACGGGTGATGCCTCGGAGACGTCGGGGGCGCACGCGGGTACGCGGAAGTGACCCTGTTCCGAGGGTGAAGTAGGGGCGGATTCGCCCTATCGCATTCGCTTGCTCACGGAAAAAGCTCCTCGAGAGACCAGGACCCCTGGTGTTCGAGGGGTCCGCGCTTGCCGTAGACCTCGCTGCCTACGGCCTGGTCATCACCCGGGGCACCCCGCCACGGACGGAGGGTTGCCGGACAGCAAGCCGGGGCCAAAACGCTGTCACTCGTGACCTGTAGGACATCCTGCCACATGATCGCCGAAGCGCAAGACCCCGGTCCGCATGCTGGACCGGGGTCGAACGGCGGTGCACGCGCTACGCGTTGCTGACGGCGATCCAGCGCTCCAGGGCCCGGCGGGCCGCGCCGGAGTCGATCGCCTCCGCGGCCTTGTCGATGCCGACGCGGATCTGCTCCGCGAGGGTGCCCTCCCCCGGGGCGAGCGCGACGAGCGCCGCCGCCGAGTTGAGCAGCACCGCGTCCCGTACCGGACCGGTCTCCCCCGCGAGCAGCCGGCGGGCGACGTCCGCGTTGTACGAGGCGTCCGCGCCGCGCAGGGCCTCCACCGGCACGAGGTCGATGCCGACGTCCCGGGGGTCGAAGGCCTCCTCCCGTACCGCGCCGTCGCGGACCACCCAGACCCGCGAGGTGGCGGTGGTGGTCAGCTCGTCGAGCCCGTCGTCGCCGCGGAAGACGAGCGCGGAGGAGCCGCGCTCGGCGAGCACCCCGGCCATGATGGGGGCCATCCGGGCGTCGGCGACACCGGTGGCCTGGGCCCGCACCCGGGCGGGGTTGGTGAGCGGACCGAGGAAGTTGAAGGTGGTCCGGATGCCGAGCTCCCTGCGGGCCGCGGCGACATGACGCAGCGCCGGGTGGAACTTCACCGCGAAGCAGAAGGTGATCCCGGCCTCCTCCGCGACCTCGGCGACCCGCCGCGGGGTCAGCTCCAGGTTGACGCCGAGCTTCTCCAGGACGTCGGAGGCGCCGGACGCGGAGGACGCGGCCCGGTTGCCGTGCTTGACGACCTTGGCTCCGGTGCCGGCCACGACGATCGCGGACATGGTCGAGATGTTGACGGTCTTGGCGCCGTCGCCGCCGGTGCCGACGATGTCGACGGAGGGGCCGGGCACCTCGATCGTGTTGGCGTGCTCGTACATGGTGCGCACGAGCCCCGAGATCTCCTCGACGGTCTCGCCCTTGGCGCGCAGGGCGACCGCGAACCCGGCGATCTGGGCGTCGGTGGCCTCGCCGCGCAGGATCCGGTCCATCGCCCAGGCGGTGTCCTCGGCGCTCTGGTCGCGGCCGGTCAGCAGACCGTCCAGGACGACGGGCCAGGAGCGGCCCGCCGACGTCGATCCTCCAGCGGGGGTCACAGCGCTCATGGCAGCTCCATCGTCGATTGCGCGCGCAACAGGTCATGGCCAGCCTATCGAGCCCCGGGGACGGCAAAGAGCCCCGTCCATCGAATGGACGGGGCTCTCGCCGTGGCGACCGGCAGGTCAGGAGTTCAGGTGATCAGTGGTGGCCGTGGCCGTCCTGGATCGCCTTGTACTCCTCGACCGTGGGCTTGGCGATCTGGCTGTCGTCGCCGTAGTAGCCCTTGTTGAGCTTGATCCGGAGCTTCTCCACGCGCCCGACCTTGCGCTCCACGCCGTTCTCGTCGACGGCCGGCGGCAGCGCCGCGGCCTCGTACTGCTCGTGCGCGGTGAGGCGGTGCAGCTCGCCCTGGCTGAGCGGCTCGTGGACCTCGACGAACTCACCGTGCGGCAGGCGCTTGATGATGCCGGACTCGCGTCCGTGCAGCACCTTGTCCTTGTCGCGGCGCTGGAGGCCGAGGCAGATCCGCTTGGTGACGATGAACGCGATGACCGGGCCGACGAAGAAGAAGATCCGCACGAACCAGGTGATCGAGTTGATCGACAGGTGGAAGTGGGTCGCCCAGAGGTCGTTTCCACCACCCACCAGCATGATCATGTACGCGGTGATCCAGGCGACACCGAAGGCGGTGCGCGTCGGAGCGTTGCGCGGGCGCTGCGCGATGTGGTGCTCGCGCTTGTCGCCGGTGATCCAGGACTCGATGAACGGGTAGACCGCGATCGCGGCGAGGACCGCCGGGAAGATGGCCAGCGGGATCATCACGCCGAGGACCAGCGTGTGGCCCCACAGGTTGATCTCCCAGCCCGGCATGACACGGATCAGACCCTCGGCGAAGCCCATGTACCAGTCGGGCTGGGCGCCGGTGGACACCTGGTCCGGGCGGTACGGGCCGAGCGCCCAGATCGGGTTGATCGAGGCGATCGCCGAGATGATGGCGATGACACCGAAGACCAGGAAGAAGAAGCCTCCGGCCTTGGCCATGTAGACCGGCAGCAGCGGCATGCCCACGACGTTGTTGTTCGTGCGGCCGGGGCCGGCGAACTGCGTGTGCTTGTGGAAGAACACCAGGATGAGGTGGGCCACCACGAGACCGAGCATGATGCCGGGCAGCAGCAGCACGTGGGCCGAGTAGAACCGGGCCACGAAGTCGCCGCCGGGGAACTCGCCGCCGAACAGGAACATCGACAGGTACGTGCCGACGACCGGCACGGACAGGATCGCGCCCTGCATGAAGCGGACACCGGTGCCGGAGAGCAGGTCGTCCGGGAGCGAGTAACCG
Organism: Streptomyces sp. NPDC058671; assembly: GCF_042716475.1. Lineage (NCBI taxonomy): Bacteria > Bacillati > Actinomycetota > Actinomycetes > Kitasatosporales > Streptomycetaceae > Streptomyces > Streptomyces sp. NPDC058671. Next base: position 12,990 of record NZ_JBHXSA010000038.1, on the reverse strand, counting down.
GTGAAGCCGGTGAACATGCCCAGGAAGAACAGCAGGAAGCCGAACAGCCAGTTGATCTCACGCGGCTTGCGGAACGCGCCGGTGAAGAACACGCGCATCATGTGCACGAACATGCCGGCGAGGAAGATCAGCGCCGCCCAGTGGTGGATCTGCCGGATGAGCAGACCACCGCGCACCTCGAACGAGATGTGCATGGTCGAGTTGAACGCCTCGGACATCAGCTGTCCCTGGAGCGGGACGTACGGTCCCGCGTACTCCACCTCGTTCATCGACGGGTGGAAGAACATCGTCAGATAGACGCCCGTCAGGATGATGATGAGGAAGCTGTAGAGGCAGATCTCGCCCAGCATGAAGGACCAGTGGTCCGGGAAGATCTTCCGCATGTTGGCCTTGGCCAGCGAGTAGATCCCCAGGCGTCCGTCGGCCCAGTCGGCGACCCGCTCACCCGCGGGCGCCTTCTTCGATGTGTCGGTCACGGTGCTCATCCGCGCTCCCAGAAGGCAGGACCGACGGGCTCGTCGAAGTCGCCGAGCGCCTCCAGGAAGCCCTTGTCGTTCACACCGATCCGCAGCTGCGGAAGGGCGTGACCGGCCGGGCCGAAGATGACGCGGGCGCCGTCGGAGAGGTCGAAGGTGGACTGGTGGCACGGGCAGAGGACGTGGTGCGTCTGCTGCTCGTACAGGGAGATCGGGCAGCCCACGTGGGTGCAGATCTTCGAGAAGGCGACGATGCCCTCGTGCGACCACTCGAGCTCGCGCTTGTCCTTGATGTCCTCCGGCTGGATCCGGACGATCATCAGGGCGGCCTTGGCGATCTCGGTCTGGAAGTGGTGGTCGTGCTCCGAGAGGCCCTCGGGCATCGCGAAGGTCAGCGAACCCACGGCGACGTCCTCGGGACGCAGCGGCTCGTGCGTGTTCATGTTGATGAGCTGAAGCCCCTTGGCCCACATGGTGGTCCGGAGCTTCTTCTCGGGCAGGGGGCCCATGTCGCGCAGCAGCACGATGCCGGAGAGCGGTACGAGCGACAGCGCGCCGAACATCGTGTTGCGGATGAGCTTGCGGCGGCCCATGCCCGACTCGGCGGCACCGGCCGCGAAGTCCGACATGACCTTCGCCTTGGTCTCGGCGTCGGCCTGGATCGGGTGCCGCTCGTCCGCGATCTCGACGTCGGACATCAGGGTGCGGGCCCAGTGGACCGCGCCCGCGCCGATGAAGAAGAGGGCGAGACCGAGGGTCCAGCCGAGCGCGAAGTTGAGCGCGGACACCCGGCCGAAGGGCCAGATGTACACGATCTTGTCGACCGGGAAGATCACGTACGAGGCGATGAAGGCGACGGTGGCCAGCATCGACAGCGTGAACATGAAGGCGACCGCGCGCTCGGACCGACGGGCGGCCCGCTCGTCGATGTCCTGGATGCGGGGCTTGTGGGGCGGGAGCCCCGGGTCGGCGAACGGGTCGTCGGCGACCTTCACCGCGCCGTGCGCGGTGTCCTGCCCTGCCGGCAGGGTCTCTTCTGGAATCTCTTGGCTACTCATGACTTCTTGGCCTTAGCGGTGTGGGCCGCGACCCAGACGGCAACTGCGATCAGCGCGCCCAGACCGAAGATCCAGGCGAACAGACCCTCACTGACGGGGCCGAGGCCACCGAGCGAGAGACCGCCCGGGCTGTCGGCCTTCTCGCCGTTGACGGCCTGGACGTACGCGATGATGTCCTTCTTCTCCTGCTCCGGCATGGTCGTGTCCGGGAAGGAGGGCATGTTCTGCGGGCCGGTCTGCATGGCCTCGTAGAGGTGCTTCGGGCTCACGCCTTCGAGGCTCGGGGCGTACTTGCCATGGGTCAGCGCGCCACCCTCGCCGGTGAAGTTGTGGCACTGGGCACAGTTGGTGCGGAACAGTTCGCCACCCTTGGCGGCGTTGGCGCCCGCCGGGTTGTACTGCTGCGCGGTCGGCGTGATCGGGCCGGAACCGAGAGAGGCGACGTACGCCGCGAGCTGATCGATCTCAGCCTGCGAGTAGATGACCTTCTTCTTCGGGACCTGGGCGCCCGGCTGCTGGGCCGGCATACGGCCCGTGCCGACCTGGAAGTCGACCGACGCCGAACCGACGCCGACGAGGGAGGGGCCGTCAGTGGTGCCCTGACCGCCGGTTCCGTGGCAGCTGGCGCAGCCTACGGAGTAGAGCTTCTTGCCCTCCTCGATGGCGAGGGACTGGGCGGTTTCATCGGCCTTCGCCGTGCCCGCGGGCGCGAACGCGGCGTACAGCCCCCCCGTGGCCGCCAGCGCGAGAAGTAGGACGACGACCGCCGCCAGCGGATGGCGTCGTCGTGCGGAGAGCTTTTTCACGGATTACCCCGGTGTCAGGATCTTCTGCGTCGATGCTTGCTGGATGTCTCGGTCCGCCGTGTCGGCGGCGCCGATTACTTGATCATGTAGATCGTGGCGAAGAGGCCGATCCAGACGACATCGACGAAGTGCCAGTAGTAGGACACGACGATGGCGGCGGTTGCCTGCTCATGAGTGAACCTCTTGGCGGCGTACGTCCGGCCCAGGACCAGCAGGAAGGCGATGAGCCCGCCTGTCACGTGCAGTCCGTGGAAGCCGGTGGTCAGGTAGAACACGGAGCCGTACGGGTCCGACGAGAGCGAGAGGCCCTCGTGCTTCACCAGCTCGGTGTACTCGAAGACCTGTCCGCCGATGAAGATCGCACCCATCACGAACGTGATGATGAACCACGACCTGAGCTTCTTCACGTCGCCCCGCTCGGCGGCGAAGACGCCGAGCTGACAGGTGAGGGAGGAGAGCACCAGGATCGTGGTGTTGGTGGCCGAGAACGGGAAGTTCAAGGCCGAGGCCTTTTCCGTCCAGAAGTCGGCTCCCGTCACCGATCGCAGGGTGAAGTACATCGCGAAGAGGGCCGCGAAGAACATCAGCTCGGAGCTCAACCAGATGATGGTTCCGACGCTGGTGAGGTTCGGTCGATTGACCGACGGGTGCGCGTGCCCTGTTTCTACTGTCGTTACTGTCGCCACGACCGACATTATGTCGGTCGCTTATCCCGCCCTCACTCCGGGGGGTGCCGTTCGGAGTGTCAGAGGGGTCTGCCAGGCCCGAACGGCCCAGTACGACGGCCCCCCGGCACCCTTCGAACAGGTGTTGAACGGGTGTTGACGCGGTGTGGACCGGAGTAGCATCCGCGCATCGGTCGACGACGACCCACCCGCCTTCCCAGCCGGAGGAACGATGCAGTCGAGTGCCACGGTCCTGGTCTACAGCGACGACGCGAACACCCGCGAGCAGGTACGGCTGGCGGCCGGACGCAGGCCCGCCTCCGACGTGCCCCCGGTCGAGTTCGTGGAGTGCGCGACGCTGCCGGCGGTGCTGAAGCGCCTGGACGAGGGTGGCGTCGACGTGTGCGTCCTGGACGGCGAGGCGGTCCCCGCGGGCGGCATGGGCGTGTGCCGGCAGCTGAAGGACGAGGTCTTCCACTGCCCGCCCGTGCTGCTCCTGATCGGACGCCCGCAGGACGCCTGGCTGGCCACCTGGAGCCGTGCGGACGCCGCGGTCACCCTTCCGGTGGAACCGGTCGAGTTCGCGGCGTCCCTGGCGGCGCTGCTGCGCTCGCGCCTCTCGATCGCCTCGTGAGCTGATCAGATCGACGGCCTCAGACGGGCCTTCTCGGTGGGGGCCACCGGGTTCGCGGCGGCCTCCACCAGGGCGCTGCCCTGGCGCCACTTGTCCCAGGACAGGTTCCAGTCGCCGAAGCCGTTGCCGAAGGTGTCCATCGTGTCGCCGTAGCTGTTGACGGTCCTGACGATGTCGCCGGGGCGGACGGTCTCGTAGAACCAGGCCGCGTTCCCGGTCGACATGCCGACACAGCCGTGGCTGACGTTCGCCACGCCCTGCGAGCCGACGGACCAGGGAGCGGCGTGGACGTACTCGCCGCTCCAGGTGACCCGGGTCGCGTAGTAGACGGGCAGGTCGTACGACTCGGAGCTGCCGGCCGCGATGCCGACGCTGGTGCCCCGCATCCGGACGTAGTACTCCTTGCCGAGGATCACCTTGATGCCGTTACGGGTGGAGAAGCCCGGTTTGCCGGTGGTCACCGGAATGGTGTTGATCACTTCTCCGTTGCGCTTCACCGTCATGTAGTGCGATCCGGCGTCCGCGATCGCCTCGATCCGGTCGCCGATGGTGAGCTTCAGCGGCTTGGACGCGCCGCCGTAGAGCTTGTCGCCGACCTTCAGGCCGTCCAGGTTGCCGGTGACCGTGACGCGCGCGCCGGCGGGCCAGTACTCCTTCGGGCGGAAGTGCAGCTTCTTGTCGTCCACCCAGTACCAGGAGCCCTCGACGGAGGGGGTGGAGCGGACCTTGAGGGCCCGCTCGACGACGGCGCGCGCCTTGCGGTCCTTGACGGGGAGGCTGAGGTCGGCCGTGACGGGCTGTCCGACGCCGTAGGTGCCCGCCTCCGGGCCGAAGGTCACGGTCAGGGCCCGCTTGGCCGGGGCCGTCTCGAAGGTGAACGTACGGGCGCCTGGGGCGCCGTCACCGTCCTCGGTGGAGACGCGGACGGTGTAGCGGGCCCCGGCCGCCAGAGCGGCCGTGGAACGCCAGCGCTGCCCGTCCGCGGTGAGCTCGCCGGCCAGGTGGTGCCCTGAGGCGTCGACGGCGCTGACGTCGGTGATCCGGCCGCCCTCGCCCTTGGCGGTGATCTCCAGAGGCTTCTCCGGGTCCGCCTTGGCGCCGTCGGCGGGGGCGCTGACCGCGAGCTGGCCCGCCGCGTCGTAGGCCCTCGCCGACAGCGGATGGTGGTCCGAGGACGTGCAGGCGCTGGCGGCCGCGGTGACGGTGACAGCCAGGAAAGTGCAGCTCAGAACAGTCCGAATGCGCGGCGTGTCGTTCATGGACTCACCGTAAGAACAATCGCCCGCGGCAGCGCGCCGAGTGCTGCAAAAGAGGGGCCCGGCCACTTCGGTGACGAAGTGTCCGGGCCCCTCGGTGTGCTCCGGTGCGCAGCGGGGTAGAGCTACTGGTTCTGGTTCTCGCCGCGGTAGAACTCGAAGACCCAGCCGAAGAGGCCGATCAGGAGCAGCGGGGCGGAGAAGTACAGGATCCACCAGCCCATCGCGACGGCGAGGAAGGCGAGCGCGCCGCCGATCGCCAGCGAGAGCGGCTGCCAGCTGTGCGGGGCGAAGAAGCCGACCTCACCGGCCTCGTCCGCGACGTCGGCCTCCTTGTCGTCCTGCGCCATGGCGTCGACACGCTTGGCCGTGAAGGCCAGGTAGTAGCCGATCATGATGGACAGGCCGAACGCCAGGAACAGCGCCGTCGTACCGACCGGCTCCTTGGACCAGACGCCGTACAGGACCGCCATGGCAAGGATGAAGACGCTCAGCCAGATGAACATCTTGCCTTGGATCTTCACTTGCCGGCCTCCTTGCTGCCCGTGAGGGCCTCGGCCTCGTGCGGCTTGTTCTCGAGCTGGTCGAGAGCGGCGATCTCAGGGTGGTGCAGGTCGAACGCCGGGGATTCGGAACGGATCCGCGGCAGGGTGAGGAAGTTGTGCCGCGGCGGCGGGCAGGACGTCGCCCATTCGAGCGAGCGGCCGTAGCCCCACGGGTCGTCGACCTCGATCTTCTTGCCGTACTTGGCGGTCTTCCAGACGTTGTAGAGGAACGGCAGGATCGACAGGCCGAGCAGGAACGAGGAGATCGTCGAGATCGTGTTGAGCGCCGTGAAGCCGTCGGCGTCGAGGTAGTCCGCGTAGCGACGCGGCATGCCCTCGGCACCGAGCCAGTGCTGCACGAGGAACGTGCCGTGGAAGCCGATGAACAGCGTCCAGAACGTCATCTTGCCCAGGCGCTCGTCCAGCATCTTGCCCGTGAACTTCGGCCACCAGAAGTGGAAGCCGGCGAACATCGCGAAGACCACGGTGCCGAAGACGACGTAGTGGAAGTGCGCGACGACGAAGTACGAGTCGGAGACGTGGAAGTCCATCGGGGGCGAGGCCAGGATGACACCGGTCAGACCACCGAAGGTGAAGGTGACCAGGAACCCGATCGTCCAGAGCATCGGTGTCTCGAAGGACAGCGAGCCCTTCCACATCGTTCCGATCCAGTTGAAGAACTTCACGCCCGTCGGTACGGCGATGAGGAACGTCATGAAGGAGAAGAACGGGAGGAGGACGCCGCCGGTGACGTACATGTGGTGGGCCCACACGGTCACGGACAGACCGGCGATCGCGATGGTCGCGGCCACCAGACCGATGTAGCCGAACATCGGCTTGCGGCTGAAGACCGGGATGACCTCGGAGACGATGCCGAAGAACGGCAGCGCGATGATGTACACCTCGGGGTGTCCGAAGAACCAGAAGAGGTGCTGCCACAGCAGGGCGCCGCCGTTGGCCGCGTCGAAGATGTGGGATCCGAACTTGCGGTCCGCCTCCAGGGCGAACAGCGCGGCCGCCAGGACCGGGAAGGCGAGCAGGACCAGGACACCGGTCAGCAGCACGTTCCAGGTGAAGATCGGCATACGGAACATCGTCATGCCCGGAGCGCGCATGCAGATGATCGTGGTGATGAAGTTGACCGAACCGAGGATCGTGCCGAAGCCGGAGAAGGCCAGACCCATGATCCACATGTCGGCGCCGACACCCGGCGAGCGGACGGCGTCCGACAGCGGGGCATAGGCGAACCAGCCGAAGTCGGCCGCACCCTGCGGGGTGAGGAAGCCGGCCACCGCGATGATCGAGCCGAACAGGTACAGCCAGTAGGCGAACATGTTCAGCCGCGGGAACGCCACGTCGGGCGCGCCGATCTGCAGCGGCATGATCCAGTTCGCGAATCCGGCGAACAGCGGCGTCGCGAACATCAGCAGCATGATCGTGCCGTGCATCGTGAACGCCTGGTTGAACTGCTCGTTCGACATGATCTGCGTACCCGGACGGGCCAGCTCGGCGCGCATGAAGAGCGCCATGAGTCCGCCGATGCAGAAGAAGACGAACGACGTGACCAGGTACATCGTCCCGATCGTCTTGTGATCGGTGGTGGTCAGCCACTTGATCACGACGTTGCCGGGCTGCTTGCGCCGAACGGGCAGCTCGTTCTCGTACGAGTCCTCAGCTGCGGCGGCACCCTTGGTTTCGTTGTGGATGCTCACAGTTGGTTCTTCTCCGCATTCCTGGCCGGGTCCGTCTGCTCGATGCCAGACGGGATGTAGCCGGTCTGCCCCTTCTCGGCCAGCTCCTTCAGGTGCTGCTGGTAGCGCTCCGGGGAGACCACCTTGACGTTGAAGAGCATCCGGGAGTGGTCGACGCCGCACAGCTCGGCGCACTTGCCCATGAAGGTGCCCTCGCGGGTCGGAGTCACCTCGAAGGAGTTGGTGTGCCCCGGGATGACGTCCTGCTTCATCAGGAAGGGCACCACCCAGAAGGAGTGGATGACGTCACGGGAGGTCAGGACGAACCGGACCTTCTCGCCCTTCGGCAGCCACAGGGTCGGGCCCGGGTTGCCGTTCTGCGGGTTGCGGTCGCCGGGGATACCGGCGTCGTAGACACCGCCCGCGTTCGCCGGGAAGTCCGCGAGGAACTTGTCCGGGATCGCGGCGAGGTTCTTGTCCGTCTTGGCGTCACCCGTCACACCGGGCACGTTCTCGACGTAGTTGAAGCCCCAGCTCCACTGGTAGCCGACCACGTTGATCGTGTGGGCCGGCTTCGGCGTGAGCTCGAGGAGCTTCGACTCGTCGCGTGCGGTGAAGTAGAAGAGCACCGAGACGATGATGAGGGGAGTGACCGTGTACAGCGCCTCGATGGGCATGTTGTAACGGGTCTGCGGGGGTACCTCGATCTTGGTCCGGCTGCGCCGGTGGAAGATCGTGGCCCAGAGGATCAGGCCCCACACCAGGACGCCCGTGACGAGCGCGGCAGCCCACGAGCCCTGCCACAGGGAGAGGATCCGAGGCGCCTCTTCCGTGACGGGGGTGGGCATGCCAAGGCGGGGGAAGTCTTCCCAGTTGTACGAGCAGCCCGTGGCTGTAGCCAGGATCAGGCCCGCAGTCAGCACCTGCGGCAGCTTCCGCCGCATCGGGCGCCGCGACGAGCGGTCGGAGCCGTTGGGACTCACGTAGCGCCTTCCCGAGAGTCTCGGCCCGCGTTGGTCGGCCACGGCCGTCCGTCTCGCTGGTCGGTCGCCGCCCCGTGCCGCGGGCAGGGGTTTGGATGTTTATGCGGACCAAACCCTACTGGACGCTATTTGGGGTCGCGCGGGGAGGGTGCCCAACGCGCCGTCCGAGTCCCCGAAGGGGTGGACTCCTGGGTTCCGGAGGGGGGTCGGACACGTCCGTTCGGCGGTCCGCCGGTGCCCCGGGCCGCCCCTCTGACGGGGGCTCACCACGGTCGGCGCGGGGATTCCCCATGTGGGGGGGCAGGGACGCGTCCCGGGTGGGCGAGGATCAGCGGCCGTCGGGCTCTACGGTGGGCGGATGCCGTACTTCGACGCCGCGTCCGCCGCCCCGCTGCACCCCGTCGCCCGTCAGGCGCTGCTCGCCTCCCTCGACGAGGGCTGGGCCGATCCGGCCCGGCTGTACCGGGAGGGCAGGCGGGCCCGGCTGCTCCTCGACGCGGCGCGGGAGGCGGCGGCGGAGGCCGTGGGCTGCCGCCCGGACGAGCTGGTGTTCACTCCTTCGGGGACGCGTGCGGTTCACGCGGGAGTCTCCGGAGCCCTCGCGGGGCGTCGGCGTGTCGGGGACCGGCTCGTGGTCTCCGCGGTCGAACACTCCTCCGTCCTGCACGCGGCCGAGGCCCACACGGCGGCCGGCGGCTCCGTGACCGAGGTGCCGGTGGACCGGTCCGGGGCGGTCGACGCGGCGGTCTTCGCGGCGGCCCTCGACTCCGGGACGGCCCTTGCGTGTCTCCAGTCGGCCAACCACGAGGTGGGGACCGGGCAACCGGTGGCCGAGGTGGCCGAGGCCTGCCGGGCGGCGGGCGTGCCGCTGCTCGTGGACGCGGCACAGTCACTGGGCTGGGGGCCGGTGGAGGGCGCCTGGTCGCTGCTCGTGGCGAGCGCGCACAAGTGGGGCGGGCCCGCGGGGGTGGGGCTGCTCGCCGTACGGAAGGGGGTCCGGTTCGCGCCGCAAGGGCCGTCGGACGAGCGGGAGTCGGGCCGGGCGCCCGGCTTCGAGAACCTGCCCGCGATCGTGGCGGCGGCGGCCTCGCTGCGGGCCGTCCGGGCGGAGGCGGAGGCCGAGGGGGCGCGGCTGCGGGCTCTGGTGGACCGGATCCGGGCGCGGGTGCCGGAGCTGGTGCCGGATGTGGAGGTGGTGGGCGACCCGGTGCGGCGGCTCCCCCATCTGGTCACCTTCTCCTGTCTGTACGTCGACGGGGAGACGCTGCTCCATGAGCTGGACCGGGAGGGTTTCTCCGTTTCGTCCGGTTCGTCGTGTACGAGTTCGACGCTGACGCCCAGCCATGTGCTGCGCGCGATGGGCGTACTGAGCGAGGGGAACGTCCGGGTGTCCCTGCCGGCCGGCACCGCGGCGGACGACGTCGACCGCTTCCTCGACGTCCTGCCGGGACTGGTCGCGGGGGTACGGGAACGGCTCGGCGCCCCGGCCGCGTCGGTGGCCCCGGCGGCCGCCGTCGGGCCGATCGTGGTGGACGCCCTGGGCAAGCGGTGCCCGATCCCCGTGATCGAACTGGCGAAGGTGTTCGGGGAGGTCCCGGTGGGCGCGACGGTGACGGTCCTGTCGGACGACGAGGCGGCGCGGCTGGACATCCCGGCCTGGTGCGGGATGCGGGGACAGGAGTACGTGGGGGAGGAGGCGTCGCCCCGGGGCGGTCGGGCGTACGTGGTCCGTCGGGTGTCGTGACGACGCGCCGCGCTGAGCCCGGGGTGGGCGCCCGTGGCGCGTCGGGTGTGGTGACACCGGGCCGCGCCGGGCCCGGGGTGGGCGCCGGGATGGCGCGACGCCCGCGGCCTTACGGGGTGACCGGCCGCGCGCGTGTGGCGTGACGGCCGCGCCCGGGTGCCCGTGGGTCCCGGGGCGCGGTCGGCGGGAGGTTACGGCAGGTGGGGCTGGACCTCGGCGGCCGGGGTGTCGCCGTACGCCTTGGTGAAGCGCTCCAGGAAGTTCGCCCGCCGCAGCGTGTACTCCTGCGTGCCCAGCGTCTCGATGACCAGGGTGGCGAGCATGCAGCCGACCTGCGCCGCCCGCTCCAGGCTCACGCCCCAGGAGAGCCCGGTGAGGAAGCCCGCGCGGAAGGCGTCGCCGACACCGGTCGGGTCGACCTTCGCGGTCTCCTCCGGGCAGCCGACCTCGATCGGGGATTCGCCGACGCGCTCGATGCGCACACCGCGCGAGCCGAGCGTGGTGACGCGGTGGCCGACGCGGGAGAGGATCTCGGCATCGGTCCAGCCCGTCTTGGACTCGATGAGGCCCTTCTCGTACTCGTTGGAGAAGAGGTAGGTCGCGCCGTCGAGCAGGGTGCGGATGTCGTCGCCGTCCATGCGGGCGATCTGCTGCGAGAAGTCGGCGGCGAAGGGGATCCCCCGCGTCTTGCACTCCTCCGTGTGGCGGAGCATCGCCTCGGGGTCGTCGGCGCCGATGAGGACGAGGTCGAGGCCGCCCACCCGGTCGGCGACGGCCTTCAGCTCGATCAGCCGGGCCTCGCTCATCGCGCCCGTGTAGAAGGAGCCGATCTGGTTGTGGTCCTTGTCGGTGGTGCAGACGAAGCGCGCGGTGTGGAGCACCTCGGAGATGCGTACGGAGCCGGTGTCGACGCCGTGCCGGTCGAGCCAGCCGCGGTACTCGTCGAAGTCGTAGCCGGCCGCGCCCACGAGGATCGGGCTGCCGCCGAGCTGTCCCATGCCGAAGCAGATGTTCGGACCGACCCCGCCGCGCCGGACGTCGAGGTTGTCGACGAGGAAGGAGAGGGACACCGTGTGGAGCTGGTCGGCCACGAGCTGGTCGGCGAACCGGCCGGGGAAGGTCATGAGGTGGTCGGTGGCGATGGAGCCGGTGACTGCGATACGCACGGCGGGGCGCTCCTGCGGGATTCGATTGAGGGGGTCGTCGTGGGCGACGGACGGTCGACCGTTCACGCTACCGGCTGGGGACTCCGCTGCCGAACAGTGGAAACTACCCCAGAGTAGGGCTTTTCTCCGGGGGCGTGCGGTGCATACGGTGCGCCCATGACCATGTACCCCGCTCCTCGTGAGCGCCATGAGCCGGAGTTGAGTCTCGCCGACCTGCGCGGTGACGGCGCGCGCATGGCCCCGCACTGGGTGACCCCGGTCTCCCCCGCCCCCGCTCCGGTCTCCCCGGCACTGATCCACGGGGTCGTCGTACCGGCCGCCTCGGCACGGCTGATCGACGCCACCGCGGAATACGGGGGCTGACGGACGGAACCGCGAGCCCGCCCGCTCCGTCTCATCGGCGTCCGGTCGAGACGAGGGAGCGTTGCGGTGAGCGGTACGGAGAACGTACGGAGGCGACGGAACGTCCTGGCCGCCTCGGTGGCGGCGGGTGTGCTGGTCGCCGGAGGCGGTGGCGTCCACCTCGCCACCTCGGCGTCCGGGGGTGGTGACGGTCCGGCCACCCGGGCCGCCGCGGCGGCCGGGCCGCCCCCGACGCTGCGCCTGGAGGGCGACGGCGTCGGCAGTACGCGGGGAGGCCCCGGCATCGCGCCGGGCGAGCCAGACCCCGGAGGCGGCCCGAACGGGACCGTCTACACAGCCAAGGGCCCACTCCCCCAAGGGCCCTCCTCGGCCGCGGTCCACCGGCCCGAGGGCCTGGTCACCTCGGCGGAGGTGACCAGGCTGGCCGAAGCGCTCGGCGTCTCCGGGAGCCCCGCCCTGGTGGGCGAGGTCTGGACGATCCGGCCCGAGAAGGACGGTTCGGGCCCCCGCCTCGACGTGACGCGCAAGGCTCCGGGGAACTGGACGTACTCCTGGTACGACGGCGGCCCGGCCGGTGACACCTGCCTCAAGGGCAAGGCCTGTCCGCCGCCGGGCGAGACGAAGCCCCCGCCGGGCGGTACGCCGCTGAGCGAGGCGGCGGCGAAGGCGGCCGCCGCGCCGGTCCTGAAGGCGCTCGGACAGGACGACGCGAAGGTGACCGCGACCGGGGTCATGAACGGTTCGGTACGGGTGGTCAACGCCGACCCGGTGGTGGGCGGGCTGCCGACCTACGGCTGGTCGACGGGGCTGCACATCGCACGGGACGGCCGTGCGGTCGCCGGGAGCGGGATGCTCAAGAAGCCGGTCGAGGGCGCCGTGTATCCGGTGATCGGCGCGGCGAAGGCGCTGGCCGCACTGAACGAGGACTCCAAGGGCTCCGGCCCCATCGGCGTCGGCCGCTGCCCCACGGCACCGCCCGCGGCTCAGGTGCCCCCCGTCGGACGGGAGGACACGGGCACACCCGCCCCCGGGGAGGCCGAGCCGACCTGTCGGACGGTCACGGACAGGGCCGCTCCGGATCAGGTGCCGGTGACGGGCGCGGTGCTCGGCCTGGCCGCGCAGGACGTGGCGGGCGGGCGGATGCTCGTACCGTCGTGGCTGTTCACCGCGGACCCGGCGGACGGGGCGCCGTACACGGTGGTGCGGACGGCGGTGGCGCCCGAGCACGTGGAGCCGTCGGCGAAGCCCTCGCCGACGCCCACGCCGGCTCCCGGGGACGGTACGGCGCCGGCCCGCCAGGTCGAGTCGTTCCGTACGGACGCAGCGGGACGGCAGCTGACGGTCGGCTTCTGGGGCGGGGTGTGCAGCACGTACACCGTGACGGCCGAGGAGACGGCGGAGCGGGTGTCGGTGCGGATCACGGAGAAGCCGATCGACCCGGGCCGGATGTGCATCATGGTCGCCAAGGAGATCGTTCGGACCGTGACACTGCAGGGCCCGCTGGGCGGCCGGCCCGTGGTGGACGCGGCAAGCGGAGAAGCGGTGCCGCGCCGCTGAGGCCGGTGATACGCATGAGGGCGGCGGCCCGGGAGTGATCCCGGGC
>NZ_JBHXSA010000037.1:0-39517 GCF_042716475.1 Streptomyces sp. NPDC058671 | reverse complement strand
GTCAACACCCGGCAACAACGGCGCTATCCGACCCCACGCCGCATCCGTCAGCTCACCACGACCCACCACAAGATCAATTATCAGACAGGGCCTAGTAGAACGGTGTCCCCGCACCGAGGTGCGGGGACACACAGGGCGGCGCTCCAACGACCAGTCGGCACGACCACCCCGCGAGCACCGTAGCGGGCCTCAGCCGCCGATCCGACCGGTCCCCGACGCGAATGACCCAGACGAACGACAGCGCGTACCGCGGCCTTGACGGGTCCCGGTGAGGACTCAGTCGCCTGCGGCCTACGCGAGACGAGCGTTCCGATGGCCGTGGGGGTCTGTCCGCGCTTCGTCGCGCATCCTGGCACTCGTGCGGCTTCGCCGTCGTACGGACGCTGGGTCGCCCCGCCCGGTACGCCGAGAGGCGCGTGGTCACAGGTCCATGTACTCGTAGTGCCGAAGGCGGGAGCCGGCGGCCTGCTCGGTCATACCCAGGACCTGGGCGACCTGAGCGAGAGGGAGTTGTTCGCTGCTGGTGACGATCCGGGTGGCGAGGGGACCGAAGAACGCGACGGTCGCCTCCAGCTCACCGGCCGCCTTCACCACGGCGAGCGGATCGTCGTCGACGAGCTCGTCCAGGCGCTCGCGCACCCGCCGCAGCAGGCCGGCCAGGTCCTCGGGGAGCGGCACCGCTCTTGCGGCGACCTCATCCAGGTGGCTCTCCCAGTCCCGTTTGGGCCCCTGAGCGAGGGGCCTTCGGCCCCGCCGCAGTACTACTGGGCCGGAGTGCCGAGCGGACATCCCTCTGGGCGTCGTCCCGCCTCGTCACCGCTCTGAGATCTCGCCCTCCATGTTGTATCGAAGGTGGTCGCGGCAGTTGGGGCGTCCTTGCAGCGGTGGCAGCCCCGCGGCCACGCCTGCGTGCCAGATCGCCTCGACCATGATGCCGGCCGCCTCCATCCACTCCTCATCGCCGGAGAATCGGACGGCGGCGGCGCGGGCCATCGCCCGGGCGGCCTTCCTCGCCGCCACGGCGGTCGCAGTGTCAGGGCCGGTGAGCTCCGCAGCGGTTTCGTAGGTGAACGGGTCGCGCCCCGGGAAGCGAACAACATCGGAGCACCACTCGGGATCGTCGGCGAACACGTCGAGTGCGGCGCGTGCGAGAGCACGCCCGTCGGGCATCGTCCCGGCCTTCGACAGGGCGAGGAAGGCCGCGTGGTACACCTCCGCATTCGTGTCCCACGACAGCCGCTCGAAACCAGCACGGCCGAGGACGGCTTCGGCGGCATCGGAGCAGGCCCGGGACACTTCCTGCACCCGGGCGTTGTCGGTGTAGTAGTAGCGCTGCTCGAACTCCCCACCAGCCTCGAACCAGGTGGACGCCTCGGTGGCGACGGCCTCGACGGCCAGGAGGTGGTCGGCGGCCTCGGTGAGGCCGACCGCCCGGAGTTCGCGCGCGAGCCGGGCGCTGCTGTCCTCATAGGGCTCGCAGAGTTTGAGGCACAGGGTGTACGGCAAGCCGGTCACGGCCTGGATCTGGCGGGCGAGCCCCTGGGCGCGAGTTTGCTTCTTCGGCATCGGTCTCTCGGATTCCGGCGGGCTCCTGCCCACGCCCTGCCCGCCCCGGTTGCTCGATGCGTCGATGACTACGGGGAACGCGGGCCTGATGAGACCTTCACCCGTGGATCGCCTGCTGCGTGGGAGCCGACGGCGGGGGGCTGTACGCGCCTTGCCGTCCGGCAGCGTAGCAGCCCCGGCTGCGTGGGTCTGAGCGGAGCCGCCATCTGTCGCTCGGTCGAGGGGCGTTCTCCCAGAGGGGGGGACGCCCCTGGACTTGGGACGCTATCTACACCGTGGCAGTGGACTGCCGGTTCTTCGGGCTCGTCGTTGTGGCGGTGGTGATCAGGGCTTCCAGAGTGGGGTCTGCCCAAGGGCGGTCGTTGGTGATGTTCCGGCGGCGGCCGGCGGAGATGTCGGCGTACAGCGCGGTGTGGGCTCCAGCGGGGTCGCCGCGGTAGTCGGTGATCCGTACGCCGGTCCAGGCCCAGTAGAGGGAGGCGCCGAGGGCGTACACCTCGGCGGCAGGGGTGAGGGGGACGTCGACGTCATCGCCGGTGGCGAGGAGTTGAGCAGCGATCTCGGGGGCGATGACGTGGATGAGGCCGCCCCTGTACGGCGTCGCCGACGGCGTGAGGTCGCGGTGGCGGGCGCGGTCATAGTCGATGAACCGGGGCCCGCCGCTGGTGATGATCACGTTCTCGGCCTGCATGTCGCCGTGGATCCATCCGGCCGCGTGCAGCTCGGCGAGGGCGGCGAACGCGGCACGGGCGGCGTCACGCATGCGGGTCCGCTGGGCTTCGGTTGCGTGGCCTTCGCGGGCGGGAGCGAACACCTCCCACAGGGACGGGCCGTCGAGGCGGGGCAGGGCGAGCCACCGGCCGAGGTCGCCATGCCCGTGCCGGATGCCAGGGTGTCGGCCCTGGTCGCGCAGGAGGGTGTAGGCGGCGGTTTCGTGGGCGAGGTCCCCGCGAGCGCCGGGGACGGCGGTCTTGATGATCTGGTCTCCGACCTGCCAGACGTCGGAGCCTTTCCGGCCGGTCAGGTGCTTGGGCGGCCCGTCGAGCTGGAGGGCGGTCATGGCGGTGCCGACGAGCGTGAGGGCGGGGGCGGTGGGTTCCACTGGGGTGTCCTTCGGGGAGCGCGGGGAGGGGGGCGGGGCGGCGAGGCCGTCGAGCGTATCGAGCCCGGTGGCTCTGGCGAACGCGGTGAGCGCGGCCCGCAGGGCGGGGCCGGTCCAGGTGATGCCGTGGCGTGCGGTGGCCGCGCGGTAGAGCGCGAGTACCTCGCGGCCGGGGAGCTCGCGGCCGGCTTGGCGCAGAACGGCCGGGAGGGTAACGAGGTCGACCAGGCCGGTGATGTCCGGCCTGAGGGTCTCGATGTCGACGAGGACCAGGCCGCCGCGACGACGACGGCGGGCGTGCTCGGGCTTGAGGTCGAGGTGCCCGATGGGGATCGCGCTGCCGCCGTGCGCGGTCCGGACGAGCGCGAGGACATCGGTCCAGGCCTGAGCGTCGGGCAGCCAGGCCGGGGGCGGGGCGGCGGTGAGACGGTCGAGCCGGAAGACGTCGAAGACGGCGGCAAGTTCGGAGGGGAGGGAGGCGGGGGCCGCGTGGACGGCGGCGACTGCGTCGACGAGGCGGCGCGGGGCGGTCGGGCACGTCCAGTCGACGGGACGGGGGATGTGCTCGATCAGCAGGGAGCGGGAGGCGTCGTCGACGTCCAGGAGGAGGGGCAGGGCGGGGCTGTGTCCGGCGAGCGCGTAGGCGAGCGCCTCGGCGTTGTGGGCCGCCGGGTCGGCGTGGATCTTGAGGACGGCGCGGGCCGGGGTGCCGATGGCGGCCACAGCGGCTGTGGCCCGTGCGGCGAGGACGTGCACGGGCCCGTCCGGCATCCCAGGGGCGTCGAGGCGGGCCAGTGCCTTGCGCAGGAGGTCCGTGGCGGCGGCCGGGTCGGTCGGCAGAGGGGTGGTGAGCCAGCCGTGCGGGCGGATGCGGATCAGGCCGCGCAGCGCTTCGGCCGCCGTCGCGGACCGCATCAGCCGGTGTGCCGGGCGTCGAGGTGCCCGAGCGCGTACGCGTAGGAGCGGGCGGCGAGGTCGGGCCGCTGGTGTTCTCCGTAGACGGCGAACAGGCTGTAGACGAGGGAGTCGAGCGGGCGGCCGATGTTCCAGAACCGGGCGGTGGTGCCGGCGACGTCCCAGACCTGTACGTGCCCGCGCAGGATGCCGATCAGGTCCTGGAGGGGCATCGTCATGCCGAACGGGTAGACGCCCATGGCCTCGTCCAGGGCGAGCGGATCCGCCGGGTCGAACGCCGCGGTGGTGGCGTTCCAGGCGTAGTGCAGCGTGCGCCCGTCGGGGCCGTCGGTGAGCGCGAGGTAGATGCGGTGCGGGCCGAGGGGGCCGGTGAGGTACTCGTGGATGCTGACCGCGAGTTGCGCGGCGGGCGTGGGCACGAGGTCACGGCCCAGCCGGGGAAGCTCGGCGTCGAGCTCGGTGAGTGCGGCCGGCAGGTCGTCGATCGGCGGGGCGATCGGGATGAGGGGCGGGGCGAAGGGGTCGGTGAGGTAGGCGGCGTGCGCGGCGAGCTGCTCGGCCTCGAACTCCTCGTCGATCGTGACCCAGCCGACCCGGTCACGGGTCACCGGATCCTCGGCGGGGACGGTCAGGCGGTCGCCGGGCCGGGGCCCGTGGACGCGGAAGAGGTCCTGGGAGGCGTTGGCGAGCGCGGCCATGGCCGGATGGTCGGCGTACAGGTAGGGGCCGTGCGGGGAGTGAGCGGGGAGGAAGCCGTTCCCGCACAGCGCTACGTCCGTCAGGCCGTCGAGGGGCCGGAGGTAGGCGAGGAGCAGTTCGTTGAGGACGTGCAGGCCGCTCTTGCGGGACCGCTCGTCGCCGGCGCCGGGCAACAGGTTGCCGGTGTCGGCGGGCGCGGGCCGGATCTGGGAGTTGTTGGAGACGACGGCCATGCGTGGCATCGGCTCGCGTCCGGCCTGGATCTCGTCCACGTAGACGTCGGACAGGTCCGCGTCCACGCCGATGACGACCGCCGGGCCGTCGCCGACTCGGACGACGGGCTGAACGACGCGCTTCTCCCAGAACAGGGTCCGGGCCCCGGCGGGGAACAGGCGCATCGTCAGCTCTCCGTACCGGATGAGGCCGGTGTGATCGGTGCGGTGGACGGTGAAGCCGAGCGACTCGATCGCCTCGGACACGGCGGCGGGCAGCAGCGGCCCGGTGAACACCGGCACGGTGCGGTCGAGGCGGGCGAGCGTGGGCAGGTGGAAGTGGTCGAGGTGCTCGTGGGTCAGTACGAGCGCGTCGAGCGGGCCCAGGGCGCCGGGCTCGACAGCGTCGCGTGGCGGCCAGATACGGAACTCGAGCTCCGGTGACAGGCCGAAGCCGCGGCCGAGGACGGGGTCGACCAGGATGCGGTGGCCGTCGCCCTCCACGAGCCAGGTCTGATGACCGACGAACGTCAGGGTCAGAGTCACGGTGTGGTCCTTCCAGGCGAGTGAGCGGGAACGAGAAGGGAGGTGGTGCGTCAGTGGTGGTACGAGACCGGCGCGGCCATCAGCTCGCCGTTGCCGACCTGCGCGGCCACGCGCGCCTGGAGCTTCGCGACGTCCTGCGCGCTCGGCTTGCGTACGGCGGGCTTGGTCTCCTGAGCGGTCACCTTCGTCTTGGCCATCTCTGCCTCCCGGATCGGGTGGATAGGGAACAGCCGGACCGATCGCACCGGCCCGGCCCAACAGAGCGTGACATTGAATTTCAATGATCGGTATACGCATCGCTGAAAATCATTCGCATGGGTGGGAGTTGGCACGTGCTCCCGGCAACCGGGCAGCCTCCCCGGCGCCGGGCAGCACGAAGGGGCCGCCCCCGCGGGGGCGGCCCCTTCGTGCTGCGTAGGGGCGTTACAGGGCGCCGGAGGCGACGGCGTCGACCGCCGTGGTGAAGGCGCTCGCGGCGAAGGTGAGGACCGGCCCGGCGGGGGCCTTGGAGTCCCGTACGCCGACGGCGGCGTGCGCGCTCGTGTTGACCTCGACGCACTCGTTCTGCGCGGCGCTCGCCGACGACTTGAACCAGGCGTCAGGGGCGAACTGGACGGGGGGCTTGGCGGCGCTCATGCGTCGTACTCCGATCGTGCGGCGGTCAGCAGTTCCAGTGTCCGGCCCTTGTCGGCCGCCTGGCTGCGCAGGTCATCAAACATGGCCCTGTAGCTGGTGACATCGTCGGGGTCATCGAGGTACATACCGCGTCGGTGGAGTTCGAGGTAGACGACGGACATGGAGTTGACCGGTTCGCCCACGTCCTCGCGGCCCAGGATCAGGAAATGGCCGCCGCTGCCCGCGTCGGGGGCGCCGACGTCGAAGGGCAGGATCTGGACGCGGACGCGGGGGTGACCAGCGAGGCGGGACAGGTGGTCTATCTGTTCGGCCATCACTGCCGCTGAGCCCACGCGCCGCTTGAGGACGGCCTGGTCCAGGATGATCCACAGCCTCATGTCCTCGCGGTCGAGGATGTGCTGACGCCTCATCCGGGCCTCGACCCGGGCGTCGATGACCGCCGGGTCCGCCTGGGGGTCCTGCTGCTCGTGCAGGTGCCGGGCGTACGCCGGGGTCTGGGCGAGTCCGGGGACGAGCGAGGTCGCCCACACGTACTCGTACTCCGCGATCTCCTCGAACGCGTGCAGCGCGTTCAGCCAGGGCGCCGCCTGGGCGTTGTCCATCCACCAGCCGGCTGCCTGGGAGCGGGCGAGCTCGACCAGGATCTCGGTCTGCTCATCCGTCGCACCGGCGGCCTCCGCGATGGCCCGCAGGGTCGGGATCCTGAGGGCGCCGCGGTCCTGCCAGGTGAGGTAGCGGGTGACGGTGCCGGAGGAGACCTCGGCGGCACGCGCAACGTCGTTCTGTGTCAGGCCCTTGGCGTCCATGAGCTGGCGGAGCCCGCGCGCGATCTGCATCCGGCTGGCGGGCCCTGCCGCCTTGCCCCGTGTCGTCATGTCCACCCCTCCGCCTGAGCCGTACCGCGGTTCTCCGGCACGCGCTCGATCACCAACCGCAGAGTACGCGGCACCGGTCACGGTGTTCCTCCCTCTCCTTGTCCCCGAGAAGGGGGAAGTTCAGCCGAACGGGTATCAGTCATTGAAATTCAATGGCAGTGTTTCAACTAGCACCGGCCCATGTGTGGTGAATCACGCAACGTGACGCAAGGTGCAACCCCGAAGACATCGGACGAGGGGACCGACGCACCAATGCCCGCACACAGCACGACGTCCGCGGATATCCGTGCCACCGACCATGACCCTTCCGGCCTCACCGCCGCCCAGCGAGCCCAGTTACACGCCCAGACCTGCGCGGGGGGATGCGGCTCACGCCACCTCACCCGTGACGGCGGATACGCCTACGTGCGATCCGGCACCGAGGGCGCCAGGCTCGGCTATCCGGTCAGGCTCTGCGCCAACTGCCCGACCCTGGGGAGCAGCTGATGAGCCAGGACGCATCCGACGCCGGAGCCCACTGGCTGGCCCGAGCCCGGCACTCGTCGTCGTGGGCGGTCTGGAACGAGTGGCTGCACGGCACCTGGGCCCTTGTGCCCACCGGACACGAGTGGGACGTCATCGCGATGCCGCAACGACGGCTGACCGGCGCGGCCGAGCACCGGCCAAAGACGTGGGCGGACGTCCCGGTCCGCCGACCTCGGCGCCCGCTACGCCTATGTGTGGGTGCCCGCCGGCACCCACACCACGTGGGACGTCCCCGGCACCACCGCCCTCGGCCACCCGTGGTGGATCGCCGTCCCCCGGCCCGGCGGCCCACAAATCCCCGAGCGCCGCTGGGTGCAGAGCCCCGGCCGCTGCCCCCGCCTCATGGACCCCGATGCCCTGCGGCACGCCCTGCTGGCCTCACCGGCCGCCGACACCGCGGAGGAAAGCGCGTGAGCACGATCGTCCCCCGCCTGTTCCGCGTACGGGTGCCGGGACCCGAGGACGGCCCCGACTTCCGCGAGGTCCGCACCCTGCCCGCGGAAGCGGCCGACACCCCCGCGACGGCTGCACTGCGAACCGGGGTGATGTACGGACTCCTGTGCCTGCCCGAGAGCGATGTTGAGCGGCTGGCCCATGTGGCCGGCGAGCTCGCCGAGCACGTGGCCGGGTGCGTCCTGAGCGAGACCGTCCTACTCGTCACGGACTACCACCGCGGAGTGGCGACCATCAGCGTGATCGCCCCTGCCGGGCGCATCTGGCGAGCGCTGGACCCGGGCTCTCTCGTGCACGTCACGTCCACGGACCAGATTGGTGTCATCCCGCACGACATGGGCCCGAGCGCCTACGTGCAGATGAAGGCGGCCCGGCCGTGATCCACTGCGAGACGTGGGCCGGGACCCCGGCCGACCCGTACACATGGCTCCTCTTCCGAGACAGCGCCCCGACGCCGTCCGGTGCGGTGCGGCGGCTGACGGCGGCGGCCGAGTGGCTCGCCGACCGGCTCGACGACGACCCCGACGACCCCCGCCCCTTTCCCGGCGCCACCCTGCGCCGCTGGCTCGACGACCACATCGGTCGCGAGGACGTCGCCCACCGACTCACCACCGGCGCGTACGTCCATGAGGCGGTGAGCATTACCGGCGCCGGCCACGTCCTCTACATCCTGACCGCGATGCCCGCCGGCGGGTGCGTCTGCCACCGGCCCCGCCCCCTCACCGCGGCGGCCCGGCCCAGCGTCGACGCGGCCGTGGGCCCGGCCGTGGCGGGCGGGTGGTCAAGGTGACACCCCCGAGCGTGGCCGACGTCCTCGCCATGGCGGGCGAGCAGATCCTCACGGCGGCGCGGATCGCGTGGCCGGGTGCCGAGGTGACGTCCGGCCCGGTGACGCCGTCCGTCACCAGCTATGTGCAGCAGGTCGACATCGACGGCCGCCGCCTGTACGCGAAGACGTCGGTGTGCGGGGTCTCGCTGGTGTCGGTGCTGCGTGGGGCGTGCGGCGACCTCGCGGCGGTCTGCGCCCGCCAGGCTGCCTATCTCGTCTCGCCCGGCTCGCTCATGGAGCGCGAGGCCGCGCAGCTGCGGACCCTGGCCGGGCCCGCCGGACTCGCCACGGTTTCCCTGGCCGGATACGCCCACGGTGTTCTGTTCACCGAGCCGGTGACGGGGCCGACACTCGCGGACCTGATCCAGACCGAGCCGGACCGAACCCGCGAGCTCCTCGCCCTGGTCGTGCGCGACGTCGCTGAGGGCCTGGCCCGCGACGGCGTCGCCGAGGCCGTCGGCCGTGCCCCTATCCGCGAGCGCGGCATCTCCGGCACGTACCAGACGCATGGCGGCCCAGGGGGCGATCTGCGGGAGGAGGATTCCGGCCGCGTGACCCTCGGTGGCGAGGGGGATGGACAGCCAGCTTGTGAGAGATGTCGCGCGGCATTCAGGATGGCGACTTCTTCGACGAGACGACCGAGGACCGCTACCCCGACGTCTTCGGGCTTCTTCCCCCGCCCGCCGACCACACCGCCCTGCACACGAGGCTGGCTGACCTGCCCCGTCAGGGGCTCGTGATGGGCCACGACACCAACGCCAACGCCGCCCTCCTCAAGGAGGCCGTCAGCCGTCTCGGCGCCTGACCTGCAAACCGCCGGTCCGCGCCCCCCATCGCAGACCGGCCCCACCCCGGTGCCCCTCCTCGCCCCAGCCGCGCGAGGAGGGGCACCGCCATGTCACGGCCGGATAGTGAAGCGGGCGCGTGATGTCACCCCAACGCGATCAAGTCACCGGGGACTGGCCCGGGTGTGAGTAGTTGAGGTACAGGAAGTAGCGCTGAGACTGATCATGGTTGTGCGCCGGGGGTCAGCTCTCCGTATCCACGTCGGCCTGGATCTTCTCGATGAGGGCCCGAAGTTGATCAGCGTGCAGCGGGAGCTGGTCGTCCCTCAGTGTCAACAATCCATCTCTTAGCGGGCCTTCTGCGAGGACCAGTGCCCGTGCGACATGCTTCGACCAGTCGCTTGGGGCACCAGAGACAGAGCTCTGAGACGCCGCCTGCCCTGCTTCCAGCAAGGCGCTGTATACGGCGCGCTTGTGCATCTGGAAAGCGGCGAAGCGCTCTTGTCGGTCAGCATGATGCTGGCGTTTCGACGTTTCCTTCAGCTGTTCCAGCTCCGCCTCGGCTCGCTGCAGCAGCTGTTCCAGCTCTGCCTCGGCTCGCTGCTTGGCTTGATCCTTCGCCGTTCGGCTGGTGCTGAACGTACCGAAAACGCCCACTGCTCCTGTGATGAGAGCTGTGGCGGCGACCACCCAGTCCGAAGCCATGACATTCCCGTCGTTGAGCGACTGGTCCGTTCCCTCGTGGCGGATGGGGGTTGGCAGCCCGCCGCCACTGCCCCACGATTGCCCGCGCCGGAATTGGGCGCATGTCGAAGTGCTTCGAACGGAGTCACTGCGATCCGGGATGCTGACGTCACCACGAGGGGCGGGGTCCGGACGGGTGCCAGGAGCCCCGCCCGGACGGTGAGTTCCCCAGCGCCGAACCATGATCAATCTCAGCGCTACTTCCTGTACCGCGACTACTTGCACCCGTGGCCCGTGACGGGGGCGAGCACCCGAACGTCACAGCCCTCGCCTGAGGCGCTGGCGCGGACTACCTGGCCCGTTCGGGTGACGGTTGTCGCAGGTGGCGCGTACGACTAGCCTCATCAATTCGAACAGAGGTACGTTTCTGGAGTGAGCGAGAAAGACACCCCGGACCCGTATGGCTTCCCCGACGACCTCAAGCAGCTCCAGGCCCGCCTGCATAAGGCACACGCCGACTACCAGGCCCTGTGCCGGACCCTCCCGTGGTCCGTCGAGCCGTTGCCCGGCTGGCCCGGCACCGTTCACCCCCACACCGGAGAGGTGACCGGCGGGCGTGAGCCGTCGCCCGGCTACACCCCGGAGCAGGCCGCCGAGGAGAAGCGCCTGTGGGACCTCGTACGCGAGCTGTCGATCGCGGTGTCCACACACCCGTATTGGGCCACGCCGGAACGCGGCCCCGAGCTGGTCAAGGCCAGGATGGCGCTCAAGACCCACCAGGACGTCCTGGCCGCCGTCACGGGTCTGGCCGAGGCGGCGTGAGCGGGTGCCTGCCGTGGAGATGCCGATAGCGGAGCGGCTGGAGAAGAAGCGGACGCTGCTGGAGTGGCTGCGCTACCAAACGGCGGCCACCGAGCGGGAAATCCGGGACCTGGAGCGTGAGGTGGCGGAGGCGGCGCGGCGCAGGGAGGTCGCGCGCCGTGAGATGGCGTGGGTGGTGTCCGCGCCGCGCGCCGTCGACGGCCACCCGGTCCTGCACCGGGGAAACTGCAGCCTTACTGATCGTTTCAGAATGAGTTCGGCGTGAGGGCTTGGCGGACGGATCTGGTGTCGGCAAAGTGGTGCGGGTGTCGGATGATCTTGTGCCTGATGACCTGTGGGAACGCATCGCTCCGCTGATGCCACCCCGCCCGCCGCGGCGCCATCGGTATCCGGGGCGTCTGCCGGCGGACGACCGCGCCGCCTTGCGGGGCATCGTTTACGTGCTGCGCAAGAACGTGAGCTGGAGAGACGTGCCCGCCGAGCGGACCGGCTGCAGCGGGGTGACGGCCTGGCGGCGTCTGCGGGACTGGACCGAGGCCGGCGTCTGGCCCCGCCTGCACGAAGTCCTCCTGGCCGAGCTGCGCAAGGCCGGTCTGCTGGACATGGACGACTGCGCGATCGACGGCTCGCACATCAGGGCCCTGAAAGGGGGGCTCACACCGGACCTTCGCCGGTCGACCGCGCCCGGCCGGGCAGCAAGCACCACCTGATCGTCGACCGACACGGCACACCCCTCGCCGTCTCGCTGACCGACGGAAACCGGCACGACGTCACCCAGCTGACGCCGCTGCTGGACGCGATCCCCCGCATCCGAGGACTCCGCGGACGGCCTCGGCATCAGCCGGGCCGGCTGTTCGCCGACCGCGGCTACGACTACGACAAGTACCGCCGCATCCTCCGGGCCCGCGGCATCACACCCAAGATCGCCCGCCGAGGCGTCCCACACGGCTCCGGCCTGGGCAAGACCCGCTGGGTCGTCGAGCGGACCTTCGCCTGGCTCCACCAGTTCAAACGGCTCCGGACCCGCTACGAGATACGCGCCGACCTCCACCTCGGACTACTCCAACTCGCCTGCAGCATCATCTGCTTGAGACGCCTACGAACCGCATTCTGAAACGATCAGTTAGGGCCCAGTACGGGGCCGGTGAGCTCCTGGACCGTGAGGGTGTGATGGGCGCGGCCGAGGAGTATCCGGACCTGGAGATGTGCGACATCTGCATGCCGTGGGGGAGCCTCGGGATCTCCCAGCCGACACCCGGGCGGGCGCCGGCGGGGGACGAGTTCGCTTAGGCACTGTTTCTCGGATCATGTTCTGAGCCAGATGACGAGGGCTGCGAGGGTGACGGTGCCGAGGTAGATGTAGGCGCGTTTCTCGTAGCGGGTGGCGACGGCACGGAAGCCTTTCAGGCGGTTGATTGCGCGTTCGACGGTGTTGCGCTTCTTGTATCGCTCGCTGTCGAAGCCAGTGGGACGGCCGCCTCGGGAACCGCGATTCTTGCGGTGTCTCTGCTGGTCGAGGCGTTCGGGGATGGTGTGCCGGATTCCGCGTCGTCGCAGGTAACGACGGTTCTTCCGAGAGGTGTAGGCCTTGTCCGCCAGGACATGGTCGGGCCGGGTCCGGGGCCGGCCGACTCCGATACGGGGCACGGAGACCTGCTCCAGCACTCGCTCGAACTGGGGGCCGTCACCGTAGTGTCCGGGTGTCAGGACGAGGGCGAGGGGCCGGCATCGCCCGTCCGCGGCAAGGTGGATTTTGGTGGTGAATCCGCCGCGGGAACGTCCCAGACACTCGCCGATCTGACCACTTCCTCCAGCCGGACCGCCAGTTTCCTCAACACCGGATCGACCTGGTTCGTCCCCCCAGCGATCCCCTTTTGAGGGACCGCGGCCGCCGGCGCCTTCCTCGCGCCGGCGGCGTGCTGGTGGGCCCGCACAGCAGTCGAGTCCACCGAGACGTCCCAGTCGATCTGGCCCGCGGCGTCCTCGGCCGCCTGGATCCGCGACAGCAGCATCGTCCATGTTCCATCCGCTGACCAGCGGCGATGGCGTTTGTAAACGGTCTCCCACGGCCCGAACCGCTCCGGAAGATCCCTCCACTGCACGCCCGTCCGGACCCGGTAGAGCACCCCGTTGATCACCCGACGGTGGTCACTCCAC
The DNA here is from genome assembly GCF_042716475.1 of Streptomyces sp. NPDC058671. Lineage (NCBI taxonomy): Bacteria > Bacillati > Actinomycetota > Actinomycetes > Kitasatosporales > Streptomycetaceae > Streptomyces > Streptomyces sp. NPDC058671. Next base: position 26,711 of record NZ_JBHXSA010000037.1, on the reverse strand, counting down.
CGGCCCCCGCGGGCCCCACCCGGAGGCAAGAACGACTCCAGCCGGTCCCACTCCGCATTCGTCAGATCCCCACGGCCCATACAGACAGCCTGACCCCAACACCCCACGCACGTCAGGAGATCCGAGAAACAGGGCCTAGGCGGACTTTCGGCGCCGGGCGGGGGCGGTCTTCTTCGCCGTGGCCTTCTTGGCCGGGGTCTTCTTCGCGGTCGTCTTCTTGGCCGCGGTCTTCTTCGGCGTCGGCATCTCGTGCACGGTCGCCTCAGCCCCGTCGTCGGGGCCGGTCTCGCCGCGGGCCTTGCGGGCGTCGGCGACGGACTTCTCCAGCGCGGCCATGAGGTCGACGACCGGGGCCGTCGCCGCCTCCTCGCCTCCGGCGGGCGTGGGCTTGCGGTGCTCGGCCTTCGCCGCGATGACCTCGTGGAGCGCTTCGGTGTAGTGGTCGGTGACGTCCAGGTCGGCGACCGAGTCCACGGTCAGTGTGTCCATCAGCGCGAGCGCGCCCTCGATCTCGGCGTCGGTCAGCTCGGTCTCCGGCGGGGTGAGCTCCGTGGAGGAGCGGATCTCGTCACCCCAGTGCAGCCCGGACAACAGCAACGCGTCCCCCATCGGGCGGAGCAGGCCAAGCCGCTCACGGCCCCGCAACGCGAACTTGGCGACTGCCACCTTCTCGTTGCGCTCCAGCGCCTTCCTGAGCAGGACGTACGGCTTCGCCGCGACCTGACCGTCCGCGGTGACGTAGTAGGAGCCGGCGCCGAACTGGATCGGGTCGACCTGGTCGGCAGGGATGAAGGCGACGATCTCGATGGCCTTCGCGGTCGGCAGCGGCATCCCGGCGAGGTCCTCGTCGGTGATCGGGATAATGTGGTCCTTGCGGTCCTCGTACCCCTTGCCGATCTCGTCCTCGCGAAGCTCTTGGCCGTCGATCTCGCACGTCTTGCGGTACCGGACACGGCCGCCATCTTCTAGGTGCACCTGGCGCAGGGCGACATCATGCCGATCGGTCGCTGCCTCAAGCTTGCACGGGACCGTGACCAGCCCAAACGACACCGCTCCGGACCACAGTGGACGGGGCATCCGCACTCCTCCAGGACCCCCCTGGACGTGCTCCCAGGCTATGCAGACCCGGCTCGTGATCGCACGCCCCTGGAGCTACCGGGTGACGCGGACGCGGAGCTGGTACGGGGCGCCGCTGCTGATCGCCTGCGCCTGCTCGGAGAGGTCTGCGGCGGTGAATCCGAGGAGCGCGCGGTCGGCGGCCGCGCGGAGGAGCGGCACGATCTCGGCGACCGGCCGGCCGCGGTGCGTGGCGGCGAGCTCGGCGTACATCTGCTGGTACGGGGCGCCGTACGCGCTCGTGGGGTCGGTGAGGAGGTGGTGCATGTCGCTCGCGTGGATGGTGATGTCGCCCATGACGGTCTCCGGTGCGCCGGTCGGGGCCGGGCGGGTCCCGGCCTACCTGGATACGACGGTAGGGCAGGGCACTGACATCGCTGCGGCGTACGGCTACACGCCGGGCTTCTCCGGGACGATCTCGACGGCCGGTGTGTCCAGCTCTGCTTCCAGGCGGGCCTTGCGGTGCTCGGCGCTCGGCAGGTCGTAGACGACGCCAGACTCCCTCGGGGTGCCGTCCCTCCGCTGCTGGTCTGGGGGTGTGCCCGGCGGCGGCATCGGCTTCAAGGACGGGCGCCGCCGGGCACTGTCAGCCTGCCACGGGCCACTGACAAGACCGCAGACCTGGCGCACCCCTACCCCTGGGCTGTATCGATCGATACGTTACAGTCGTATCTATCGATACAGGAGGTCTCGTGAACGCCAGCGCCGCCGCCACCCAGGCCAACGTCACCGTCGCCACGATCCGCGCCTGGTGCCGCCGCGGCGTCGTCAGCGCCATCAAGCAGGCTGGCCGCTGGATCGTCGACACCTCTTCTCTCGCCGCCCGCATCGCCATCGGCGCCATGCGCGCCAGGAAGAAGGGCCTCATGGCTGACACCGTCGACCTGACCGCCACCTACACCTGGACTCCTGCCGGCGCATCCGGCAGTCACCCTCACCCCGGCGGTGAACACCCGGGTCAAGCCCGGCGGCACCTTCACCACCGTCCGCAACCTCGCGCCGCTGCTCGCCGACCAGATCAACGCCATCCAGCCACACGCTGACCGTCCTGTCCGGAGCTCAGATCGTCTTCTGTGACACCCCCAGGACGGCGAACCGCTCATCAGCGGCGTCCCCTTCCTGGACCGCGGCCAGGTCCGCATTCAGTACCAGGGCACTTCCGACCTGCCCGTGCAGACGGTCGCGGACCTCGCCTTCAAGCTGCGCGCCCTGCTCTCCGCCTGACCATCCACGACCACAGGGAAGCCACCCCATGGACATCACCACCACCGCCCGCGACCACGGCATTTACGTCATCCATACCGTCGGCAAGATGACCTGGGCCGAGGGAGGCGGCCGCTGGCAGGGCAACGGCGTCCGACTGGTCCTGATGGACGGCCGGAAGCAGCTGGCCTCGTGCAAGCTGGAGGTCCCTCCCAGTGAAGCCGAGGAGCGTGGTGCCGCAGAGGCTGCGCGAATCGAACCGTGGGTGCGCACGCTGCGGTATCTGGCCGTGGTGCAGGACCTGCAGTCCACCCTGCAGTTCGTCGCGTCCCTGGCCATGCGTTTGGAAGAGGAGAAGGGCTGGTCCTTCGAGCCCTCCCTGGAACTGATGGATGAGCTGTTCGGCTACGCCACCCGCGAGGAGATCAACGCCGCGCAGGCGTCCGAGGAGCCGTACTCGTTGGCCACCAAGCTGGTCGGCCGGGTCGCTGAACGGTACCGCCAGCAGATCGAGCAGGGCATGCGCGCCGCCCTGGCCTACGCCCCCCACCCGGAAACGGACCCGATCCACCCGGCATGGGAGCAGCCATCCTCGGGCGAGCTGGAAGGCGAGAGCACCGCCCAGATGACGGCCAGGAACCTGCTCGCCGCCTGGGCCAACGTCCGAGACCTCCGCGACCCTCTCATCACGTGGGCGGTACAGGATGCGGGGCTGACTCGAACCATGGTGCAGCAGGTCACCAGCGTCTCCCGAGCCACAATCAACCGGCTCCTCCCCAACTCGGACTGACGAGCCGTACGCGCACCTGTGGCCTCCCGTGGGGAGCCGGGAGGCGGGTGCGGCCCTGCCCGCTCCCGGCCTGGGACAGGGCCGGGAGCGTGGCCCCTTGGGGCAGGGTCGGCGGCATGACCCGCGGGGGTGGGGGCGGGGATGCCACATGCCGTTCACCCTGCCACTCGGCCGAGCAGGTGCGCCAGAGTCGTGCACAAACCCCGGCATATGCGGGAGCGTCGAGCATTCTGCGAGCTCTACTGCCCGTGGATAACCGGGGGTGAGGGCGGCATCTCCGCGAAGAGGGAACGCCGCTGCCTTTTTCCCTTCGAGCGGGTGTCACGGTCGCACGGTGGGGTGATCACCGTTCCCACCCCGTGACGGCGGCGACCCTGCAGGGTTGACCCGGGCATGCGAATCAAGATCTTGAGTCTGATGGTCCTGGGTGCTGCGGCCGTGATGGCCGTTCCGGCCGGGCCCGCGGTGTCGGTGGCCGCGGACAGGCCGTGCGCGGCGGAGTCGCGCTATGAGGGCGACCGGAAGTGCTACTCCGCCACCGCGCGGAACGTGGCCCTGGTGGATCTGCACATCCAGACGAGGCGGGGACACGATCACGCGCGTGCGGAGGGGTGGGTGGAGGAGGGCGGCGCCGTGTGGATGGAGGTCAGGAGGAACGGCGGGCCGGCGAAGCGGGTGTTCCTCAAGCGGGTCCCGAAAGGCGGCACGGACAACCCGCACGCCGCGTCGAGGCAGAAGGCCACGGGCTGGCAGTACGACGGCCCCGGCTACCTCGTACGCGGATGCGCCGCGAACGCGGGCGACCGCCTGAAGGCCTGCACGGGCTGGCACTGACCAACGGCCCGGCTCGTGTGAGGCAGCCCACCGGCGGCAGGCGACTCCCCGCGGGCGACGGGTCGTTGATCACGGTATGACACTCCCCTACCTGCCCACCACCACCCCCGCCGCCCCGGAGAACCCGCCCGTCTCCGACGAACTGCCTCTCCTGTTCCCCAGCGATCAGGGGGACCCTCTCGCCCAGCCGGTGAGGGCTGAGCCGTGGCGGGGAGAGGCCGAGGCGCTCGCGGAGGCGGCGGCCGTGGGCCGACGGGCCGCGGACTGGATCCGGGCCCTGCCCTGCCCGGCCGGGTCCTGGATCTGCGGCCCGCTGGCCGACGCCGTCGAAGAGGCGATGAGTACTCTGGACCCGGCCGACTGCGACGACCTCGACCGCCACGGGCACGGCGGCGTCTCCGAATCGGCCCGCGCACGGCTGGACGGACTGATCTACGGCATGCCCTAGATGGCTGCCCTCCCAGCACACCAGCGGGTCGCGCTCTTCGCTGTGGTCCACTGCGTCCAGGGCATCCCCAAGGCCCTCGCCAACGACCCGGGCACAGTGATCGAGGGCGGTGACCTGACGGCCGTGTGCGCGGTGATCGACAGCGCCATCGGCGCCCGCTGACTCCAGTGACTCAGGCAGGGCGTGACCCCATTGAGCGAGGTGACCAGCTCCACCCGCCCGCCGTTGACCCGGTCATGAACAAGATCATCCACAGCCTCATCGGCGCCGGGCTCCTCGCCACCGCCCTTGTCCCGGCCGTCGCGACCGCTGCCCCCGCGCCAACCCAGGACACACGCCTCCAGCTCACCGCCGAGCGGACCGAGAACGGTCAGCACTCCATCGGCTTCGTCTGGCTCGACTGCCCGGCCAGCGACCGCCCCGCCCATCCCCACCGGGCCGAGGCCTGCGCGGCACTCGAGAACGCCAACGGCAACTTCGACGCCCTGCGCGGCGAGCCGGCCGGCCGCTGCACCACCGAGCACTCTCCCGTCACCCTCAGGGCGCAAGGCACATACCAGGGCCGCACCGTCGACTGGCACCGGACCTACCCCAACAACTGCCAGGCCACCGTCAAGACCGGGCCCGTTTTCTACTTCTGACGGGCATTCCGGCTTGTAAGCGGGCATGACGCCCGTACCCTGAGCGCGAGGCGGGTCCGAGCCGACTGGTCAAATCGCGCTCCCCTGTACCCGTCTCACCGTGCCCCGCTCCCCCGTGCGGGGCGCGGCCATGTCCACCGCCCGACGCCGTTCACTCGTCACGGTGGACCTGGGCCGCGCCACCCACCCGGCCCGTGGCGGCTCCGGCAGCGTGATCACCATGCACCCCCGTCGTACGACGACGTTCATCCTCGCCGCGCTCCTCACCAGCGGCTGTGTGGCCGTCCCCCACTCCCACTCCCCCGTCCGGCCTGCCCGGCCCGCAGGACTCGCGCCCGCCACCGACCGCCCGCCGGCCCCCGGCCCGACCGGGCCGAAGCCCACCCCGGCAGCCCCGCGCGAGGAACTCACCACCACCGGCCCCCGATCCGGTCCCAAGCCCGCGAAGACGGGGGCTCCCGCGCCCGCCGCTCCCGCGGAACGCACGCAAGCACGGCCGGATACCGCCCAGTCCGAACGTCGTACGCAGCCACGGAAGCGCCCCGCCACTACCAAGGTGAAGGCGAAGAGGAAGAGCCCGAAGCCGTCGAAAGTGGCCACCAGGAAGACGGTCCCGAAGGTCCACGTCCCGAAGAAGCAGGTCCCGAAGAAGCAGCAGCGGCCCGCCCCGCGTCGGCAAAGGCCAGCAGTCGGCCAGGCACTCGATATGCGTCAGCTCTGCCGCGAGGCCGGCCGGATCAACGCACCGATGGGCGCGGCCGACCTCTGCCGCAGCATGTACGACCGCTGACCCGCCCGAGGTAGAAGCTCGTGCACGAGGTCTGCTGTCAGCGACGGATGACCGGCTTCGGCAGCAGCGTGCTCAGTAACTGAGCAGTCTCCGCCTCCATGTCCACTCCCCCGCCGAGGCCCTCGTTGATCAGGGCCAACCGTGCGGCGGCTTTGCGGAGGGCGTCCACGTCTCCGGCCCCGTGGTGGGCCAGGAAGACCTGGCGGTGCAGGAGTTCGTTCTCTTCGCCGGCAAGGAGGCCCTGGTTCGCGGCCCAGAGGGCGCCAGCGTAGTCGGCGGCCTCTCGGCGGCGGGTGGAGAGCTCGTAGGAGACGTCGGCGATGGCTGAGACCATCTCCTGGACGGCTGGCTCGGCCCAGGCGTAGCGCTGGGGGTCGATCGCGGCGAAGGGCCGGCCGCGGACGAGCGCGAGGGCCCGGCGCAGGGCGAGCTCGCCGTCCTCGTCGTTGCGGGCGAGGCCGATCCTGGCGAAGTTCTGGAAGATTCGCCAGTCGCAGGTGACAGCCGGGGCGAGGCGGTAGCGGCTGTCACCAGTGTCCTGGACCCGCGGGAAGAAGGCCTCGCCGTCAGCGTTCTTGCCCAGCCAGGTGCGGGTCCTGGAGATGACGGCATTACGCATCTGCTTGTTGACAAGGCGGCCCGGCCAGAGGGCGTCGTCGATGGCGTGGTGGTCGGCGCCGGGGTTCAGCGCGAGATAGGAGACGAGTTCGACGGCAGCGTTCTGCCGGTTGGAGTCGATCCGGCCTGCCGCGCGCTCGATGACCACTCGCCCGAGCAGCAGCACCGTCGGCGCGGTCTCGCATGTGGTCTCGGTGCCGTCGGCTTCGTCAACGGCACGCGCTGGGGCAGGTACCGGAAGGGGCACTGGGATCGGGCTCTCGGCCTCAGGGATCGCCTCGGAGGGGTCGGCTTCACACTTCGTCGGCATGGGGGCGGCTTCGGCCGCCGGTTCGGGCGCAGCAGATGGCAGGGCAGGAACGGGAGCGGCGGGGCCGTAAGGGCGGCCACCGAAGGTCCAGCCGCTGGTGCCGGGTTCGGCCGGGTCGCCGGGGGCTTCAGCCGTGTGGGCGGCGGGCTGGGCGGGCGCCTCTTTCTTCTCGTCGGTGGAGGCGTCGGTCTGATGCTCGATCTCCAGCTCCTCCTGCTCGATATCGGCGTACTCGTCCGGCATGCCGTCCCCGTCGGCACCGGCATCCGGCTGCGGTACTACGTCGTCGCTGGTCTCCTCAGCGCCTTCCGACGGGTCCTTCTCGTCCGCACATGCTCGGTCTTGCTCAGCCTGGTCTTCCTCCCCCTGCTCGTCGGCGTGGAGGAGGCCGTCCAGCCACTCGTCGCGGGCGGGTACGTCGGTGGTGTTGACGGACAGGGTGAGCAGTTCGATCGCATCGGCGAAGTGCGGGTCCGACAAGCCCTGGAGCTTGATAGGCAGGCCGGAACCTGGCAGGACGATGGTCTCGTCCGATCCCGCGCAGTGGAGGATCCAGCCCTCCTCCGCGGCGAGGTCGGCGTTCTCGCTGGCCGTGACGACCACGCCGGCGACCCGCGGCTGGGCCGTGATCAGGCCGAATAGCGCCTCGGTCTGGGCCCCTTCCTGGAGCTCGGCGGCGAGGAGGATGTGGGGCGACCAGGACCCTCCTGCGTCTTCCTGCAACCGGGCCGTGCGGAGGGTGGGTGCGCCGATCGCGGCCAGGGCGCGGCGCTGGTCGGCCGTGTGGCTGGTCAGCTCGGCGATCGCGTCGGCGAGGGAGGCGGTGCGGGCGACGCGATCAGGTGCTGCGTCGTCGAGGCCGGCGGCGGTGGCGGCCAGGGCGGTGATTTCCAGATGTCCGGGCAGGGGGGTGCTGGCTAGCTCGACCGCGATGGCCTGAAGGACGTGGCGGGCGTGGTCGGCGTCGCCGTCCAGGTGCAGCACGCCGACGTGTTCCAAGTCGACGAGGACCAGGTGGCCGGCGCCGTCCCAGCCCAGAGAGACCAGGGCCGGGTACGGCGCGTCGGCGCCCTGGAGGGCGTCGGGGTCGGCGAGGTCGGGGCTGGAGGCTGGACAGGTCCATAGGTCCGTGCGGCCGGCGGCGCGTGAGAAGGGGTTCATTGGGGGGACGTCGCCGTCGAGGTGGAGTTCGACCTTCTGCTCGTGCAGGACGACGGCGGTGACCACCGGCAGGTCGCGTTTGGCGGCGGCAAGGTTGAGGGCGAGCGTGCGCAGGGCGGCGTCGAGGAGGTCGAAGCCGGTCGGGTGCTGGGCGGCGCGTAGGCCCTGCTCGGTGGCGGCGGCGCTGCCGGTTGGCATGGGGATGCGGCGGCCGGGCCGACGGCGACGCTGCTGGAGGATGCGACGGGTTGTGAGCGTACCGATGAGGGCGGCGGCCAAGGCTCCGGCGCCCATCCAGACGGCAGCAGGAGCCAGAGCCTCGTCAGTGTCCTGCAACTGCTGGGGTACGTCTGCCTTCTGACCGTCCTGCGCAGGCGTGGGAGCGACAGCGGTGGGAGTGGAGGCGGCAGGCGCAGGGGTGCTGGGCTTCGAGGGTGCGGGGGTGGTGGAGGCCGCAGGCGCAGGGGTGGCGGGCTTCGAAGGTTGTGGGGCGGGGGCGGTCGGCTTGGGGGTGTCCGGCTTCCGGGGCGTCTTGGTGGCCGGGGTGGGCCGACCCTCGGGCGCGGGAGCCGGGGCGCTTGCTGTGGGGAGGGTGAGTTCCTGGCCGGGGACGATCAGGTCGGGGTTGTCGAAGGTCCCGCCGCCGGGCAGCGCCTTTCCCTTGTTGGCTTCGAAGATCTTCGGCCAGTCCTTGGGGTCGCCGTGCTCGTCAGCGATGCCCCACAGGTTCTCACCGGACTTGACGACATGCTCGGTCTGGGCTGCAGCGGGCTTGGAGGCCGTGGTGCCGGCCTGCGCGGGTCCGGTCGTCTCTGGCGTGGCCGCGTCGGGTGCCGGACCTGGGGCGGCCGGTTTGGCGATGTCGGCGTCGGCGGGAAGGCGGATTACCGCACCCCTGGGCAGGAACTGGTCGCCCGCCGCGAGTTGCGGTACTGAGGGGTTGAGCGCGGCGATGTCTTTCCAGCGCGGTCCGCTGCCCAGGTACTGCTCCGCCAGGTCCCACGGGAGCTCGGAATCCCCGGTGACCGTGTGAGTGGGCCAGGTGTCCTGCTCCGCCGCGGCCTGCGCGTCGGCGGTCGCCGCGCTGCTGGTGCCGGCGGTCTGTACGGCCGTGGCCGCGAGGGCCGGGCTGGTCGTCGCGGCCGAGGCCGCGGTGGGGGCGAGCAAGACGAGGCCGCCGATGAGGAGGCCGGCGAAGGACTGCATCCCGCCGAGGCCCTTGATCCGTCTCGCCTTGCGGCCGCGGAAAAGGGCGACGATCTCAACGAGGGCGGAGAGGGTGAAAGCGGCCCAGCCGATCCAGCCGATGGTCGTGAGCACCGTGAAGAACAGCCGGCCGTCGTCCTGCTGGGTCAGCAGTTCCCATCCACCGACGAAGTCGGTGGGCTGATAGCCAACGGCCAGCAGGACGAGCGGGATACCGGCGATGAGGGCGGCGAGGACGGCGAGGCCGAGCAGGGGGCGGAGCGGGCGTAGGGGGGTGCGCATGGGGCGGTCAGCCTCCGGCTTGGGTGTGCAGTCGGGCGTGTGCGGTGCCGGACACGTTGATCGTCGACCTGCCTACGAACTGTGCGAACAGCGTGTTGTAGGTGTCGTGGACGGTGACTTCGAGGCGCTGGCCGCCATCGGTGATGGTTACGGAGCCCGAGACGTTCTGGGCGGCGAGGTAGTCCTGGGCGGCGGCAACGGCGGCGTCCGGGTCGACCGTGATTTCGGTGCCTTGGACGGCTTCGGGGATGTTGAGCTGCTGGCCGGCGGCGCGGGCGGCCTCTTGCGCGAGTCCGGTGGCCTTGTTGGTTGCGTTGAGGGCGCCGCCGCCGTCGACCAGCAGTCCCATGATCATGATGATGCCGATGGCGCTCAGCGCGTAGAACGGTGAGAGCGACCCGCGGTCGCCGCCATAGCGGATGCGGTCCCGCAGAGCGGTGATGCGGTGGGTGAGGGCGGTGATCACTGGCGGCCCCTGTAGGAGTCGATCGGGCTGGTCCACGAGGCACGGAGTGTGCGGGATCCCGGGAGCCCCGGCAGCCCGATCTCGCCGAGCGGTGTGGTGCAGGCAACAGTGACGCGGACGGTGGCTTCCTGGCCGATGTCGAGGCTGTATCCGGAGGTGTCGACCGAGACGCTGGAGGAGGCGCAGCGGATCCCTTCACCGGTGAGGCTGCGGGTCGCGGCCGCCGCCCCGGCTGCCTGCGCGGCACCGGCTTCCCGTTCGAGGGAGGCGGCGCGGGCGGCCGCGCGGGCGGCGCCGTCCACGGCACCGGAGGCATCGGTGACTCGTCCGAAGGCGATCATGAGCAGGATGAGGGCGATGATGGCTGGCGCGAGGATGACGGTCTCCACCGAGTAGCTTCCGCGGTCCTCACGCCAGTTGTAGTGCCGGGGCCGTTTCATTGCGCCGCCACCCAGCGCTCGACTGGAGCCTCAGCGCTCTGGACGACGTCCAGCTCGAAGCCGGGGACCAGGGTTGCGACGGTGCCGCGGACGGTGATGCGGATCTGCTCCGGGCCGCTGCCCTCGGCGGAGACGCTTGCCCCGCGGACGCTGCCGTACTTCGCGAGGAGTTCCTGGGCCTGGGCGACGCCGTCGCCGGGGCCGGCGCCGAGCTGGCGTCCGGCCTCCACTCCCTGGGTGGCTGCGGAGCGGGCGACGGAGCGGGCGTGGAAGTACATGCCGGTCTGGATCGCGGCGAAGACCAGGAACAGCACCATGACGGCGAGCACGGCCAGCTCCACGCTGCCTGAGCCCCGGTCGCCCTCGTTTCGCAGGCGTGCGCCTAGGCGCCGCCACCGGTTGCTGACCTGGTCTTTCACGCCGCTCCCTCCTCGTCGTGGTTGGTTTCAGCCGCTGATGAGCGGGATCTTGGCGTCGGTGAAGGTCTTGATCGCGGCGACGACGGCGATCGCGATGGCGATGACGACGCCGGCGATGACGGCGAGCTCGGCCGAGGTCTGGCCGGCGTCGCCGCCCTTCTTCAGGCGCTCCCAGCGGGCGGCGAGGACGGTGGTCAGGGCGCGGATGTGCATGGTTCTCTCCCTTGGGTTCAGCCGTTGAACATCGAGACAACGGGTGGCAGGACGACGAAGACGAGCATCAGCAGGACCGCGAAGGTCACTGGCAGCACCATGCTCGTGCTGGCTTCGTTGGCTTGGGCTTTGGCGTCGGAGAGGATCGCGACGCGCAGTTGGCGGGCTTGGGCCTGGAGGGTGGTGTAGACGGCGGCGCCGTCGCCCGCGAGGGCGAGGGTGTCGGCGGGCCGGGTCAGTTCCGGGATGTCGAGCTCCTCGCCGAGCTGCTTGAGAGCGTCCCAAACGGTGACGCCGGCGAGGTCGGCCTCGTAGAACGCCTGCCGCATCCGCTCGAAGATCCAGCCGTCACCCACGTCCGCGGTGTCGGTCAGGGCCTGGGCGGCGCCGGAGTTGGCGATGCGGGCCAGGGCGACGCGGTCGAGGTAGCTGGCGGCGGCGTGCCGTACGACGAGGCGGGCGGCCGCAGCTTCTTTCTTGACCTCCTGGCCGGGCCACAGCCAGAACAAGGCGCCCAGGCCGAGGCCCGCGGCTGCTGTCATCACGAACGGCAGGCTCACCCCCAGCATGGACAGGAGCGCACCGGCCAGCTGCGGCAGGACCAGTCCGTACAGCGCGAGCAGGGCCCGCTTGCCGAGGTGCTCGGCGGGGCTGATCCGCAGGAGGGCGAGGTCCCGGACGGGCAGGGTGATCCGCTCGCCGAATCCCGCCAGGAGGCGGGTGCCGACCTTCTCGGGCAGGGACCCGGTGCTGGTGGCGGTGATCTTGGGCTGGCGGGCGATGTGGTCGGCGTCGAGCCGGTCCATGATGGAGAGGACATCGGGCCGGGCCGGCCACAGGGCGCGGATGGCGACGCCGGTTAGGGCTCCGGCGGCCGCGGCGGGCAGGACCGCTTCCATGGGGATCATCGGGCGGCTCCCGTCGCGGCGGCTGGCTCGGCCGGGGTCAGCGGATTGAGGAGGCGGGGGTCCGGCTTGGTGGCGGCGGCCCGGCGCAGCCAGGCCAGCGTCCAGGCGAAGAGCCCGCCGAGGATCGCGAGGGCGAGCTGCCCGGGTGGGGACTGGTACCAGGCGGACCAGGCTTCGTTGAGCATGCAGCCGACGAAGACGATGCAGATCACGATCGAGACGATGCGCGAGGACTTGCGGATCTTGGCGCGGTCGGACTCGATGTCACGGGCGTCGGCGGCCTGCTGGTGGATCGTCACAGCGAGCGCCTCCAGCGCGGTCGACAGGCCGGGACCCATGTTCGCCGCGTGCGACTGGAACAGCAGCGCGACGTGGTCCACGACCCCGTCGCCGAGCTCGTCCGCGAACAAGGCGAAGGCCTGCTTGGAGTCCATGCCGGAGCGCAGCCGCTCATCTAGCGCCCGGACGTTGGCGGCGATGGGGGCGGGGGCGTTGCGGGCGCTGGCACGGATGGTCTGCACGAGGCTGATGCCCGCGGTGTGGATGCCCGCCAGCCCGTTGAGCCACTGCCCGATCGCCTCCAGGCGCTCGATCCTCTGCTCGGCGGCCGTGCCGGGGTTGAGGAGGAAGGGGAAGCCCAGGACCGCGGCGCCGGCGAGGACGCCGTGAACGGGCCAGCCGGTCCACGCCCACACCGCGAGGACGGTGATCCCGGCGGTGGTGACCAGGGCGCGCCAGCGGCGCTGCCAGGCCTCGGGCAGGCTTGCCTTCGCTGCCCTGATCCGGCTGGCGCGGCGGGAGGCGGGCTTCGTCGGGTCCACGACGCGGCCGCGCCACTCGCGTACGGCGAGCAGGCTGGCGAGGACCATGACGAGGGCGCACAGCGCGGCTACGAGAGCGAGCTGCGAGGAGTTCACCACGCCTCCCGGATCTTTGGTTCGGTCATTAGCTGTGACGCCGCCGCACGAGCAGGCCTGCGAGGACCACAGCCGCACCCGTGAGGGTGGGGTCGATGCAGGCGGTTTCGCGGGTCACCGGGGTTTCTGTTCTGCAGGTCGGTCATCGCGGCTTCACCACCTTCAGGGCCGGTCCCCAGGCGCCGTCGGGGTTCTGGGTCAGCCAGCGGCGGTCGAAGGTGCCGGTGCGCTCCAGGAGGTCGATGAAGGACGGCATGTTGCGGTAGACCGCGCGGGGCTCGAGGCCGTGGGGCGCGAAGAGTTCGCTGGTGGTGGGGCGTCCGCCTTCGCCGACGACGTCGTGGACCTCGTAGATGTGAGAGACGAAGCGGTGCTTGCGGCCGCCGATCGCTGTCTCGTCGAGGTAGGTGAGGTAGACGACCACGTCGATCGCGGAGGCGATCAAATGGTTGGCGGCCTCGGTCTGCATGCCGGCCTCGGTGCACAGCTGCACGAGGCGGGAGACGATCGCGTGCGGGCGGCGGACGTGCAGGGTGCACATCGAGCCGGAGCCGCCCGCGGACATGGCCTGCAGCATGGGGAGGACCTCGGTGGAGCGGACCTCGCCGACGATCACCCGGTGCACGTTGTAGCGCAGGGCGGTGGGGAACATGTCGCCGATGGTGACCTCGCCGGAAGCGCTGCCCCCGCGGACTTCGCCGTTGGACTGGCGGGCCTCGAACGCGAACGTGAGCGGGCCCGGCTTTCCCTCCGGGCCGGGCTCATCCAGGTAGAGCTCGCGGTCGGACTCCAGGGTGGCGATGCGCTCCCCGGGCGGGATCTCCCGCCCCAGGGCGCGCAGCAGGGAGGTCTTGCCGGCGCCCATGTCGCCGACGACCAGGATGTTGAGCTTCGCCTGGACGCAGGCCAGGAGGAAGGCCCGCAGCAGCGGGTTGAGTGAGCCCCATTGGACGAGTTCGTCCATTCCGTGCTGGCGGATGCGGTGCTTTCGGATCACCACCGACGGCCGGGTGGTGAGCAGGCTCGCTGTGACGCGGGAGCCGTCGGGCATCCGGAAGCCGACCATGGGGGTGGCCTGGGTCAGGGCGCGTTCGCCGTGGCCGGACAGGCCGGCCATCCGGTTGACCCAGGTGATCAGTTCTCCCGGGGAGTCGGCGACCCGCTCGATGGTGCGGCGGGGCCGGTCGTAGTACTCGATGTGTGCACGGAGGCCGTCGACCATGACGTCCTCGACGCCCTGCTCGTCCAGGAGTCCCTGGAGGCGGCCGCCGCGGAACATCGCGTCGAACACCGCCGTTCCGATGGCGTGTTCCTCAGCAGCTGAGAGTGCGGAGTTGCCGTGCGAGTACTTCGTGGACCACCTGGCGACGGCCTTGGTCACCATGGAGCGGGCCTGGGCCCGGCGGTCGTCTTCCTCGAGGAGGCGGCTGGGGTCGTGCGCGGACAGTTCGGCGGACACCTCGGCCTGGAGCGCCTCGATCACCTCCCAGGCGACCGGCAACTGGCCGGGCAGCCCGGCCAGCTTCGGGACCGCGCCCGGGCCGGCGGCCGTCGCCGGGCGGGTGGGGGCTGGCAGAGCTGGGGCCGGGGCTGGTGCCGTCGCGGGCTGGGGGATGCGGGTTGTGCCGATACGGCCGGTGAGCAGGCCAGCGATGTCGGTGGGGCCGTGCGGGGTCTGGCCGTCGGGGCGCTGCTGGGTATCAGACACGGGGGTCCACCCGTCCCTGGCCCAGGCGCTGAAGCACCCCGGCAACCTGAGGAGCGGCCGTGGCCGGCAGGGCGGCCGGTGCTGGCTTGGTCGGTGGGTACTGCTGGTGCAGGGTCCGCCGGGAGGCGGCCGCCTGGAGGTGGCCGAGCGCGGTGCGGGCGGAGCCCAGGAGCGCGGACTTGTTCAGTTTTCGCGGGGCGCGTCCGGTGCCGGCGAGGTAGGCGGCGGTGTCCGGCTCCCAGGGCAGCGCGGCCATCACCGGCAGACGCAGCGCGTCGGAGACCTCGTGGGGGCGGCGGGGCCCGTCTTCAATGAGGAGGACGCCCAGGGCGTCGGCGCCGGTGCCGCGGTCGGTGAGCTCGTTGCGTAGCGGTTCGGTCAGGTGCCGGGCCAGAGCGAGGGACTGGTCGGTGGCGCGTACGACGAGCAGAACCAGGTCCGCGCCGTGGAGGAGCGGTGCGGGCGTGAGGGTGGAGTGGAGGCGGCCGGACTCCAGGGCCAAGCGGCCGGCGTCGATGACGACGTCGTAGCCGCCCTCGTCGGACAGCACCCGCATGACCTGGGCCAGGGCCGGCCAGCTCCGTTCGAGGGCGGGGGCCTGGGCGGGGTCGGTCAGGCCGGGCAGGATCTGACGGTGGCCGGAGACGTCGATCCGGACCAGGTGGTCGGCGAAGTCCCGCGCGAGGGCGTCCTCGCCGGCGCGCTCGGCGACGGCGAGGTGGTAGAGGCCGGTCCCGGCCGTGATCTGTGCCTGGAAGAAGCCTGCGCGCAGGGTGCCGCCGGCCGGGTCGCACTCGGCCAGCAGCGAGGGGCGTGTGGAGGACAGGGTCATGGCCAGGGCGCTGGTGGTGACGCCGGACGACTTGGCGCTCACCAGCGCGATGACGGTCACGATCCGCTCCGCACATCGCGGACCAGGGCCACACGCCCGGACGAGGCGCGGGTGGCAAGCAGGGGCCCGTCCGAAGGCGAGACCGCGAGGTTGACGACGACGGCGCCGGACGCATCGGGGCGGCTGACGGAGACCACGACCGCCTTGACGGAAGTCGGCGGTGCCTCGGCGCCGTCCTTGCCGGTGGGCTGCTCGCCCTGGCCGGGGACGGTGACCGCGAGGACCTTGTCACCGGGGACGAGGGAGCCGGCGGGAGCCTGGCCGCGCTTGACCTGCACGCCCACCTGCTGCTTGTCGTCACCGAGGCCCGTGCCGGGCTGGAGCTGGGCGGCGACGAGCAGGCTGCCCTTGCGCAGGTCGACCGCGGGGCGCTTGCCCACGACCATGGAGCGGTCGGTGGCGGGCATCGGGGTCAGGGCAGCGTCGGCAGAGACCTCCGCGACGACGATGTCCGCGTCCGTCAGCGGCTGGCCGGCCGGGACGTCGTTCGCGATGGCCAGGACCTTCGTGCGCTCGCCGACGGCGGACACGGCAGCGGCCGCGCCGAGGGCGGCAGCTACGGCCAGCACGGTGCTCAGGGCTGCCGCGGCATAGCGGCGCTGCTTCTTCACGGGGGCCGCGGTGGTGATGGGGAGTTCGGTGCGGGGGCCGGCTGGACGCGGCACCGGCGGGGCGGCGGGGGTTTCCATTCGGGTACTGCCTCTCGGGGAAGTGCAAGCAGTGCGCGTACTAGTTGAGGACCTGGACCTCGACGACGTTGACGTCCACGGCGCTCTGCCGGGTCTCGGTCATCTGCCCGGACTGTCCTGTCGTCGCCTGCCAGCCGATCGTCCAGGTCGACGTCGCGGACACGTGGTACTGGCCTGTCCCGGTGGTCGAGGAGGGCGCGGTGTAGCGGTGGCCGCAGTCCGGAGAAGGCTGCTTGCCGTACTCGGCCTTGTATGGGGTGCCGGGGGTGGTGCAGGTGACGCTCTTCCCGTCGCCCATGTTCCAGACGATCCGGCTCACCTTCGCGGTCGCGGTCACGGTGATGCCACCGGCTGAAGCCGAGGCGACGTTCGGCCCGTATGTCTCTGGGCCCCGTTCAGTCCACAGGTACACGGGCATTCCGACCACGCCCTTTCCGCCAGGCTTCGGGGTGATGCCGATCTGCGGTCCGCGCAGCAACATTCGGTCCACGGCCTGACGAGCCAGGGTCGCCGGGTCGACGGCGACTGCGGCCGGTGGCGTAGCCGCCCAGATGTTCCGCACGTTGGTGAGCTCAGTGAGGCCGTTGTCGAATGTGCAGCGCTCCTCATAGACGGCGCCGTCGCCGGGCTCGTGGCCTTCCCAGTCGAGGCTGCCTGCAATGGGTTGCGGATCGAGCTTCCTATACGTGCACACCGGCTCAGTGGCCGGTCTCGCGCCTCCTCCGCCGCCTTCTCCGCCGCCTTCTCCGCTGCCCCCGGACGTTCCGCCCGAGACCGGTGCGCCGCCGTTACCGCCGGAGCCGGGCACGTCGACTTCCACCTCGCAGAAGAAGGGGCCGCAGTGAGAACCGCTTTCCCCGTCGGGGCTGTCTGCGTGGGCAGAGGCAGCAGAGATCGCTGTCATGGTGAGTGCGAGAACGGCTGCGGTTGCCGCTCGCAGGGGGGTCAGCACGCCTTACCCTGCGGTTCGTCACGGATGACGCGCCACCCCTCGGGCCACTTCTCGATGGTGGCCTTGATGACGTACCGCAAGAGCCTGCTCTTGGGCATGGCGGCCGGTTTCTGGGTATCCACGTCGGTGACGGTCCACTGGGAGATGTCCAGGCAGCTGGAGAGGATGACGTTCGGAACCTTGCGGTCGATGTCCGCACTCGTCGCGGTCGGGTTGTTCACCGTGACGGTGCCGAGGACTACCGCATCCTTTTTCCGCATATCGGCGGCGCCCGTCTCCACCTGCGCGAGAGCGGCTGAGGCCGCGTATCTCTTGAGGTTGCCAGCCCTGCCCGTCTTGTCTGCGTAGCGCTTCTCCACTTCCTTCCAGTGGGAAAGGTAGGTGGCGATCGCTTCCTTCTTCGCGACCTCGACCGGGTCTTCGAGGGGCTTGGCCGGGGTCGAGGTGGCCGAAGGGGCGGAGGTCGTGGGCGGCTTTGCTTCCGGATTCTTCTCAGTGCTGGCGCATGCGGCAAGGAAGAAGGAACCTGCGAGAAGGAAGGCGCCTGCGGACCGGAGCGGCGGCGTCCGAGGGTGCACGCGTCGCATGTGCGTTTGAGTCGTCACGATGTCTCCCGTTGCATATGCGGTCACCTGGCGCCACCTGCGCTGGCCGCTCATGCAGAGCTCGCCGCGCACCGCGGGACCACTTCATCTGCGCGAAGGTCAAGGCTACGCAAGATCACATCAACCACACCGGGTGTAACAGCTGTTGAAGCTCTGGGATGCGGTGTAATCAGCCAAAATCGGCGTGAGTTCGGATATGAATCTGTCAGGTTGCCGAGGAGGTGATCTCTGTGTGCACTGCTCTACTCCCCCAGCCTTGCTCCGGGGACAGAGCTGCCTTACCCACGAGCACCGACCGGGCGGTCAGCTCCGGCTCGGCAGGGACGGGGGCCCCATGGCCGTCAGGCTCTTGGACGATTCCCCTGGCGCCGCGGCTGTAGGTGACCAGTACACTGGGCGCATCTTGTTGTTCAGGCACAGAGGCCCCCCGCCGTGGCGGGGGGCCTCTGCCGTTCGCTCAGGCAATCCGGAGTTCCGGACGCCCTTCTGCAGGGGGCACGGTCTGGTACTCGGGAAGGTTCAGCGGGGCCAGGCGGCCTGCCCTCATATCTTCCAGAGCCTGAGCGAAGGCGGCCGTCATCGACTCGATGCTGTCGTACGTAGCGGCCAGCGGGTGCAGCTTGTAGCGGTTACCGCCGCGGCCTTCTTCGGCCTCGGCCTTCGATCGAAGCACGATGTTCAGCTCGAAGAGCGGTTCCAGGAGAGCGCTCACCGTCGAGGGGGCGACCCCGTACTCGGTCGCCATCGTTCGCTGACTGGGAAGCGCTCCGCCGGGCTCACTCCGGAACACGAGGAACTGGAGAAACTTCACCGGGGCGCCGCCGATCGGTAGCGCCCAGATGCGCGTGGAGACGAGCGGTGACATCACGGGAAGGGACATCAGGGTTCTCCTCCGTATCGGGCCGTCATGCGGCTCTTCCTGTTGATCATCCTGTACGCCGCTTCCGTCGTGCCTCCATAGGCACCTCACCGTCGCCAAGGTCGAAGTCGAGCTCTTCCTGGTGGTGGACGAGATCGGGGCCGATCTGGTTGGGGAAGAGCGTCAGCGGGTCCGCATCCTCAGGCTGACTGGCCCTGATCTCTGCAAGGACGTCGTGCTGCGCCGCGCTCCCACCACGGAACCACAGGGTCACGTTCAGCCGGAGGCGCCCGTTCCCTGCCTGCTCCAGCCACCGAAGATCACACAGTCGCCGTACGGCCCTGTTGACGGTGGGACGGGTGATCCTCTTCGAATCAGGGATCTTGGCGGCGAGTTCGTTCAGCCCGTCGGTGATCTCCTGCTGGGTGTACTCGGCGAGGCCCGTGCCGGGTGTCTGGCCGCCCGCCACGTACAGGAACACGCACACCTGGCTCACCGTGACGCGCTTGGCGACAAGGAGCTGCGCCATGAGCTGTGTGAACCAGTTGCTCGCGAGGCTGTAGCCGGAGGGGCCAGCAAAGTCGTGTGCGCTCCGGGCGTCCTCGCCGTACTCGACGGTGACGCTTTTGACCTTGCGGTGACCACCTCTTGGATCGGCGGCCGCTTGGGCCTGCTGTCCGAGTTGTTCGCCAAGGAGACTCAGGAGGTCATTGAATACGGCGCCTTGAGGTGCCGCCGGCGAGGGTAGGGCTCGTGGCCGGCGCGGCTGGCGCGACGGCGAGTCAGATGTCACTGGACCTCCTTGTTGTTCAGGCGGTCCGACACTATCTCGAAGTTCGGCTCAGCCGTACTTTTGACGCTTCGCCACACCGTAGGACCTCGGGGCGGCATCCCGGATCCCCAAAAGTTCGACTCAGTCGAAGTATTGGTGCCGCAAGGAACCGATTGTTCGGCTCAGCCGAACTTCGCGTGCCCGCATCTTGGCACATCTCGGGAGTTCAACCGGTTCGCGTCGGGCTTGTCGACAGCTTCTTGACCTGCGGACGAGCAGCGGCGCGAGTGAGGAATCGCATGTTCGGCTGAGCCGAACTTTTGGGGCCGAATGTGCTGGCCCCGTTAACATTCAGGACCTTGAAACGTGCCCGCCGGAGCATGATCATTTATAGAAACTGCAGGTCAGAGGCTCGCCAAGAGCGCGCTCTTCTTTATAAGAGCTACCTCGTCTCGACCAGCCGACTCCGAAGCCCCAAGCGGCTAGCGGACACGTGCTAGTACCCCCACACCTTCCTTTCCCAGCTCGCACGTAGCAACGCATCATGGCCACAACGAGGAGGTAGCCGTTCGGGGAAACCACACTCATGGGTCACTTCGCCGCTGCACCTTCGACTCCCCTGTCGACAACTCAGCGCATCCAGCAGCCCGGCCTAGTGCAGCATGAGGGGTCCACGCCCTCATGGTCCGCGGGCGACGTCAGGGGCCTGCTGCGCAGGGCGCTCAGAAGTGGCTGGTCCAGGGCGGCAAGGCACCTAGCGCTGGGGTCTGGGGACCAATCAGGTCAAGGCTGTTGCTTTTGTTGCGCCCAGTCGAACCTGCGCCACCGAAAGCCAGCCCCGACGCTCAGCTCGTCGAGCCAGTACGGCCGGTGGCCACCCGCACCACCCACGACCTCAGCCACGCTTCCAGTTTTCCAACGCACGTCCGGCACGCAGTCGCCCGTGATGGCCAGCCACCCCGGCGGGGCACCGCAAGCCCGCCAGGGCTGAGGAGCTACCGACCCTCGCGCCCCCAGTACCTCCGAGAGCAAGAGGGCATGTGGGCAAAGCGGTGGTCGACGTCTCCGAGGAGAAGCGACAAGCGGTCAAGGTCCGTGCCGACCGGCGGCGTGGCAACACCGACGACGGCACGGTGCAGCTGGTGACCATCCGCGGCCGACAGGCGTCCGTCCCGCGTTCCCGCGACCTGACTGCGAGGGAACCTGGTCCGGCCACGGGTCTACGGCCCATGGTCGGCAGGACTGCCGTCGGCCACGGGCCCCTGCACGAGCGCCGTCGAACGGCTGTCACTGGACACCGGACGGGCGTCTGGCTCCGGGTACCCGAACCCCCTGAACCCGCCGCCGAGATAGCCGCCGATCACGATGACCGACGCCGCAGCGCCGATGGCGTACGCGAGCCGTTCGCCCTTGGACGCCTGGACGGGGGACCCCGGAGCCGAGGCCGTCCACCGGTAGACGAGCCAGGCGAGCACCAGCGCGACGGCGACGACGAATGCGGTGAACAGGTCGAACGTCACAGCGGGCATGGGAGCCGAGTCCTGGGAGGCGGCCGCCGAGGTGACGCCGTCGATGCCGAACATGAGGGACCTCCGGCGAGTTGGGATCGTCACGATGGAGGGCGCGGGGGTTAGCCCCCGCAAGCCCTCGTCCTCGTGGAGAACCCATCGGACCGCAAGCGCCGGATGGCGGGTAGGCAGAAAAGTGGACCCCCGCCCCATGAGGACGCCTAGCCTCGGGCGTGAGCCGTAACAACAATCCACTCCTCGCGTTCCGGCCCGTACGGCAGGCCCTGGACGCTGCTGGCTACGGTCCGGACGTCTACAAGGACAAGAGGTTTCTTCGAGACTACGACGTCTGCTTCATTCCGAAGCTGACGGCGGACGCCAAGGCTGAAGAGATCGATAAGGCGGTGCTGGCCGCCGAACTCTGCGCTCGGGCCCGTACTGCCGGCCAGCTGTGCCCGGGGGTGAAAGGGAGGCTACTGGCGATGAACCCGGATCCCGGCGCCACCCGCAACCTCCGCACCGCACTGCGGAAGGGAGTCGAGAACCTCCTGAAGCGACCTGAGATCGGACCGCCGCCTCCTGGCCGACCTGTGGCGGTACGGGTTCGACGTGGTCCTGGCCGGCATGCGGACCGGGGCCATCTACGAACTCTGCGCCATGAAGGGCTTCGGCTTCACCGCTTCCGAGGACGAGATGGAGGTCCTGAGGCGCAGGGCGGACCTGCGGGACGAAGTTGCGGCAGACTGCCTGCACTACGCCTACCAGGACTTCATCGCCATCCTGCAGGCCGAGTACTGGGATCCGGACAAGGGCGCCACCCTGCGCACCTTCTTCGTGGGGACCTGCCTGTTCGCCTTCCGTGACGCGTTCCGCAGGTGGGCCCGACCGCGGCGCAGGTACCTGCAGATGATCGACAGTTACGCGGGGTTCGAGCGGACCCGGGCGCGGTCCACGGACACCGCCTGGTTCGAGAAGGCAGTGATCCTGTGTGCGACGCTCGACCTGATCCTGGACGGCGTCTCGATCGACGCGAGGGCGGTCTGTAAGCAGATGCTGTCGGAGCCCAACGCTACGCAGGACGAGATCGGGCAGATGCTTGGGAAGAGTCGTAAGTCCGTGGAACGTCACCTGAGCCGCGTGCGGGAGCGGGCCCGGCGACTCACGGCAGCTGGCGTCATCATCGTCCCATCGGTCAGCTCGGCGGTGACCCGGTGAACGGCCCCCTCGACCTCCGCGTCCTCGTCCTGCTCCTGGTCGGCGTCATTGTCGGCTACATCGCGTACATGCACCCGGCCGTCGGAGTCGCCGGGCTCGTCGCCGTCGGGGTCGTCACCTTGCTCTACCTCATGATGGGATCCGGCGGGACCGGAGGGCCTCCGAGCTGACTTCAAAGAGGCCGGTCCCGCGCACGTGCGGAACGCGGGACCGGCTCGTGTGGGCACACCCGTCCTGAGGGGCGTCCTCACCGCCACCGTACGAAGCACACAAGTGAGTCGCGCGATCTGATACCCCGTTGGGTACAGGCGTCAGGCAACAACCTGTTCTTCACCCGCTGCCGTTTTGGCCGGGGCCGGGTGGGAGGAACCCGTCTTCTCGACCGCGAGCGCGAGAGGTGCGGGGGCTGCTGCGGCAGGGTTGGGACGCCAGGTGGTGGTAAAGGGGAACTCGTTGTTCACCCAGAGCACGCCAGCCAGCTCTGGGGGCATGGTCCAGCGCGGCGGATCGAACGGGTTGACCTCAACGGGGTGGTGGATGAACGAGTCGCCGAAGTCGAACTGCACGCTGATCGTGGCAATGCCCTGGAGCAGGTCGTCGAGGTGTTGAACCTCAACACCGGTGAACTTGTCGGCGCCGGCCGCCACAATCAGCGGGAGTCCGGCTTCCTGGGCGAGCGCGCGGTACTTGCTGACCTTCTTCTCGATTCCGTCAGCGACCGGCTGGGCGGAGACGACGCCGGCCATGTTGCTCGGGGGAACGAGGATCGTGCTCATCCCCCGGGGCCTCATGACCTGACGCGTGCGGGGGTCGGCTCGTAGCAGGAAGGTGTATCCCTCGCTCCGGAAGACGGTCTGTTGCAGCGGGGAAAGCAGGGCACGGCGCAGATCTTGGGCGATCTTCTTCGAGGTGCGTGCGTCGGGGGTGTCGAGCGGGCGTGAGGGATCACCGGCCGCCGTCAGGACAACGGGGACCGGTATCTGCTTGAGGCGCTCGACCAGTCCATGCCATGCCTTGATCTTCGCGGTCGTTCCCTTCTGAGGGCTATGGGTGAGGACTTCGACCAGTGCAACCGGCGTTCCGTCCTCGTCGACGACGGTCCAGTCCGGCGTCAGGTTCCCCCACTTGCGTTCGAACTCGACACGGAACCCCCGTCGTCGCAGGGCTGCGCCGGCAGCGAGCTCAATCACGTCGGGCCAGAAATTCTGCTCACGCCACAGGTTCGCGGCGAAGGCGGCCGCGACGCTCTGGGGCAGAAGGTCGAGCTGGTCATCCAGCCACACTCGCCAGGGCTCGTACTCGTCCAGCACCGCCTGGTTGTAGGAGAGCATCCGGTTCTCTGGGGGCCGCTTGCCGTAGCGGTGGCGCTGTTCGGCGACGAACTGGGGGCCGAAGCGCCGAAGGGGCTGTTCCGTGTTCATGGACCGGGATTCTCCGGCTTCCCATCACCATTCGCACCCAGATTGAAGAACGGTCGTAGCGATACGAGAACCGGGCCATGACGGGGCTCGAAGCCCGGGACGGTCCTCGACCCCTCACCTGCCCGACGGTGTCAGTCGTTAACGCCGAGGATCGCGCGGGCCTGTTCGATGACGTTGTTCATCGCCTGGTGGTGCTCGTTCCTGTGGCGGGCCAGCGCGGGGCGGAAGGGTTCGTAGTAGCAGTCGACCAGGAGGACGACCTGCTCTCGCTGGGACAGCTGGGGGACCTGGCGCAGCGCTTCCTCCGCCAGGTCATGCAGCTCCATGGCGTTGGGAACGTCCGCGAGGGCGGCGGTGCGGAAGGTCTCCAGCGCTGCGACGGCGCGGTAAAGGGGCGTGGAGCGACCCCGTCGCGCTCCAGAGTCTGCAGGTGGGTCATGGCGCGGTTGGATTCGGCGCGTTCGTGGGCGAAGTCGCTCAGGTGTCGAGTCGTCTTGGCGAGCTCCTTGACGGCGGGGAGCAGGCTCGTGGGGGCGCACAGTTCAACGGTTCCACGTGCGTGGATGAACGCCTCGTGGAGGGTGTTCATGGTGGCGTCGTTTCCCGGCTCGCGGTACTGCCGGTCCAGGGCGCGCACGCACTCGCGGGTGGCGCGGAGCAGGTCGGCTATCGCGGCGGTGCGCCGGTCGCGCACGGCGGCGGCGTGGGCGGCGGCGGCCGCACGGTCGCTCTGCTCGCGGACCGCCTGGAGCGTCGCGGCGGCCGCCGTTTCGGCGGCCTCCTTGGCGGCTTTGGCCTGGGCGAGTCCGCCCTTGGCCTGGATGTGTGATCCGAGCCAGGTGCCGCCGAACGCGGCCGCGACGGTGAGGAGGGCGAGGAGGATCGTGGAGTGCTCTTTCAGGAAGGCGATCACGCGCCCGATCCTCCCGTGGTGTGAGCCGAACGGAGTACGTTCCTGCGCGTTCGTCCTGGAGGTCACCTCCGACCTGGGCTGGTCCGTTCCGGCCAGGGGCCACTCGCCGCCCCAGGCGACGCGGTGGTCCGCTCCTGATCAGTCACCTGCGGTGACGATGCGTGAACGTCGTGCCCTTCTTCTGCCACCGGAGCGGGAACGCCGGCGGCTTCCTCAAGTACTCCTCGAAGCAGTAGGGCGCCTCGTGGAAGCACATGCGCTCCCGGCGGAAGTACATGCCCTCCAGCTTGTTGCAGGAGACGCAGAGCAGGCCGCGTACGGCGCCGCTTCGGTGATCGTGGTCGATGACTCCCGGAGAGGAGAGGCAGCAGGCGCACCGGCCTCTCTGCAGCTCGAACAGACGCCACCAGACGTACCAGCGAGGGATCTTGTCCTCGTGCCACTGGTCGGGGAGGGGGCTTTCTGTCTTCCTCTCGACGTAGAGGGGCCAGCGGAAGTCGTGGCAGCGCGGATCGATGGAGACGCTGGCCGCCAGGACGACTTCCCCGAGGTGTTCGTCCGGGATGTCGATCGCCTCCCAGGGCCCGGGCGCAGCTCCGCAGTCCTCCCAGTTGAGGCACAGGTCGAGGGCTGTCTCTCGCCACAGGTGGTAGAGGCCGGTGCGCCGGTCCTCGCGTGCGAGGGCCGGCCCCAGGGTCTCCGGTCTGGGGCGGTGACCGTCGCTGCAGACGTTGTACCCCGGCGGGGCCCCACGAAGGGGCGCCTGGAAAAGCTGGCGTAAAAGTCGGTCGGTGCCATGCCGCGCACGTTAGGGCGGCGCCCTGGTCGCCCGGCAGAGCGTGAAGGGGGGCTCATCCCGTGTACGAGGTGACCCTCAACGTGCCCCAGGCCCCGGCGCCGAGCGCTGCGGGCCTTCGGAAAAGAAAGAGCCGGCCGCTCTCACCGGGGCGACCGACTCCTTCGCCGTCGCGGTAAGCGACTGCCCCATACGATGAACGGCGTGAACGAACGCCGCACCCTGGGCCCCGGGCCGGAGACCGCCGACCGCGTCGTAGCAGCCGAGGCCGACCTGCACGAATCGATCCCGGGCAGCCGGTTCCCGAACCTCGACGAGCTGCGCGGCCGCGGCCTGTTCGCGCCCCGCTCCGCGCTGGTGCCGGCCCGACGCCGCACCCTCGGCGCCGGCGGTCGCGCGCCTAGCGGGACGGACGTCACCGACTGATCCTCGGCGCCGGGTGGAGAGCCTGCGGACCTCTAAACTGCCCGTTCTCAGAGCAGAGAGGGTGGCCTATCAGATGACAGCGCCGGACGATCCGACACCATGTCCTTCGAGCGGTGATCCTGAACCGCCCAAGCGGCCTACGAAGGGCGCAGGTAGAAGAAGGTCCTTGCGCCGGCTCTTCACCGAGGGGTGGAACGGTCTCGGGCCCGACCGCCAGGCCATGGTGATCCGCGGCCTGACCACCATCACGGCGACGGCCTTGCTCTCTGCCCTGGGCAAGAGACTTCCCTCTCCTGCTCCTTCCGAAGAGGGAACCTACGAGTCGTCCCTCCGCGGACTGCGGGATCCTCAGTGGACCAACCACGCAGGCGGCTACTGGCGGTGCCGTCACATGGGGTGCAGCAAGAAGGCCGACCCGACCGTCATGGATCACGAGTGCTGCGGTCGATGCTCACCCGGCCGCAACTGTCTGAGGGCCGCCCAGCTCAACTACGACGGCCCTGGCGGCTTCGCTCACAACTACCAGGAGGGGTTCCTGGAACCCGGCATCTGTACCGTCGGCACCTGTGGGGAACCGTCCGAGGCCCACATCTGGGTGTACGACTACATCCATGGCGAGCGGAGAACCCGCGACTGACCTCATGTGATACCTCTCGCACAAGTACTACTTGTGCGAGGGGTATCACGCTTCATACAAGTCTCACCGGGCCGCAGGCACCGACTTCGGGTGTGAGTAGTTGCGGTACGGAGGGTGCGGGGCCTGGCTCGGATGGGCGTTGGACAGCTGGTCCACGGTCCACGCGGCGCCGTCCGCGATCCCCTTGGCGAGCGACGAAAGCGGGTCGATTGCGGAGGTCGGATCGGTGACGGAGCTTCTGTCCCCTCCTCCGCTGTCTCCGCCCGGGACTCCCTTCCTGCACAGGTCGTACGCCTGGCTCACGAGGACCACCACATGCAACGGTGTCGGGTGGCGGCTGACTGGGACGCGCTCATCACGTGCCAGATCCTCGACCCGCGCACCTCGGCGTGGTGGAAAGCCGCCTACGGGGACTTCCGCCCCCTCCTGGGCATCGCTACGGAGGTCATGGCCGAAGCGGGCTAGGTCCTGTCTGACAAAGGATCTTGGATGGGTTCGCGGAGCCAGAGGATGAGTGAGGCGAGGTGGACTCCGGCCTTGTAACGGGCGGCGAGTT
>NZ_JBHXSA010000036.1:0-46112 GCF_042716475.1 Streptomyces sp. NPDC058671 | reverse complement strand
GCGTTGATTTTTGGCACGCTGTTGAGTTCTCAAGGAACGGACGCTTCCTTTGTACTCACCCTCTCGGGCTTTCCTCCGGGCTTCCCTTCGGTCTTTCGTGTTTCCAGGTTAGCAGATCCGATTCTTCGTTTCTGCCACCCGCTGGAGCGGGCTGCTGGGTAGGAAATTGCTTTCGCTTTTCCGTTCCCGGCGGGGTCAAACACTACCAGGCTTTTCCGGTCCCTCCGACCACGTCCCTGCGAGCATGCAGAGGTGTAGACCACTGGGGTTAGGATCTGCCTGGCGGTTGCTGCCGACCCGCGACTCAGGCCGCATTGGGGTCAGGCAGAAGTACGACGGTACATCCCACCGCCAGTTGAGGCAAATCGTTGCCGGTGGTCCCTAGGTCCGTCCAACTGGTACGTCTCGGGCGGAACTGGGACTTCTTATGACTTACGCTTCACAACAGTACGCCGTCCAGGACAGGTAGTGACGGCGCCACACGATCTCCGCCCCTGGGAGGCTTCCCATGTCAACCGTGACGTCGCCGCTTGCTGGACGCGCCATCGGTCTCGCCGCAGTTCCCGACCCGGTCTTCTCCGGTGCGATGGTCGGTCCCGGTACCGCCATCGACCCCGTACGTGAGCCCTCGGAGGCCGTCTCCCCCATCGACGGGGTCGTCGTCTCCATGCACCCGCACGCCTTCGTCGTCGTCGACGGCGAGGGGCACGGTGTGCTGACGCACCTCGGTATCGACACCGTCCAGCTCAACGGGCAGGGGTTCGAGCTGCTCGTCAACAAGGGTGACACCGTGACGCGTGGACAGGCCGTCGTGCGCTGGAACCCCGCGGACGTCGAAGCCGCGGGCAAGTCCCCCATCTGCCCCGTCGTGGCGCTCGAAGCCACCGCGGACTCGCTCTCCGACGTCGTCGAAGACGGTGACGTGAAGGCCGGCGACGAACTCTTCGGCTGGCGCTGAGCCGGTTCGTCCTCGTGACGACCTCGAGTTCGACATTCAACGCGGCGGCGGGTGCCGCCGCTCTATCGGAGACGGGTGAGATGGAGACAACGCTGCGAGGCGTCGGCGTCAGCCACGGTGTGGCGATCGGCGAGGTCCGGCACATGGGTACGGCGGTTCTCGAGCCGCCGGCCAAGCAGATTCCGGCGGACGAGGCGGAGCGCGAACAGGGGCGCGCCCGGCAGGCCGTCGAGGCTGTCGCCGCCGACCTGATTGCGCGCGGCAATCTGGCCGGTGGTGAGGCGCAGCACGTGCTGGAGGCCCAGGCGATGATCGCCCAGGACCCGGAGCTCATCGCCGATGTCGACCGCCGGATCGCCGTGGGCAGCACGGCCGAGCGCGGTATCTACGACGCCTTCTCCCACTATCGTGAGCTGCTCGCCGGTGCCGGCGAGTACATGGCCGGTCGTGTGGCCGACCTCGACGACGTGCGGAACCGGATCGTCGCCAGGCTGCTCGGGGTGCCGATGCCCGGTGTGCCGGACAGCGACGAGCCGTACGTGCTGATCGCGCGGGACCTGGCGCCAGCCGACACGGCGCTGCTCGACCCGGCGCTCGTGCTCGGGTTCGTGACGGAAGAGGGCGGGCCGACCAGTCACAGCGCGATTCTGGCGCGGGCGCTGGGTGTGCCGGCCATCGTCGCACTGCCGGGCGCGGGTGAGCTGGCCGAGGGCACGCTCATCGCGGTCGACGGCTCGACCGGTGAGCTCTTCGTGGATCCGAGCGAGGAGAAGAAGGCGTCGCTGACGAAGGCCGCCGCCGAGCGGAAGGCCGCGCTGGCCACGTCCAGCGGTCCTGGTGCGACGTCGGACGGGCACAAGGTTCCGCTGCTCGCCAACATCGGTGGTCCGACGGACGTGCCGGCCGCGGTGGAGGCCGGGGCGGAGGGCGTCGGTCTCTTCCGTACGGAGTTCCTCTTCCTGGACGACAGCGCGAAGGCCCCGTCCGAGGAGAAGCAGGTCGAGGCCTACCGGAAGGTGCTGGAGGCCTTCCCGGAGGGCCGTGTGGTCGTGCGGGTGCTGGACGCCGGCGCCGACAAGCCGCTCGACTTCCTCACGCCCGTGGACGAGCCGAACCCGGCGCTCGGTGTGCGGGGGCTGCGGTCGCTGCTCGAGCACCCGGAGGTGCTGCGGACGCAGCTGACCGCGCTGGCGAAGGCGGCCGAGGGACTGCCCGTGTACCTCGAGGTCATGGCTCCGATGGTGGCCGACCGCACGGACGCGAAGGCGTTCGCCGACGCGTGCCGTGAGGCGGGACTGCGGGCGAAGTTCGGTGCGATGGTCGAGATTCCGTCGGCCGCGCTGCGGGCGCGCTCGATCCTTCAGGAGGTCGAGTTCCTGTCGCTCGGCACCAACGACCTGGCGCAGTACACCTTCGCGGCCGACCGGCAGGTCGGTGCGGTGTCGCGGCTCCAGGACCCGTGGCAGCCCGCGCTGCTCGATCTGGTGGCACTGTCGGCCGAGGCGGCCAAGGCCGAGGGCAAGAGCTGTGGCGTCTGCGGCGAGGCTGCCTCGGATCCGCTGCTGGCCTGTGTGCTGACGGGTCTGGGGGTCACCTCCCTGTCCATGGGTGCGGCGTCGATTCCTTATGTGCGGGCGACGCTGGCCAAGTACACGCTGGCGCAGTGCGAGCGGGCCGCCGCCGCGGCGCGTGCGGCGGACTCGGCTGAGGAGGCCCGTGTGGCCGCGCAGGCGGTGCTGTCCGGGGAGTGATTCCCGGGTGTTGTCGACGAAGGGGCTTTCCGTCACCGAGGTGGCGGGGAGCCCCTTCGTCGTGGGTGGGTCAGTGGTGGCCGGTCCAGTCGTCGTCGGGGTCGGGGATGAGGGGGAAGCCGGCTCGGTGGTCCACGCCCGGTTCCGGGGAGAGCGGTTCTCCGGTGCCGGCGTCGGTGCAGTAGGCGGCGAAGACCTCGGCTTCGGTGAGGGGGGTGAGGGTTCCACCGGTGAGGCGCCAGCCGTGGAGTCGGTCGCGCTCCCCCGGGTTGCTGGTGCGCAGGACGAGTCCCCCGGGGGCCCCGAGGGCGATGCCGGCGGCGAGGACCGCGGTGAACTCGGCGGTTGCGGCGTCGTCGGCGGTGGCGGCTCCCGGGGTGCCGTGGGCGTGGAGGACGGCGAGGAGTTGGTCGTCGGCCGCCGGGACGCTGCACACGAGGTGGTGGGTGCCGGGGCCCGCCGCGTCGAGGAGCCGGGCGAGGAGCCGGGCGGCCCGCTCGAAGGCGGCCCTGCCGATGTCCTTGCCGCAGGTGGCGCAGTCGCCGGTGGCGGCGAGGACGGTGGTGGCGTACTCCCAGGTGGCGTGGCGGACGGCGGTGTCGATGAGCTCGGGCAGGAGGGTGCTGAGGGGCTGCCCGGTGTAGGTGACCTGGGCGCCGGTGGCGGCGAGGTGGGCGGAGAAGCGGCTGCGGCTGGTGGGGTGGTCGGGGTCGATGGCGGTCTCGGCGCAGTAGGCCGCGTACTCCTCGGGGTCGAAGAGGGTGACCGTGGTGTGTCCGCCCTGGGTGGCGAGGGTCCTGAGGAGGGCCTCGACCTGCCGGAGATAGGTGGTGTGGTCGTCGAAGGCGAAGGTCCGGTACTGGCGCATGGCCGTGAAGTCGTGCTCGTCGGCGAGGAGGCCGACGGTGCTGGGGACTTCGCGGCGCAGGGCGCGTCGGAGGTGTGCCTGGGTGGTGCCGGTCCGCGTCATGTCTCCCCCTGGTTCGGTCCGATCAGTGCTCACTCACCGTAACCTTCGCCACTGACAGTGATGGCTCGGCCAGGCCTCGGCGGACCAGGCGGCTCTGGGCGGCGCTGGTGGCGATGAGGGCCACGCCGAGGACGGGCCAGGCGAAGGGGCCGGCGGAGATCAGTCCGGCCATGAGGAGGGGGCCGGCGAAGCGCTGGGTGGACTGGGCGAGGCCGTGGACTCCGAGGTAGGCGCCCTGGGCTTCACCGGGGGCGAGGGCGACCGAGAGTTCCCAGGACGCGATGGTGTGGAGCATCTCGGCGAAGGTGAGGGCGACGGCCGCGGTGATCAGGGCGGCGATGGAGAGGGTGCGGCCGCCGAGGGCGGAGACGGTGAGGGCGAGCGTACCGACGGCGAAGAGCCCCGCGAGGGGGGCCAGGAGGCGCCGGGCGGCTTCGGTGGAGGAGCCGTATCGGGAGAGCGGGACCTGGAAGATCACGACGAGCGCGCTGTTGGCGACTATCAGCAGCGGAGCGAGGCCGACGGGGGCGTCGGTGGCGTGGACGATCCAGAGCGGGAGGGCGACCTGGAGGATCGAGTCGTGGAGGAAGAGGACCGATTCGCCCGCGGTGAAGGCGAGGAAACCGCGGTCCCGCCAGGGGGTGGGGCGGTTGGTGGCGGGGGTCGGCCCGGGGGCCGTGGACGCCGCGGCGACCCGGGAGTCGGCGGGGGCCGGGGGTTCGGCACAGCGGAGGGTGAGGGCCGCCATCACGAGGTAGGAGAGGGCGTCTCCGACGAGCAGGACGTGGAAGGCGGTGGTGGTGCCGACGGCGAGTGCGGCTGCCGCGCCGAGTCCGCCGAGGGTCCAGCCGATGTTGGAGGTCGTGCGGTTGATCGCCTGGTAGCGCACGCGGTCGGGTCCTGCGACCCGGGCGGCGTACAGCTTGGTGAGGACGTTGGTGGCGCGGTCGGGGAGCGCGCCGGCCGCGGAGAAGAGGACCAGCAGCAGGTAGTCGTCGGTGGTGAGGAGGGCGAGGAGGGCGGTGGCGCGCAGCAGTTGGGTGCAGATGATGACGCGGACCAGGGGGAAGCGGTCGGCGAGGAGGCCGCCGAGGGGGGCGCCGGCGATGCCTGCCGCGCCGGAGAGGGCGATGAGGAGCCCGACCTGTCCGAGCCCGAGGCCGGTGACGTAGGTGAAGTAGAGGGCCATGGCCGTGGACCAGAGTCCCGTGCCGCACTTGTCGATGAAGCCGATGACGAGCATGCGGTGACCGTCGGGGCCTCCGGGGATGCGGTCCTTGAAGGCGGTGCGGGTGAGGCCTGTGGTGCGGCTCAATGGGTCCCCCTTGCCAACTGTTTTGTATTGATACATAATTGATTACGTGGCAGCACAATATGTGATCGTAGGGACGACGGCCAAGGGGATCGCCGCGTCCGTGGAGCAGGGTGTGACCGAGGGCGGGCTCGCCCCGGGTGACGCCCTGCCGCCCGTGCGGAGGCTGGCGGACGCGCTGGGGGTGAGTCCGGGGACCGTCGCGACGGCCTACAAGGAGCTGCGGCAGCGGGGGCTGATCGTCACGCGCGGGCGGGGCGGGACCGTGGTGGCCGAGGTTCCGTCAGTGGCCTCCCGGCGCCCGCCGCGCGTGCCGGAGGGCCTGGTGGACCTCGCGGGCGGCCATCCGGACCCGGCCTTCCTTCCCGTACTGCGTCCGCCGTCGGCGGTCACCCCGGTGTACGGGTCCCACCGCGCGGCGCCCCGACTCGCGGCGCTCGAGGAGGTGACCCGGACGTGGTTCGAGCGTGACGGGGTGCCCGCGCGGCACGTGACCTTCGCGCACGGGGCCCTGGACTGCATCGCGCGGCTCCTGTCGACGGAGTTGCGGCCCGGTGACGCGGTGGCCGTGGAGGACCCCGGATTCCACCATCTGCTGGACCTGGTACCGGCGTTGGGGCTTCGTCTGGTCCCGGTGGCGGTGGACGGTGAGGGGCTCGGACCGGAGTCGCTGCGGACGGCGCTTCGGGGCGGGGTCCGCGCGGTGGTGTGCAGCCCTCGGGGCCAATGTCCGACCGGGGCGTTCTTCACCCGGTCACGGCGGGACGAACTCGTGGCGGTGCTCAGGGAGTTCCCCGAGGTGCTCGTCATCGAGGACGACCACAACGCGGAGATCGGCGGGGCCGCGGCCCATACGCTCGCGGCGGCGGGGCTCGACCGGTGGGCGCAGGTGCGGACGGTGTCGAAGCACCTCGGGATCGATCTGCGCTGGGCCGGGGTCGCGTGCGACGCGGTGACGCTGGCGCGGCACGACGGACGGATGCTGATGACCTCCGGCTGGGTCAGTCACGTACTCCAGGAGACGGTGGCCGGCCTCCTCGGCGACCCGGCGGTACGCGCGCGCGTGGCGGCGGGCGAGGCGGCGTACGGGGAGCGGCGCGCGGCTCTGATCGGTGCGCTCGGGACGTACGGGATCCGTGCGGTCGGGGCGAGCGGGCTGAACGTGTGGGTGCCGGTGCGGGACGAGTCGGCGGTCGTCAACGGTCTGCGGACACAGGGGTGGTGGGTCGCCGCGGGGGCGCGGTTCCGCATCGGGGCCCCGCCCGCGGTACGGATCACCACGGCGACGCTCGCGCCCGACGACGCGACGCGCCTCGCCGCGGACTTCGCGGAGGTGCTCGGGGACGCTCAGGCGACGTACGGCGGGTGAGGCGGGAGGGCGACGGGACGCTTCAAGGCCTGGGAGCGGCCGGTGCCGAGGGCCTGGGAGCGACCGGTGCCGAACGTGCGGGGGCAGGGTGTGGGCCGGGGGGAGGCGGTGCTCTTGTGTCCCCGAGCGGGATGTGGTGCCCCCGACACGCTGCCGGGGGCACCGGGGGCGTGACCTGGTCAGCCTCGTCGGGAGGCCGCCAGCGTCTCGTAGAAGTGGAGGAGTCCGAGGTCGTCGACCGAGCCCGCGTTGACGGCCTTGGCCAGGGGGGTGCCCTGGAGGAGGCGTTTGACCGGGACCTCGATGCGCTTGCCGGTCAGCGTGTGCGGGACGCCCGGGACCTCGATGATCTCGTCCGGGACGTGGCGCGGGGAGAGCTCGCTGCGGATCGTCCGCTTGATGCGGGCGATCAGCTCGTCGTCGAGCGTGGCACCCTCCACGAGGTGGACGAAGAGCGGCATCCAGTAGCCGCCGTCCGGCTCCTCCAAGCCGATCACGAGGGATTCGCGGATCTCCGGGAGGCGTTCCACGGCCTCGTAGATATCGGCGCTCCCCATCCGTACGCCCTGGCGGTTCAGGGTGGAGTCGGAACGACCGTGGATGACGACCGAGCCGTGGTCGGTGATCGTGATCCAGTCGCCGTGGCGCCAGGCGCCCGGGAACATCTCGAAGTAGCTGTCGCGGTAGCGGCTGCCGTCGGGGTCGTTCCAGAAGTGGATCGGCATGGAGGGCATGGGGTTGGTGACGACGAGTTCGCCCACCTCGCCGATGACGGGCTTTCCGGAGGGGTCCCAGGCCTGGAGGTCGGTGCCGAGGCCCGCCGCCTGCAGCTCGCCGATGTGGACCGGCAGGGTCGGGACGGCGCCCGCGAAGCAGGAGCACACGTCGGTGCCACCGCTGACGGAGGCGATCCACAGGTTCTCGCGGACCTCGTCGTGCAGCCAGCGGAAGCCGTCGGGCGGCAGCGGGGAACCGGTGGTGGCGACGCACTTCACCGCCGAGAGGTCGAAGTCGCGGCCGGGGTGGACGTCCGCCTTGGCGCAGGCCATGACATACGCGGCGGAGGTGCCGTACAGGGTGGCGCGGGTGCGCTCGGCGACGCGCCACTGGGCGGCGGTGTCCGGGTAGCCGGGGCTGCCGTCGTACAGCACGACCGTCGTACCGGTGAGAAGGCCGGAGACCAGGAAGTTCCACATCATCCAGCCGGTGGACGTGTACCAGAAGAACACGTCCTCGGGCCCGAGGTCGCAGTGCAGGCCCAGCTGCTTGACGTGCTCGACGAGGATGCCGCCCTGGGACTGGACGATCGCCTTGGGAAGGCCCGTCGTACCGGAGGAGTACAGGACCCACAGCGGGTGCGAGAACGGGACCTGCTCGTAGACCGGCTCGACGTCGCCGGCGACGAGGTCGGCCCAGGCGAGCGTGCCGTCGGGGGCCGGGGTGCCGAGGAGCGGGATGTGGACGACCGCGCGGAGGGTGGGCAGCTCGGCGCGGAGCTCGGCGACGGTGTCGCGGCGGTCGTGCTCCTTGCCGCCGTAGCGGTAGCCGTCGATCGTGAAGAGGACGACCGGCTCGACCTGCTGGAAGCGGTCGAGGACGCTGCGGGCGCCGAAGTCCGGGGCGCAGGAGGTCCACACGCCGCCGACGGCGGCGGTGGCGAGGAGGGCCACGACGGACTGCGGGACGTTGGGCAGGTAGCCGCTCACCCGGTCCCCGGGCCGTACGCCGAGGGCACGGAGTTCGGCGGCGAGGGAAGCGACCTGGCGGCGGAGCTCGGCCCACGTGGTCCCCACGGGGTCATGTGTCTCGTCCACATGGAGCAGGGCCGTGTCATGGGGGCGCTCGTCGGCGGCGCGCAGGGCGTGCTCGGCGTAGTTGAGGGTGGCTCCGGGGAACCAGTCGGCGCCCGGCATCGACCGGTCTCCGACGACCCGCTCGTACGGGGTGGCGAAGCGGATGTCGAACCACTCGACGACCGCCTTCCAGAAGGCTTCGAGCTCGTCGACCGACCAGCGGTGGAGCGCCGGGTACCCGCCTTCGGCCGGGGCGCCGTGGTGTTCGGCCGCCCAGGTCTGGAAGCGGGTCACGGCGGCCGTGGCGATGCGTTCCTCGTCCGGCTGCCAGAGCGGCTCGGTCTGCGCTGATGTCATTGGGGCGGCTCCCTGGCTGTACGCGGGGTCGGCGTGTGTCCCGCGCACGTGCTGGGGTGTGCGCGCGACGCGGCTGACAGGACGATGCCATGTGATCGTCTTTCGCACCAGGTCTGCCCGCCCATGGTCGGACAGTTGAATATGTGCCCCCACCACGGGTGAACGGAAGTTGAACGGAGCTCGTATCGCCCCTGGTGGGTGGCAGGGTGATCGCCATGGACGGTCGGGAACTGGTGCGTTCGATCAAGGTGTTCGGCGCGGTGCGGGGATGGCGGACGGCGCGGGCGGCGTGGCGGCAGCGCCGTACGGATGCGTGGGGGATGCCGCCGCGAGGGCCGGAGCGGGCTCGGGTGCCGGGGCTCGCGACGGCGGCGGAGGCCGCCCCTGGCGGGGGGACGATCCGTTTCACGCGGTCCTCGCTGCGGATCTGTGTGTCGTCGGGCGGCACCGTGTTCTGGGGGTGGGACGGAGCCGGGCCGCTACCCTCGTACGCCTTGGCCGGTGAGGCGCCCGACCCGGACCCCCGGGCCTCCCTGGAGCCGGACACCGACGGCGGCTGGCGGATCGTGTCGGAGCGGGTGACGGTGGCGGTCTCCCGGCACGGGGCGGTGGAGATCCGGACGCCGGGCGGGGTGATGCTGCGGCGGGACCTGCCGCCCCGCTGGTGGGAGCCGGTGGCGAGTGGGGTGCCGGGACGTGGTCCCGGGGCCATGGCCGTCACCGAGGCGGTCGAGGGCGAGCGGGACGGGACGGCGGCGGCCGGAACCGCGCGCTGGGTCCAGCGGAGCGAGGTGCCGGCGGACGCGCGGTTCTTCGGCCTGGGCGGGCGGTCGGCGGGGCCGCGGCTGCGGGACGGCTCGTACCGGCTGTGGAACACCGACCCGAAGGGGAGTTTCGGCCCCGGGGACGATCCGCTCTACCTCACCATGCCCGTGCAGTTCGTCGTCTCCGACGCCGGGACCCACCTCGCGTTCCACGACAACTCCTGGGACGGCCGGGTCACCCTGGCGGAGGGCGAGGAAGGGGCGGGCTCGGGGCACGACCGGCCGGGGACCAGTGAGGTCCGGATGGACGGCGGGCCGCTGCGCGGCTGGGTGGTCGTCGGCACCCCCGCGCGCGTACTCCACGGTTGGGCCGCGCTGACGGGCGCTCCCGCGCTGCCGCCGGACTGGGCCCTCGGACCTCAGCACGCGCGCTGGGGGTTCGGGAGCGCGCGGGAGGTGCGCCGGGTCGTGGCCGGGTACCGGGAGCGCGGGCTGCCGCTGGCCGCCGTGCACCTGGACATCGACCACTACGACGGGCACCGGGTGTTCACGGTCGACCGGGAGCGGTTCCCCGATCTGCCGGGGCTCGCGGCGGAGCTGCGGGAGCAGGGCGTCCGGCTCGTGTCGATCGTGGACCCGGCGGTGAAGGCCGAGCCGGGCGACCCGGTGTACGACAGCGGGCGGGCCGCGGGAGCCTTCGTCCGGGACGCTCGGGGCGGGGAGGTGCGGGGGGTGGTGTGGCCTGGCGAGTGCGCCTATCCCGACTTCACCGATCCCGCGGTACGGGAGTGGTGGGGCGGCCTCTACGAGGAGCGGCTCCGGCAGGGCTTCGCCGGGGTCTGGCACGACATGAACGAGCCGGTGGCCTTCGCCCCCTTCGGCGACATGACGCTGCCGCGATCCGCGCGGCACGCCCTGGACGGCCGGGGCGGGGACCACCGCGAGGCCCACAACGTGTACGGCCTCACGATGGCGGGGGCCGGATACGAGGGGCTGCGCCGGTTGCGGCCCGACGAGCGGCCCTTCCTCGTCTCGCGGTCCGGCTGGGCGGGCATGCAGCGGTACGGGGGCACCTGGTCGGGCGACGTGTCGACGGGCTGGCCGGGGCTGCGGGCCTCGCTCGCCCTGGTCCTGGGGCTCGGCCTGTGCGGGGTGCCGTACTCGGGGCCCGACGTGGGTGGTTTCGACGGCAGCCCGACCCCGGAGCTGTTCCTGCGCTGGTACCAGCTGGGGGCGTGGCTGCCGCTGTTCCGTACGCACGCGGCGATCGGCGCGGGGCGGCGCGAACCGTGGGAGTTCGGTCCGGAGGTCCTGGAGCACGCGCGCGTGGCGCTGGCCGAAAGGGAACGTCTGCGGCCGTACTTCACGACCCTGGCCCGGCTCGCCCGGATGACGGGCGCCCCGTACGTACGACCGCTGTGGTGGGGAGCGCCCGAGGACCGGGTGTTGCGCGACTGCGAGGACGCGTTCCTGCTCGGCGACGCGCTCCTCGTGGCGCCCGTCCTGAGCCGGGGCGCCGACCGGCGGGCGGTACGGCTGCCGCGCGGACGCTGGTACGACACGGCGACGGGGCAGGCGTACGAGGGGCCCGGGCAGGTGCTGCTCGACGCGCCGCTCTCCCGGATCCCGGTCCTGGCGCGGGCGGGAGCGGTGCTCCCGGTGCGGGGCGAGGATGGCGCCCTGGCCCTGGAGGTGTGGGCGCCGGCCGCGGGGCGGGCGGGCGGGGGTCTCGTCGTACGGGACACGGGGGACGGCTGGGAGCCGGCCGAGATCGAGCGGTACCAGTCGCGGCTCGTGGACGGCCGGGTGGTGGTGGAGCGGGTGACGGACGACGGGGTGGAGGCGCCGGGGCTGCCGGTGCGGGTGCGGGGTGGGGCGGCGTGACGGTGTGACGGCGTGACGGTGTGGTGCGTACCGGGCCCTGCCGTCAGGGCCCCGGGCCGGGGCCGTCAGCCGTATGTGCCCGCGAACCACCTGCGTACCGCCTCCGTGTGGAGGGGGAACGCCAGGTCCACCGGCGCGTGGAGCACGTGGTGGCCGTTCGTCTCGTCCGTCGGGGTGGAGGGCGGGAGGTCCCTGGCCGGGCGGGGCGGGAGGAGGCCGAAGAGGAGGAGGTGGCCGCCCGGGGAACTCATCGCGTCGGCGAGTCCGACCCGCTCGGCGGGCGCCTCGATGCCGGTCTCCTCGCGCAGTTCGCGGGTGACGGCCGTGCGCCAGTCCTCGCCGTGGTCGATGAAACCGCCGGGCAGGGCGACCCCGCCCCGCGCCGGCTCTATGGTGCGGGTGATGACGACGAGGCCCGTGCCCGCTCCGTCGGTGACCGGGAGCAGGGCGACGGCCACGGGCAGCGGGTTGCGGTAGGCGGTGTGTCCGCAGGCCGGGCAGGTACGGGGCCAGCCTGCGTCGGCCGGGTGGGCGGCGCCGCAGCAGGAGCAGTGGGAGTCCTTCACGGCCCGACCGTACGCGATCACCCTTTCCCGGCGCTGCCGGAACTGATAGACGGTGTGCATGACAGGACTCGCTTCCGCTTTCCGTACCCTCGCCGTCACGGCCGCCGCCGGGCTGATCGCCGCCACGGGCGCTGTCGTCGCCCCCGCTCCCCCTGCGTTGGCCGCGCCGGAGCCGAAGGCCCCACGGGAGTTCGTGGCCCTGAGCTCCGTGGACCGGACGATCCTTCAGGAGATGCGCTACACGACTCCGCACAACTTCGTGGGTGAGCCGGTGGACGGCTACCGGCAGCCGATGTGCATCCTGACCCGGCCGGCCGCGGAGGCGCTGCACCGCGCGCAGGTGCGTCTTCTCGCGCGGGGATACACGCTGAAGGTGTACGACTGCTACCGGCCGCAGCGGGCCGTCGACCACTTCGTGCGGTGGGCGAAGGATCTGGGGGACGAGCGCATGAAGAAGGAGTTCTATCCGCTCGTCGACAAGTCGAGACTGTTCGCGGACGGGTACATCGCGGAGAAGTCGGGACACAGTCGTGGTTCGACGGTGGATCTGACGATCGTGCGGCTGCCGGCGGTGCCCACGCGCGCGTACGTGCCGGGCGAGAGGCTGGTGGAGTGCTACGCGCCGCAGTGGGAGCGGTTCCCCGACAACGCCGTGGACATGGGGACCGGGTACGACTGTTTCGACACGCTCTCGCACACCGACGACCCTCGGATCCAGGGCGCGCAGCGGGCCCATCGGCAGCTGCTCAGGACGGCGCTCGCCGAGCAGGGATTCGTGAACCTGCCGGAGGAGTGGTGGCACTACACCTTCAAACCGGAGCCCTTCCCGAGCACGTTCTTCGACTTCCCGGTGGCGCGGAGGTCGGTGGCAGGTCACTGAGATGTTCGCGTCCGACACACCCGTGCCGACCCTCTGACGCTGCGTCAGGTGGTGCGATGATCGGTGGTTCGGAGGCACCGCCCGGTGGCCCGGTGGTTCACCGGTGACGACGGCCGGTCCGGCCGTCGGGGCGGAGGCCGAAGTGGTGCCCGGCGTCGAGAAGGCCCCCGCACGCGGGGGCCTTCCGTAGGTCGTCGCGCCCGCCGGGGGCGACTGTCAGGTCGTCGCGCCCGCGTGGGTCCGGTCGGCGAGGACCAGAGCGTGTTGGACGACGGCCACGAGGACGTTCTTCACGGACTCCCGGTCGCGGGCGTCGCACATCATGAGCTCCACCTCGGGGTCCAGGTCGAGCGCCCCCCGCACGCTCTCGGCGGGAAACCGCTGGGCGCCCTCGAAGCAGTTGACGGCCACCGTGAAGGGGATGCCGCGGCGCTCGAAGTAGTCGATGGCCGCGAAGCTGTCCTCCAGGCGGCGGGTGTCGGCCAGGACGACCGCGCCGAGCGCGCCCTGCGCCAGCTCGTCCCACAGGAACCAGAAACGGTCCTGGCCCGGAGTGCCGAACAAGTACAGGACGAGGTCCTCGCGGAGAGTGATCCGGCCGAAGTCCATGGCGACCGTGGTGGTCGTCTTGGTCTCCACACCGTTCAGGTCGTCGACGGGCCGCCCCGCCTCGCTGAGGATCTCCTCCGTCCGCAGGGGTCTGATCTCGCTGACCGCGCCCACCAGGGTCGTCTTGCCGACCCCGAATCCGCCGGCGACCAGGATCTTCAGGGTCATCGGCTCGACGAAGGGCTTCTTGCGGCTAGAGCGCCCGAAGGCCATTGATCACCTCGCGGAGAATGCTCACGTCCGGCAGCTCGGCCGGCGGAACGGGGCGGGTCACGTGGACGAGTTCGTCCTCGACGAGGTCACCGACGAGAACCCGGACCACCCCGACGGGGAGGTCGAGTCCGGCGGCGAGCTCGGCGATCGACTGGGGCTGCTCGGAGCAGCGTTCGACGATCTCCACATGTTCTGGGGAGAGCGACTGGTCCCGGCCGGGATCGTCGGCGGCGGGCTCGGGAACGACCAGCGCGATCAGATCGAGCCGGTGACGGGTGGCGGCACTGGTCCGGCCGCGGGTCATCGCGTACGGACGGACCACCGGCCCGGCCTCGTCGTCGAACCAGTGGTGCGGGGCCGGGCTCTGGTCCAGCTGGTTCCGCTCGGCTGCGTCACTCATGCCGTCCCACTCACCCCCCCGAGGACAGACCGGTCCGGGGGGCCGTCGCGAGGTGGATCCCGACCCGCTTCACCATCAGCGTCATCTCGTAGGCGACCTGACCCACGTCCGAGTCGGCGTCGGCGAGCACGGCCAGGCAGCTGCCGTCACCGGCGGCCGTCACGAAGAGGAAGGCGTCCTCGAGTTCGACGACCGTCTGACGGACCTGGCCCGCGTCGAAGTGACGTCCGACGCCCTTGGCGAGGCTGTGGAAACCGGAGGCCACAGCGGCCAGGTGCTCGCCGTCCTCCCGGGTGAGGTCCTGGGAAGCACCCGTGGCGAGGCCGTCGCTGGAGAGCACGAGGGCCTTCCGGATGGACCCGACGCGCTGCACGAGCTCGTCGAGGAGCCAGTTCAGCTCGCCGTTTCCGGAGGTGGTGCTGGGTGCTGCGGCGTTCGGTGCGGTCATCGACCGTCCCCCTCGGGTGTCGTTCCTTGTGCTGTCGGGTCGTCCGGGTCGGCGTTGTGCCGCCGTCCGCGCTGCCAGCCGCGCTGCATGGCGGCCATGCGCGCGCGTACCTCCTCGGCGTCGCGCTCGAAGGAGTCGGGATCCGCGGGCGTCGCGCCCCCGCTCGTACGGGCGTCCGCGCGCCGACCCGTACCGCGGTCCGTCTGCCCGCCGTTACCGCGGTCCGCCGGGCCTTCGCTCGCGCGCAGCTGCGGCGCGAGGCTCGCCTGGCGGACGCGGCGGGGCAGTCCGCCGAACGTCTCGGGGCCCACGGCCGGTGAGGATCCCTCCGCCGGGACGGGGACCAGGCTGGGGCCGGTGCCGGTCCGAGAGGCCGGCGGGACGTCCTGGTCTGTGCCGCGGGCGAGGTGGCCAGGGGGGTCGGAGTGGGTGGACGTCCGGCCGGGAGCGGGGTGCGCACGGCC
Organism: Streptomyces sp. NPDC058671; assembly: GCF_042716475.1. NCBI lineage: Bacteria > Bacillati > Actinomycetota > Actinomycetes > Kitasatosporales > Streptomycetaceae > Streptomyces > Streptomyces sp. NPDC058671. Next base: position 31,374 of record NZ_JBHXSA010000036.1, on the reverse strand, counting down.
GGTGAGCGACTGGTCCTGGGCGGGGAGGTGAGGGTCCAGGGAGGGGAACGTCCGGGCGCGCTCGGGGCCTTCGTGGCTACGGTCGGGCAGCGGGTGAGCCGGGCCGGGAAGCGAGCGCGGCCCCTCGGGAAGCGAGCCGGCCCCGTCGGGAAGCGGGCGAGCCGTGTCGGGAAGCGGGCGAGCCGTGTCGGAGGCGCTGTCGGGAGCCGCGTCGGCGCGGGTCGGGCGAGGGCGGGCGTGGGCCGAGTCGTCGTCGGGGCGCGCCGGGAAAGCCCGCGCGCGGTCCTGCTCCGCGGCGCCCGCCGGGCGCCGCGCGCTGTTCGCGGCGTCGACACGGCGGCCGTGGTCGACGACGAGCGTCGGGGTGACGCGGCGGCGCGGCAGCGGTACGGGGCCGAGGGGTCCCCCGGCGGTCGGCGTCTCGCCCTCGCCGTGGCCGATCGTCCGGTCCGGGGTCCGCTGCTCGCCCGCGGGTGCGGGGCCGTTGCGGCGCCTGCCACGGGGCAGGAACAGGCCGCCGCGCTCGCTCTCGGTGTCGAGGAGGTCCGCCGACCGGTCGAGGAGCACGTCGAAGTCGCTGTCGACGGGTCCTTCGAGTTCGACGGGGCCGTCGAGCGGAGCGAGCCCCTCGGTCACGTCCGGGACCCTGGCGAGTGCCGGGCGCGGGCCTGGCGTCGCGCCGCCCCCGGGCGTCCCGTCCTCGGCCGGGGCGGTGCGGTCCAGCGTCTTGCGGTCCAGGCGGAAACCCGCGCCCTGGGTCTCGGGGGCGTCGGTGAGCAGCGCTGCCGGGATGAAGACGACCGCGGTGGTCCCTCCGTACGGGGAGGTCTGGAGGGAGACGCGGACGTTCTGGCGCTGGGCCAGACGGCTGACCACGAAGAGGCCGAGGCGGTCGGTGTCCGAGAGCTCGAACTCGGGGGTCTCGGCGAGCCGAAGGTTGGCGTCGAGGAGGGCGTCGGCGTTCATGCCGAGGCCCCGGTCGTGGATCTCCAGGGTGAAGCCGTTGGCGACCCGTTCGCCGAGCACCTGGACGGCGGTGTGCGGCGGCGAGAACACCGTCGCGTTCTCCAGGAGTTCGGCGATGAGGTGGGTGAGGTCCGCGACGGCGGGGCCGCCCACGCCGAGACGGGGCAGGCGGCGGACCTCGATCCGCTCGTAGTCCTCGACCTCGGCGACGGCGGCGCGGACGACGTCCATGAGCTGGACGGGCTTGCGCCACTGCCGGGAGGGGGCCGCGCCGGAGAGGATGACGAGGCCTTCGGCGTGGCGCCGCATACGGGTGGTGAGGTGGTCGAGCCGGAAGAGGTCGGCCAGCTCGTCGGTGTCCTCGGTGCGCCGTTCCATGGTGTCGAGGAGGGTGAGCTGGCGGTGGAGCAGGACCTGGTTGCGACGGGCGAGGTTGACGAACACCTCGGACACGCCGCGCCGCAGTTCGGCCTGTCTCACCGCGGCCTCGACGGCGGCGCGCTGGAGGGTGTTGAGGGCCTGGCCGACCTGGCCGACCTCGTCCTCTCCGTAGGCCAGGTGGGGCACCTCGGTGACGACGTCGACCTGTTCGCCGGCGGCGAGCCTCCGCATGACGCTGGGGAGGCGCACGCCGGAGACCTCCTGGGCCTCCTTCTGGAGGCGGCGCAGGTCGCGGACGAGCCTGCGGCCGATCCGGACGGAGATGACGATCGAGGCGAGCAGGGCGAGGAAGCCGAGGACGCCGGCGACACCCGCCTTGAGGAGGACGCTGTACGCGGCGGGCTGGACCCGGTCCTGGTAGCGGTCGCCCGCGGCGGTGTTCTCGCGGGCCAGGTCGTCGAGGACGGGACCCACGTGGTCCTGCCAGTAGGCGGGGGCGACCGCGCGCGGGTTGTCGGTGGGCCCCTGGTCGATGATCGCGTCCTCCGCGATGCGCAGGGGCCTGGTGTCGGGGCTGCGCCAGTACTTCTCGAAGCGTTCGCGCTCGGCGGCGGGAAGGAGTTCGAGGTTGACCTCGTAGAACTGCTCGCGGTTGGCGATGAGGTCGGAGATCTCGCGGATCTCCCGGGCGGTGACGCGGTCCGCGACGAGCGCGGAGAGGACGAGGGCGTCCTCCCGGGAGAGCAGCTCACGCGCGCGGGTGATGCCGACGAGGGCGCGGCCCTGCTTGTCCATCTCCACGTTCTCGAGGGCGTGGAGGGTGAGCAGGAAGCTGTAGCAGGGGTCGACGAGCCGGTTGTAGAACTCGAGGGCCTGCATGCGGCCGATGTCGCGCTTCTCCACGGAGCGGCGCAGTGAGGCGAGGCCGTCGAGTGCTTCGAGGAGGGAGGTGAGCCGTTGGGCCGTGACGGGCCGCATCTCCTCGCGTACGCCGGGGTCCGCGGCGTTGGCGCGGATGCGGGCGATCTGGCGGTCGGCGGCCAGGCGGGTCTCGCGCAGGGAGCCGAGGGCGTCGGAGCCCCGGGGGTCCGCGAGGTAGATCAAGGACTGGCGGCGTTCGAGCTGGATGACCCGGGCGGTGTCCTCAAGGGGATAGCCGACCTTTTCGACGATGTAGCCGATGTCGAGGAGCTGGTCGGCCTCGCGGCCGGTGAGCGTCGTGGCGAAGCCCCACAGACCGGTGAGGGAGACGAGGGGTACGAGGAGCAACGCCACGATCTTCCGGCGGATGGACTTCCCGCGAAAGCGCATGGCCTCCCCCAGCTCGGCCCCCGTTGAGCACGGGGGTCCTTCACGTTCGTGACGTCCGGCGTCAACACGCGGCGTCAACCTTGAGTTTCGACACTTGAGTTCCAACAAACGGCGGCGCGAGCCTACTACTGCATCCGGGCCTTCCCGAAGGCGTGTCCGCGCTATTTTCAGCCGGTCGAGTGAGTGTTGATCATGAGATGTCCTGGTATTCGGGGAGTTGGGGTCGGCCACTGTGGTGCAGGACACCTGATGACGCGCCATTTCACCGATGAACGGGGATGGCTGGAATTTTTCGTTCCGACCCGGTCTGTGTCACGTTCACCCGGGGGCGGGCGAAACCTTTTCCCTCTGGCGTGCGTCAATAGGTACGGGGAGGTTCTGTCCGTGTAAAGACGCTCAAGACGGGCAGCCGACCCTGAAGTCGTTCAGTGGTGGGGAGTGACAGGACAATGGAACACGAGGCGCGGGCGGCGCGGCAGTTGTGGGTGGATGAGGAACGGGGCCGACGGAGGATGCCCGATCCGGTGCGTGCCGCCGCCGTGCGGGCCGTGATCATCACCTCCGTGACGATCATCCAGGCCGTGGTGGCCTTCTTCTGCTCCTTGGCGGGCTCGTGGCTGGCGTTCCCGGTGACCGTCAGCGCGGTGGTCTTCACCGTCGTGGCCACCTGGAGTGTCCTCGACGTCTGGATCACCCGTCAGGTGTGGCGCCAGCGCAACGGTGTGGTGTCGGAGCCGAGCAGCACGGCCCGCAGCCCCCTGCGTGAGCAGCACGAAGAGGGCCGGCCGGGGACGGCATCGCTGTCCGAGGCGGCCTGAGCCACGGGCGGTACGTGAAGGCGGTACGCACAAGGCGGTAAGCACAAGAGCAGCGGCCCGGCCCCCTCGACAGGGGCCGGGCCGCTGCCCTTCTCGCTACGGGGTGTGCGGCGGGGTCGGGGCGTCGCTCGAGTGACGGCGGAACATCCGGGTCGCCGTGATCTCGCCGTGGATGGTCTCACCCTCTCCGGCGGCCTGCGGCAGTCCCGGACGCAGGTGCTCCTCCACGCTGATGTACTTCAGCCCGGCCCGCAGGTCGGCGTCGTTGCGCAGCCGGATCACCAACGGGAACTCGGCGAGGGCGGTGGTGTCGAAGAGACCCGTCGTGTACAGCAGCTGGACGCCCAGCGCGTCCGACACGGCCCGCTGGAGCTCCAGGAGGTACGTGGCGTTGGCACGGCCGATCGGATTGTCCAGGAACAACGTGCCCGCGTGGCGGTGCTTGTCACGGCCCCGGTCGTTGGAGCGGAGCGCGGCCATCGTGCAGTACAGGGCGATGGCCGCGGTGAGCAGCTGACCACCGGAGAAGACGTCGCCCATCTGCCCCACGGGCACCCGCTCGGCGCGGAGCACCGCGTCCGGCTTGAGGATCTCGACGGACACCCCCTTGGGTTCGAGGGCCGCCTGTACCCCCCTCAGCAGCAGCGACATCCCGTCACGGCGCAGGTCGGAGTTCTTCTTGACGGCGGCGCGGGTGGCCTCGTCGACGACCTCGCCGAGCCGCTCCGCGAGGGTGGCCTGGTCCGGCTCGTCGAAACGGATCCGCAGGAACTCCTGCCCCGACCACTCGCCCAGGCCCTCGGGGAGCCGCGAGAGCCGCTGCGCGGAGCGGAGCGTCGCGAGGGAGGACTCCACGAGGCCGCGCAGCCGGTCCACGATCGAGTCGCGGTTGCGCTCCAGCTGCTCCAGCTCGTCGGTGAGGACCCGCAGCCTGGGCGCGAAGGCCTCGGCCCACTTGGCGGCGTGCTCGGGCAGGGCGGACGCCGGCAGTTCGCGGATCTGCTGGCGGGCGGGGGTGCGGACCTGCTCGTAGCGGGTGGAGTTGGCGTGCCGTACGAGGATGTCGCTCGCCTCGCGGACGGCGGCGTCCGCGGCGGACAGCTCGGCGGTGCAGCCGCGCAGCGCCCGGCGCGTCTCACCGGCCGTCGTACGGGCCTCCTCCAGGCTGCCGGGATACGGCTCGGCCTCGTCCCGCTCCTCGTCCGTGTGGTCGCGGAGCAGGTCCCGCAGCAGGGCCGCGGTCTCCTCGAAACCGCCGGCCGCGTCCTCGGCGGCCCGGTGGTCGCGGAGCAGGCCGGCGTGGGCGGCGCGCGCCGCCTCCAGGGCGTCGGTACGGGAGGCGAGCTCGGCGGTGGCGGTACGGAGCAGGGCCTGGGCCCGCTCGGCGTCGGCGGGCACCAGCTCCTCGGGCAGCTCGGTGTGGGAGCCGCCGTCCTCGGGGGCGAGTCGCTCGGCCTCACCGCGGAGACGGCCGAGCTTCTCGCTCGCCTCCGAGGCGCGGACCTCCAGCATCTGCACGAGGGCCTCGGCGCGGGCGGCCGCGGCCTGCCGGGACGGGCCGTCGGCGCCGTCGGTGGACTCGAGGAGCTGCTCGGCGCGGGTCCTGACCTTGTTGGTGAGGCGGTCGAGTTCGGCCAGGGCGGCGGACTCGTCGCTCTCCGCGCGGGCCTGCTCGGCGCGCAGGTCGGCGCCCACGCCGACCTTCTCGTACAGCTGGGACGCGGCCCGGTAGGCCTCGCGCAGGGTGGGGAGCGCGGCGCGGGACGCGGGCGCGTCACCGTCGGGGAGGGGGTCGGGGGCGCCCGCGATCTCGGCACGCTCGGCCCGCAGGGCGCGGGCGGTGCGGTGGGCGTCGTCGGCGGAGCGCTGGGTCGCGCGGCGGTCCTCGTCGGCGGCACGCGCGCGTTCCAGGCAGGTCTGGGCGCGGGCCTCGGCCTCGGCGGCGTCGTCGGCGAGTTCGCGGAGCTTGGCCTGCCAGGCGGAACGCTCGCGCAGCCGGTACGCCAGGCCCGCGAGGGCGTCGGCGACGCGGCGGGCGCGCTGGGCCGCCTCCTGGCGCTCGTCCCTGACCTGGGCGGCCTCGGCGGCCGCCTCCTCGGCCTCCGCACGCGCGGTGCGGGCCTCGTCGAGGGTCGCGGCCGCGGCCTCGGCGGTCTCCCGGGCGGTCGTGGCGACGGCCGCGAGTTCCGCGAGCATCCCGGGCGGGCAGTCGGCGCGCCAGGACCCGATCCGGGCCGCGAGGGAGCGGTCGCCGGCGAGACGGGAGGCGAGGGTACGGATCTCCTCGTCGCGTGCGGCCGCGCGGGCGCGCAGGGCGTGACGTTCCTCGTCGGCCGCGTGCTCGTCGTGCATGGCCGGGTTCGGCGGCACGAGGAAGACACCGGTGTCGCCCGTCGGGTCCTGGGCCGGCACGGGAGCGAGCAGGGCGGCCGCGGTGCCCACGGCCACGGCGGAGCGGGGCAGCAGGGCGGCCGAGCCGAGGACCTCGCGGGCGCGTCCGTAGGAGACGGGGTCGGTGATCACGACGCCGTCGACGAGCTCGGGGCGGGCCGCGAGGACGCGCGCGTGGTCGACGGGGTCCACGGACTGGGCGAGGTAGCGCCAGCCGGGAAGGGCGGGGATGCCCTGCTCGCCGAGGTACTCGACGGTGGCGAGGACGTCGGGTCCCGGCGGCAGCAGACCGCCGTCGCCGAGGGCCCCGAGGATGCGGGAGTCGTCGGCGGCGGCGGTGCGCAGGTCGAAGAGCTGGCGCTCGGCGGAGGTGACGGCCTGGTCGAGCATGCCGCGCAGGTCGTCGGCGTACCGGTCGAACTCGGTGACCGTGAGCGGCCCCTGGGGCCCGGACTCCCCGGAGGTGCCCTGGCGGTCGGCGGGGTCCCCGTCCTCGCCGTCACCGGTGGGCGCGGTGGCCGCGCGCTGCCCCGGGAGGGGGGAGCCGGGGGCGGGGAGGGCGGAGCCGGTGGCCGGGAGGCTCAGGAGCTCCGCGAGGCGTTCCTCGGCGGCGAGGAGCTCGGCGGCGCGGCGCTCCGCGTCGTAGGCGTTCCCGGCGGCCTCGGCCGCGTCGGCGGCGCGGGCGGCGGCGAGTTCGGCGCGGGATTCGGCGCCCGCGGCCTCACGCGCGCGGTCCGCGGCGGTGCGGGCGACCTCGCGGGCCGTGTCCCAGGCGGCGACCGTCGTCTTCTCGGCGTCGCTCGCGGCGAGGGCCGCGCGGGCGGGGTCGGCGTCGGGTGCGGAGTCGTCGAGCCAGCCCGCCCGTACGGCCTCGGCGGTCTCCTGCTCGACCTCGGCGAGCCGCTGGCGCAGGTGGCCCGCCTCGCTGCGGGCGCGCTGGGCCTCGGTGGCGGCGACCGTGGCGTCGCGGTGGGCGGTCTCACCGACTTCCTGGAGGGCGGTGGAGCGCTCCTCCTCCTCCGCCGCGTGGCGCTCGCCCTCCTCGGCGGCGGCGGCGAGTGCCCGTACGAGGTCGGCGGCCGCTTCGGCACGGGCCGCGAGGGCCGGGGCCGCGTCCCGCTCGGCCTCCCGGATGGCGACGGCCACGCGCGCGGAGCGGTCGGCCGCGGCGCGGTGGCGGAGGACGACCTCGGCCGCCTGCCAGGCGGAGTGCGCCGTGCGGGCGTCGGTGAGTTCCCGGCGCTGGGAGGCCGCGCTCTTCTCTGCGGCGGCCAGGGCCAGGGAGGCGTGCCGATAGGCGAGTTCGGCGGCGACGCGGGAGCTGAGGCCCCGTGCGGTCTCGGCCTCGGCGACGGCGTCGGCGGCGGAGGTGACCTGCTGGGCGAGTTCGGCGCCACGGCCGCGCTCCCGGACCGCGCGGGCGGAGAGCCGACGGGCCAGGGTGCGGGTGCGGCGCTCGGAGGCGGTGTGGACCTCGCGCGCGTGGGACCGGGTTTCGGCGGCGTCGACGATCCGTTTGAGGAGGTCCACCGAACCGGCCGTGAACTCGCGCTCGGCGGTCAGCTCGGCGCGACGGCCCAGTTTGTTGCCGAAGCCGCTGACGAGGTCCGCGAGTCCGTCGGTGTCCCGGGTGTCGGTGACGGCGCGCAGCAGCAGGTCGGTGAAGTCGGAGTCCTTCTTGACGGCGAAGAGGCCGGCGGCCTCGCCCTCGTCCGCGTTCATCTCGCGCTGGTAGCGGAAGAGCTCCGGGTCGAGGCCGAGTTCGCCGAGGTGTTCGTTCCAGCGGTCGTGGATCTCCTCCCAGTAGACCTCCAGGTGCGGGTACGCCTTGCCGGCCTCCGTGATCGCGTCGCGGAAGCCCTTCATGGTGCGGCGGCGGCCGCTCGCGCCCGATGCGCCCTCGACGGGCGGGCGGACGGAGGTCGCCTCGGCGACGGGGAGGTTGTCCAGGCTGAGTCCGGGGCCGGGACGGAAGGAGTACCAGGCCTCGGCGAACTTCCGCGGGTCGTGCGAGACCTGACGGCCGCGCCACTCACTGGCCTTGCCGACGACGACGAGTTCGCCGGTGAGGGTGTGCTGCCACTCCAGGGCGACATGACCGCAGTCGTCGGCGAGGAGGAACTTGCGCAGGACGCCGGAGCTGGCCCCGCCGAGCGTGTTGCGGTGGCCGGGGAGCATGACCGAGAAGATCAGCTTGAGGAGGACGGACTTGCCTCCGCCGTTCTCCAGGAAGAGCACACCCGCGGGGGCGGGTCGGCGCGGCGGCCCGACCGGTTCCTCCTCGAAGAACTCCGCCTGCGCGGGGGCGGGGTGGGGCACGGGCGCGCCGACCCCCCGCAGGTCCAGGACGGTGTCGGCGTAGCGCGCACCGGCGGGACCGATGGAGTACAGGCGGACCCGGGACAGCTCGTACATGGCGAGGGACTCTCGTGCTCTCGTGCTCTGGAAGGTCGGTTGCGCGGGGCGGTGAGGCGGGTTCGGTGGTGCGGGCGGGTCGGTGGTGCGTGGGGGTCGGTGAGGCGGGCGGGTCGGTGAGGCCGGTTCGGTTTACGCGGGCGGTTCGGTGGTGGGGGTCGTGGGGCCGGTTCGGTTTACGCGGGCTCGGTTTGCGCCGGTTCGGTCACCCGTGGAAGGGCAGGCCCGCGTCGGCCGCGAGCTCCAGGTCGTCGCCCTCGGGCGGGGGCAGCAGGGTCGCGGAGCCGTCGCTGACGGGGACGACGCCCAGGTCGAGGAGCTCGGCCATGGCGGCGGACCCGGCCATGTCACGGACCTGGAGCTGGTAGCGGGCGGTGGTGCGGTAGGAGCCGCCGCCCTCGTCGCCGGTGCGCTGGAGGAAACCGGACTCGGTGAGGAAGGCGGCCGCCTTGCCGACGATGCCGGTGGTGGACCCGGCGAGCCGGCGGGCGTCCTTGGTGGCGCCGGTGGCGCTGCGGCGCGCGTAGATCCGCCAGGCCGCCTCGAGGCCGGGGGCGTCGGAGACCGGGTCGGTGTTCTCGCCCCGCTCCTCCGCCCGCTGTTCGAGCCGCAGGCACGCCTGGCGTACGAACGCGTCCACGCCGTTGACCGTGAGACGGCCGATGTACCCGTCGTCCGCGAGGTCCTCGGGGCGGGGGAAGGCCATGGCGGCGACGGCGAGATGGGCCAGACCGTGGAGGAACCGGTCGGCTGAGTCCGTGGAGGCGCGGCGCGCGTAGTCGCCCATGCGGACGGCGAAGACCGAGTCCTCGCCCGCGGTGACGGCCATGCCCGCGCGGGGAGAGACCTCCAGGACGACGAGTCCGAGGCCGGTGGCGACGGCGTCGGCAAGGCGCCCGAAGGCGGGGTCCTCGCGGTAGCGGCGGAGGAGTTCCCCGTACTCGGCGTCCCGGGCCGGGAGCAGCTTGGGCTGGAGCCCGAAGGAGACGAGCCGGGCCGCGTCGGCGGCGTCGGCGGGGGTGACGGTCGACGCGGCGGTGCCGGTCGGGGAGGCGGCCGGGGGCTGTGGGGGCTCCTGCTCGCCCCACGCTTCGGCGTACTCGGCGTGGGTTTCGCTCACGGCTGGGGCTCCTCGGTCGGGCTCTCGGTCGGTGTCGGGGGCGGGGGCGGTGCTTGGGCCGGGGGCGGTTCCTGTGCCGGGGGCGGCGTCTGTGCCTGTACCGGGGGAGGTTCCTGTGCCGGGGCCGGTACCTGGGTCGACGCCGGGGCCGGTACGGCGGGGGCGACGGGGCGGGGCACGGGCAGCGGGACAGGGGTGACGGCCGCCGACGCGCCGGCGGCCGCACGGTCGACGGGAGCTGCCGGTTCGTCCGTGAGCCGCACCGCGCGCACGGACGGGACGCCCCGCCGTCGGCCGGACGCCGCCCGGGACGGCTCGGGCACCGCCACCGCCCCGACCCGGGGCGGGCCACCGGACGCCCCCGGGGTGTGGTCCTCGGCGCGGGCATCGGCGGGCCGGTCGACGCGGACGGGCCGCACACGGGGGCCGGGGGCGGGGTCGGAGGGCTCGGAGAGGGTCGGCTCGGAGAGGGTCGGATCGCAGGGCACCGGCTCTGCGGGCACCGGCTCCGGGGGCGCGGACTCCGCGTACTCCGGCTCCGCCTGCTCCGGTTCCGCGTGCGGAAGCTCCGCCTGCGGAGGCTGCTCACGTGTCGGCTCCGCCGCCGGAGCCGGGGTGACGGCGTCACGTACACCCGAGTCCGCCGAGTCCGCCGGATCCGGGCGCCCGGCGGCGGGGGTCGGCGCGGCCGGGTCCGGGCGAAGGGGCGGTACGACGACGGCGGCGGCCGGCGGGACGAGGGTCACGAGGCCTCCGAGCGGTCCGCGGCCATGCCGGTCGCGTCGAGCAGGGCCGTACCGACGATGAGGTCGGCGCCGCCGAACTCGGGATCGTCGAGCGGGGTGCCGTCGTCGACGGCGAAGAGCAGGCGCTCCTCGCCCTGACGGTAGGCCGTGCCCACGGGAGGGCTCGCCGCGTGGACGGCCAGGAGGGCGACGAGGTACGGCAGGTCGTCGTCGAGTGCGCGGGCCTCGGCGAGGAGGCCGGAGAGGCGGCGCGGGGCGTCGTGCTCCAGGTCGAGCAGCCGCAGGGCGCTCGCGAGCTGCTCCTCGCTGAAGCGGGAGTCGTCGGGAGTGGCGATGAGGTCGGGCTCGGGCATCTCCGCACCGAGGTGCTCCCGCTCGACGGGCGGGGTCAGCAGCAGATCGACGAGATCGCCGAGGCGTACCGAGGCGGGGGTGCGCAGTCCGGTGCCGCGGGCGAAGAAGGCGTCGGTGACCCTGGCCGCCTGTTCGACGGGGAGCGGCAGGGTGGGGGCGACGAGCTGGCCGTACAGGTCGAGCCCGGTGTGCGAGGTGGGGGCGGCGAAGGCCTGCCGGTCCTGTTCGGCGCGGAAGAGGGGTCCGGCGTCCAGGAGGCGGGACTGGAGCTGGGTGTGGCGCCGGATGCAGTCCTTCACTATGTCGACGAGCTCGGCGGCGCGCCGCTTGTGCTCGGCCGTCTTGGCGTCGGACGCCGCCTCGGCCTCGTCGCGGGCCTTGCGGATGTTGGTGAGGATCGCGTTCTCGTGGCGGTAGCGGTCGGCGACGTGGTCGAGCGCCTCGGCGATCATGTCCGGCACGGCGTTGAGCCAGTCCACCGCGCGCACGTTGCGCCGGGTGGCCTCCAGGGTCCTGCGGAGGCTCTCGGCGTACTGCACGGTCCGGTAGCGCGCCTGCTCGGCGGCGAGCTGGGCGTCGGCGAGCCTGCCCCGGTTGATGAGGACCTCCAGCTTCACCTCGGCGGCGATCTGGGCGCTGGTGACGTCGGTGTCGAGGGCTCCGACGAGGACGTTGACCGCTTCGTCGGTGGTTCGGAGGTAGACGCCGCCGCCGTAGCCCGGGACCTCCTCGATGAGTTTGAAGTCGTAGTCCCTGCGCACGTAGACGCCGTCGGTCCCGAAGGTGCCGTAGACGGCGCGGAAGCCGCGGTCGACGCTGCCGACGTTGATCAGGTTCTCCAGGACCCAGCGGGCCACGCGCTCGTGTTCGGCGGCGGGCCGGTGCGGTGCCTGGGCGGCGACGCGGGGCAGCAGGCGGGCGACGATCTGCTCGTGGTCGGCGCCCGTGTCGAAGTCCATGTTCAGCGTGATGAGGTCGATGGCGGCGAGGGCCACCTCGGCCATCGCGTAGACCGTGTACTCGCCGGCCAGGTTCGCCTTGCGCGCGTCGAGGTCGTGCAGCGGGGCGGTGCACGCGAGCGCGCGGAGGCGCCGCGCGAGCCCTTCGTCGGCGGCCGGGCCCTGCGCGGGCCGCGGCGCCGCGCTGAGCTGGGGCGGAGCGAGGTCCGTCGAGGCAGGCGAAGTCACGGTGCACAGATTAGGTCCTCGAACTGACAACGGTCGAAACGGCGCAGATGCGACCGGTCCCGGGGCTCAGCGCTCCCGGCCCGCCGGGGGCCGGTCCGCCTGTCCCTGCGAGGGCCGGACAGCCGGGCCCGCGGGGGCGTCGACGGCCTGGGCGTACGCGGCCGCGACCCGGGTGCGGGAGTCGTCGAGATAGCGGGCGAGGAGAGCTTCGGCGGTGGTCCGCTCACCGGCTCGCAGGGCGTCCAGGATCTCCCGGTTGCGGGCCAGGTACGGCTCGTGCAGGGCGCGGGGGTCGTCGACGACGTGGAAGGCGAGGCGGAGTTCGGCGAGGACGCCCCGCATCAGCTCGTCGGTGCGCGCGCTGCCGGCGAGGGCGACGAGCTCGCGGTGGAAGTGGATGTTGGCCGTCGAGACGCCCTGCCAGTCGCCCGCGCGGGCGGCGGTCTCGCCCTGCACGACGGCGTCGTGGAGGTCGTCCAGGACGTACGGCGGCTGCCCCAGGCCCCGTACGACGGCGCACTCGACGAGCCGCCGGGTGCGATGGATGTCGTCCACGTCGTCGACGGTCAGGACACGGACGAAGACTCCGCGGTTGAGCTCGTGGACGAGCAGCCGCTCGCGGGTGAGGAGCCGGAACGCCTCGCGCAGGGTGTTCCGGGAGACGCCGAGCGCGCCGCCGATGCCGTCCTCGGAGAGCCGGGTGCCGGGCGGGAAGCAGCCCTCGGCGATCCGGGTGCGCAGGATGTCCGCGAGCCGTTCCGCCGTACTGGTGCGTCCGAGCAGCGCCCGGTCGTCGGACAGGTCCCCGGTTCCACTCGCTGCCACGCCGCTCCTTGTCGTACGTCGTACGCGGCCGAGTCAACCGTACGGTCCGCGTGCGGACAACCCTTGTCGGATCGTTCAACGATCCTCTACCTTGACGGCACCGTACGGTTTCCCCTCCCGCGAGGTGCAGATGCGCACGACCCCGGTCCCGATCGACCTCAACGCCGATCTCGGCGAGGGCTTCGGCCGCTGGACGCTCACCGACGACGAACAGCTGCTGTCGGTCGTGACCAGCGCCAACGTGGCCTGCGGCTTCCACGCCGGGGACGCGGCCACCATGCGACGGGTGTGCGAGCTCGCCGCCGCGCGCGGGGTACGGATCGGCGCCCAGGTCTCGTACCGCGACCTGGCCGGATTCGGCCGTCGTTCGATGGACGTCCCCGCGGCGGAGCTGGCCGCCGAGGTGGCGTACCAGATCGGCGCCCTCGAGGTCTTCGCGCGGGCGGCGGGCGCGCGCGTGGCCTACGTGAAGCCGCACGGGGCGCTCTACAACCGGGTGGTCAGGGACGAGGAGCAGGCGGCGGCGGTCGTCGAAGGAGTCCTGCTCGCGGACCGCACGCTGCCGGTTCTGGGTCTGCCCGGGTCGCGGCTCCACGAGGCGGCGGAGAAGGCCGGGCTGCCGGTCGTCGCCGAGGCCTTCGGGGACCGCGCCTACCGGGCTGACGGTTCCCTGGTGCCGCGCGGGCAGGCGGGCGCGGTCGTCAGCGACCCGGCCGCGGTGGTGGAACGGTCGGTCGCCATGGCCAGGTTCGGGGTGGTCACCGCGCACTGCGGGAGTTCCGTGGCGGTACGGCCCCGGTCGCTGTGTCTGCACGGCGACACCCCGGGCGCGGTGGACCTCGCGCGGCGGGTCAGGGAGCGTCTCGAGACGTCCGGCGTGCGGGTGGAGGCCTTCGCGTGAGAACTACGTCCGTCGTCCCGCGGCCGCCTCAGGACTTCGTGTGAGCGCCTTCGGCACGCGCGCGCTGCGCGTCGGCGAGCGGGCGCTCCTGGTCGAGCTCCCCGACGGCGAGGAGGCGGAGGCGTTCCACGCGGAGCTGCTACGGCGTCGGGCCGCCGGGACCCTGCCCGCCGTCCGGGAGATCGTGCCGGCGGCGCGGACCGTGCTCCTGGACGGGGTGGCGGACCCGGACGGGCTGGCGGCCGAGCTGACCGGCTGGGAGGTGGGGCCGCTCCCCGCGCGCGGGGGCGCGGCCCTCGCGATAGCCGTCCGCTACGACGGGCCCGATCTCGCGGAGGTCGCCGCGCTGTGGGGGGTGTCGGTTGAGGCGGCGGTACGGATCCACTCGTCGGCGGAGTTCCGGGTGGCGTTCTGCGGGTTCGCGCCGGGCTTCGGCTATCTGACGGGGCTCGACGAGCGGTACGGGGTGCCGCGGCGGGCGACTCCGCGTACCGCCGTCCCGGCCGGTTCGGTCGCCCTGGCGGGGCCGTACACGGGTGTGTACCCGCGCTCCTCCCCCGGCGGCTGGCAGGTGATCGGCACGACCGACGCGGTGCTCTGGGACACCGGCCGGGAGCCGGCCGCACTGCTCGCCCCCGGCACCCGCGTCCGGTTCACGCCGGAGGGCGGGCGATGACCGACCGGGCCGTCGGCGTCGTCCGGGCCGGGGCGCTGACCACCGTGCAGGACCTGGGCCGTGCCGGCCACGCGCATCTCGGCGTGCCCCGCTCCGGCGCGCTGGACCCGGCCGCCCTGCGGCTGGTGAACCGGCTGGTGGGCAACCCGGAGACGGCGGCCGTCCTGGAGACCACCGTCGACGGCTGCGCCGTGCGGCCCCGTCGGGCGGTCACCGTCGCGGTGGGCGGTGCGCCCTGCCCGGTCCGGGTGGACGGACGTCCGGCCGCCTGGGGAACCGCGATCCGCGTGGCGGCCGACTCCGTCCTCGATGTCGGCGCGGCCGCGCGCGGACTACGCGCGTACGTGGCCTTCGGCGGGGGGATCGCCGTCGAACCGGTGCTCGGCAGCCGCTCGACCGACCTGCTGTCCGGGTTGGGACCCGCGCCGCTGGTGGAGGAGACGGTCCTGCCGCTCGGGCCGGAGCCGGCCGCACGGGGAGCGGTCGACGCTCCCCCGTGGCCGGGACCGCCGGACGAACTCGTGCTGCGGATCCGGTTCGGGCCCCGCGACGACTGGTTCACCGCCGCCGCGCTCCGCACCCTCGCCACGCGCGGGTACCGGGTGTCTCCGGCGAGCAACCGCATCGGGCTGCGGCTGGAAGGCCCGCCTCTGGAGCGGGCGCTGCCAGGAGAGCTGGCGAGCGAGGGCATGGTCCTGGGCGCGGTGCAGGTGCCGCCGGACGGGCGTCCGATGGTGTTCCTCGCGGACCATCCGACGACGGGGGGCTATCCGGTGGTCGGGGTGGTCCGCGAAGCCGACCTGGGCGCCGCGGCGCAGGCGGTGCCGGGTACACCGGTGCGGTTCACGCCGACGCGCTGACGGGCGGCGGTGGTTCGGTCGGTGGGCCGTAGCCTCCGCCGCCCGGGGTGCGCAGGACCAGGACGTCGCCCGGGCCGACCTCCGTGGTGGCGGCGCCGCCGAGGCGCTCGACGGTGCCGTCGGCGCGTTCCACGAGGTTCTCGCCGAGGGCTCCCGGTTCGCCGCCCGCCATGCCGTACGGGGGGACCCTGCGGTGTCCGGTGAGAAGGGCCACCGTCATGGGCTCCAGGAAGCGGATGCGGCGCTCCACCCCGCGGCCGCCCCGCCACCGGCCGCGCCCGCCGCCGTCCTCCCGTACCGCGAAGGCGTCGATCCTGACCGGGTGGCGCCACTCCAGGATCTCGGGGTCGGTGAGCCGGGAGTTGGTCATATGGGTCTGGACGGCGTCGGCGCCGTCGAAACCGTCCCCGGCACCCGAACCGCTGGCGACGGTCTCGTAGTACTGCACGCGCGCGTTGCCGAAGGTGACGTTGTTCATGGTGCCGGAGCCCTCGGCCTGGACCCCGAGCGCCGCGTAGAGCGCGCCGGTGACGGCCTGGGAGGTCTCGACGTTCCCGGCGACGGTGGCGGCCGGATGGACGGGTGCGAGCATCGAGCCGGGCGGGACGCGGATCTCCAGGGGTTCCAGGCAACCGCTGTTGAGCGGGATGTCCTCGTCGACGAGGGTGCGGAAGACGTACAGGACGGCGGCCATGACGACGGCCGTCGGCGCGTTGGCGTTCCCCGGCCGCTGGGGCGACGTGCCGGTGAAGTCGATGACGGCGGAGCGCCGTTCGCGGTCCACGCGGACCGCGACCTGGATGACGGCGCCGTCGTCCGTCTCGTAGCGGCACGAGCCGTCGTCCAGGCGCGCCACGATGCGGCGTACGGACTCCTCGGCGTTGGCGCGGACGTGCCGCATGTAGGCCTGGACGACGTCGAGGCCGAACGTGTCGACGGCGCGGCGGAGTTCCTCGACGCCCTTCTCGTCGGCCGCGATCTGGGCGCGGAGGTCGGCGAGGTTGGTGTCCGGGTCGCGGGAGGGGTGACGGGCGCCGGTGAGCAGGGCCCGCGTCTCGGCCTCGCGCAGACGCCCGTCCCGTACGAGCAGCCAGTTGTCGAAGAGGACGCCCTCCTCGTCGACGGTCCGGCTGAGGGCGGGCATGGAGCCGGGGGTGATCCCGCCGATCTCGGCGTGGTGGCCGCGCGAGGCGACGAGGAAGCGCAGTTCGTGTCCGGTGTCGTCGAAGACGGGGGTCACGACGGTGACGTCGGGCAGGTGGGTGCCGCCGTGGTAAGGGTCGTTGATCGCGTACACGTCGCCGGGGCGCAGCTCGCCCCCGCGCCTGCGCAGGACCTCCTTGATGGATTCGCCCATGGAGCCGAGGTGGACGGGGATGTGGGGCGCGTTGGCGATGAGGTTGCCCTCGGCGTCGAAGAGCGCGCAGGAGAAGTCGAGGCGCTCCTTGATGTTGACGGACTGGGCGGTGTTCTCCAGGCGGACGCCCATCTGCTCGGCGATGGCCATGAAGAGGTTGTCGAAGACTTCGAGGAGGACGGGATCGACGTCCGTGCCGGCCGCCACGCGCGCGGGGCGGGGGGTGACGCGGCGCAGGGCGAGGTGTCCGGTGTCGGTCGCGGTGGCCTGCCAGCCGCTGTCGACGACGGTGGTGGCGTCGGCCTCGGCGAGGATCGCGGGTCCGTCCACGCTGTCACCGGGCCGTAGGTCCTCCCGCCGGTGGAGGGGGGTGTCGTGGGGCGTACCGGCGCTGTACATGCGGACGGTGGCCCGGGGTGTGAGCGGGCCGGATCGTCCCTCGGGTGCCGTTGGCTCGCCCTGGACGGGGTGGCGCGGCCCCGCGCGGCCGACGGCCTCCACGGAGACGGCCTCGACGACGAGGGGCCGGTCGAGGACGAAGGCGTACCGCGCGCGGTGGACGGCTGTGAACGCGGCCGTCAGCTCCTCTGGGGACGCCAGGTCGACCTGGAGGCCCGCGTCGGTGCCCGCGTACCTCAGGAGTACGCGCGCGTGCGTGGTGATCGCCGCGTCGGGGAGGCCGTCGGCGCGCAGCTGCGCGCGGGTCGCGTCGGCTAGTTCGGCGCAGAGGGACGTCACGCGCTCGGGGGTGCCGGGTGCGTCGAGTCCGGCCTCGACGGAGCGCTCGCGCATGGCGGTGGCGTCGGCGAGCCCGATGCCGTACGCGGAGAGGACTCCGGCCAGCGGCGGTACGAGGACGGTGTCGACGCCCAGGGCGTCGGCGACGGCGCAGGCGTGCTGGCCGCCGGCGCCGCCGAAGCTGGTGAGGGCGTACCGGGTGACGTCGTGCCCGCGTTGCACGGAGATCTTCTTGACGGCGTTGGCCATGGCGAGGACGGCGATCTGCAGGAAGCCCGCGGCGACCTCCTCGGGGGTGCGGCCGCCGCCCACCTGCCCGGCGAGGGCCGTGAAGCGCTCCCGTACGACTTCGGTGTCCAGGGGCTGGTCGCCTGACTCACCGAAGACGGCGGGGAAGTGGGCGGGCTGGACGCGGCCCAGCATGACGTTGGCGTCGGTGACCGTGAGCGGGCCGCCGCGGCGGTAGCAGGCGGGGCCGGGGACGGCGCCGGCCGAGTCGGGACCCACGCGGTAGCGGCGTCCGTCGAAGTGCAGGACGGAGCCGCCGCCCGCGGCGACGGTGTGGATGCGCATCATCGGTGCCCGCATGCGCACCCCGGCGACCTGTGTACCGAGTTCACGCTCGAAGGTGCCGGCGTAGTGCGACACGTCGGTGGAGGTGCCGCCCATGTCGAAGCCGATGACCCGGTGATGTCCCGCCTGGGCCGACGTGCGTGCCATGCCGACGACGCCTCCCGCGGGTCCTGAGAGGACGGCGTCCTTGCCCCGGAAGTGGGCCGCCGCGCGCAGTCCGCCGTTGGACTGCATGAACATGAGGCGGACACCGGCGAGTTCGCGGGCGACCTCGTCCACGTACCGGCGCAGGACCGGTGAGAGGTAGGCGTCGACGACGGTGGTGTCGCCGCGGGGGATCAGTTTGATCAGCGGGCTGACCTCGTGCGAGCAGCTGATCTGGGTGAAGCCGGCGGCGGAGGCGATCGTCGCGATCCGTGCCTCGTGGGCGGGGTGGCGGTAGCCGTGGAGGAGGACGACGGCGGCGGAGCGGAATCCGTCGCGGTGGGCGCCCTGGAGCGCCTCGGCCACGGCGGGCTCGTCCAGGGGCCGGATGAGCTTCCCGTGGGCGTCGACCCGCTCGGGAACCTCGATCACGCGCGCGTAGACCGCTTCGGGGAGCACGATGTGACGGTCGAAGAGCCGGGGCCGGTTCTGGTAGGCGATGCGGAGCGCGTCGCGGAAGCCTTCGGTGACGAGGAGGACGGTCGGTTCGCCGCGCCGCTCCAGGAGGGCGTTGGTGGCGACGGTCGTGCCCATCTTGACGACGGCGATCCGGTCGGCGGGGACGGGCTCGTCGGGCCGTAGTCCGAGCAGGAGGCGGATTCCGGCGACGGCGGCGTCCTGTGCCCGGCCGGGATCGTGGGAGAGCAGCTTGCGGGTGACGAGGCTGCCGTCGGGCCGCCGGCCGACGACGTCGGTGAAGGTGCCGCCCCGGTCGATCCAGAACTCCCAGCGCCCGCTCATCTCCCCATTGTGGCCGCGAGGGCCACGGCGAGGGCGCCGCCCACGCGCGCGTCGCGGGATCGGGCCCGGTGCCGTCCGTCATCTGCGGGCCTCCTCGGGGTGGCGCGGACCCGGTGCCGCCCTCATCTGCGGGCCTCCTCGGGCTGGCGCGGACCCGGTGCCGGGAAGGCGTCGTGGGCCCGGAGGAAGGCGGCGACGGAGCGCTCCCACGTGAAGCCCTCCGCACGCGCGCGTGCGGCCCGTCGGCGGGCGGCCTCCGGTTCGGCGAGGACGCCCCGGACGGCGGAGGCGAAGGCTCCCGGCGTGTCCACGGCGGCGGCCCCCGCGGTGCCGACGACCTCCGGCAGGGCGGAGGAGGCGCTGACGACGACCGGGGTCCCGCATGCCAGGGCTTCGAGGGCGGAGAGACCGAACGTCTCCGCGGGCCCTGGGGCGAGGCACACGTCGGCCGCCGCCTGGAGGTCCGCGAGGGCCTCCCGGTCGGCGAGGTGGCCGACGAACCGCGCCGGAAGCCGTCGCTCCCGCGCCCGACGCTCCAGTGCGCCCCTCAGGGGTCCGTCGCCCACGACGACCAGGGCGGCGCCGATCCCCGCCTCCCGGAGCTCGGCGAGGGCGTCCAGGGCCATGCCGGGCCGTTTCTCGACGGAGAGCCGCGAGCAGAGCAGGAGCAGCACCGGCTCCCCGTCGGCGTACCGGGCCCGCAGCACGGTGCCGCGGCGGCCCGGCCGACACCGATCGAGGTCCACCCCGAGCGGGGCCCGTGCGACGTTGCGGGCCCCGATCCGCAGGAACTCGCGCTCCGCCCACTCCGTGGTGCAGACGACGCGCCCGAACGCCCACGCGGTGCGGCGGTTGAGCCGGTCCGCCGCGCGGGCCGCGAGCACGGGCGGCACGCCCCAGGTGCGCAGCACCCCGTCGGCGGTCTCGTGGGAGACCATCAGCGAGGGCACGCGGGCGCGACGCGCCCACTCCCCCGTCCACCGCAGGGTCGTACGGTCCGACACCTCGATCCGGTCGGGGACGAGTCCGTCGAGGAGGCCGCGCACCCGGCGCCGGTCGGCCAGGACCCGGTAGCCGCCGGTGCCGGGCAGCACAGGACCGGGGAGGGTGATGACCCGGCCCTGCGCGGTGAGGTGGTCGCTCTCGACGTCACCGGGGACGACGAGGACCGGTTCGTGTCCGGCCGCGAGGTAGCCGCGGCCGAGCTGGTCGAGCGCGGTGCGGAGGCCGCCCGACGTGGAGGTCACGAAGTTGGCGAGCCGGACGATCCGCAAACCGCCGCGCCGGCCGTCGCGGCGCGGGCCACCACCGTGCAGACCGTCCCGGCGAACGCCATCGCCGCTCACGCCGTCCCCGCGCAGACCGTCCCGGCGCACGCCACCGCCGTTCGCGCCACCACCGCACAGGCAGTCCCCGCACACGCCGCCACTGCTCGCACCGTCCCCGCGCAGGCCACCGCCGCCCACGCCGCCGTCCCTCACGCCGTCCCCGCACAGGCCGCCGCCGCTCACGCCGCCACCGCCGTCCGCTCGCGCAGGACCTCCAGGTAGTGGCCGATCAGTTCGTCCCCCAGGGCCTCCCAGGTGCGGTCCTCGACCGCGGCCCGTCCCGCCCGGCCGTAGGCGGCGCGCAGCTCCGGCGCGGCGCCGAGCATGGCGACGGCCCGGCGCAGCGCGGCCGCGTCCCCCGGGGGTACGAGGAGCCCGTTGCGCCCGTGGTCGACCAGGTCCAGAGGCCCGCCGGCCGCCGGAGCGATCACGGGGACGCCGCTCGCCATGGCCTCCTGGACGGTCTGGCAGAAGGTCTCGAACGGGCCGGTGTGGGCGAAGACGTCGAGCGAGGCGAAGATCCGGGCGAGGTCGGCGCCGGTACGGCGGCCCAGGAAGCGGGCGCCGGGCAGTGCGGTGCGCAGCGCGGGCCCGCTCGGCCCGTCGCCGACGACCACCACCCGTACCCCGGGAAGTTCTCCCACTCCGGAGAGGAGGTCCACGCGCTTCTCGGGGGCCAGACGGCCCACGTAGCCGACGAGGAGTTCCCCGTGGGGTGCGAGTTCCACACGCAGGGCGTCGTCGCGCAGCCCGGGACGAAAGCGGACGGTGTCCACGCCCCGCCCCCAGAGCCGGATGCGGCCTATGCCGTGGGCCTCCAGGTCGCGGACGGCGGAGGAGGAGGGGGCGAGGGTGCGGTCGGCCGCACCGTGGACGGCGCGGAGGCGCCGCCAGGCGGCGCTCTCCCCGGTACCCACGTAGGTGCGGGCGTAGCCGGCGAGGTCGGTCTGGTAGACGGCGACGGCGGGGATGCCGAGACGGGCGGCCGCCGTCATCCCCCTGACCCCGAGGACGAACGGTCCGGCGAGGTGGACGAGGTCGGCGCGGTGGGCGGCGATGGCCGCCGCGACGCGGCGGCTCGGCAGGGCGACCCGTACCTGCGGATAGCCAGGGAGGGGGAGGGAGGGCACCCGGACGACGGCGCAGGGCGCGTCGGCGTCCGCGGCCGGGTCGGCGACGGCGGGGGCGATGACGAGCGGGGTGTGGCCCCGGCGGACGAGATGGCGCGCGGTCTGCAGGGCGCAGTGCGCCACACCGTTGACGTCGGGAGGGAAGGATTCGGTGACGATGACGACACGCATACGGGTGTTGTCGTCGTGCTCGGCGTGTACCCGTCAACGTGGATCTGGACGGGGAGGGAACGTCCCATGAGCGTTTCGCGCGGGCCCTCGCCGGGCGGCCCCGGAGTGCTCCCGCGCGGGAGGCCCGAGACCGTGACGAGCCGCCGGCGAGCGGGGCTGCGGGGCCCCGACCCCAGGTCCTGGGCTCCGGCCCCAGTCCCCCCGGCCCCCGGCTCCTGGTCCCGGGCCCACGCCCCCGGGTTCCGGGTCCCCCGTCTCGGCCCCAGGCCCCGATCTCGGCCCCAGGCCCCGGGTTCCGGGCCCAGGCCCCAGGCCCCGGGTTCCGGGCCCAGGCCCCGGGCCCCGGGTTCCGGGCGCGGGCTTCCCTTCCCGGATCGCGGTCCCTGAGCGGCCCCGCCTCCCCCGCCCCCGTCCTGCACGGCGGGGCCTCGCTCGGCGGGTTCTCCGCCGGGAGCCGCGCGGCCCCGGAAAGAGGGCGGGGATCACCGGGAGGGCGGACCGGGCGTTCCGGCGCCCGCGCCGGCCGAGGAGCCGTGGCGGGTGCTCGGGGTCGGACCAGAGAGGGCCGGGCCGTCCCGGCGGCGGGTGACGGGGCCGGCCGTCGTCAGACCTGGAGGTCCGGGCCTATCCGGTTGCGGACCGCGGTCTGGACCTCGACCTCTTCGGCGGGGTCGGCGGCGAGGCGGCGCAGTCGCTCGGCGACGCGTACGTCTCCGGTCTCCGCGTGCTGGGCCGCGACCTCGCGGGTGGTCTCCTCGCAGTCCCAGAGGCATTCGACGGCGAACCCGGTCGGGAAGGTGGGGTCGGTGGCGGCGAGGGCGACGGCCACGCGCCCGCGTAGCTGGGAGGAGGCCGTCTCCCGGTAGACGTGGCGCAGCACGGGTGCCGCACAGGCGATGCCGAGGCGCCCGGCGCCGTCGACGAGCCCGGCGAGGGCGGGCGAGTCGGGGCCCTGGGAGCGGATGGTGTCGCGGAGCGCGCCGAGGACGGAGGGGGAGTCCTGGGCGGTGCCGCGGCAGGCGAGCACTTCGGCGGCGGCGCCGCCGAGGGCGTCGGTCCTGCGGACCCACGCGCGGGCGCGGGCGACCGCGTCCTCGCCGCACATGCGCCGGTATGCGGCGACGGCCGCCTCGGCGATCTCGCCGGAGTCGCCGTCGGCGGCGGCCTCGACGAGGTCGAGGACGGCGGGGTCCCGTGTCGCGGCGAGGTGGTGCAGGGCGGCGCCCCGGGCGCCCACGGCGCCGTGGCGGGCGGCGGCGAGGAGTTCGGGCCGGTCCTCGGGCCCCGCGACGGCGGCCAGGCAGCGGGCGGCGGGGCCGTGGAGCACGGCACCGCGCTCGTGACCCTCCTGCGCCCAGTCGAGGACGGCCCGCACGCTCCAGCCGGGGCGGGGCCCGGCGGGACGCATCTGGCGCTGCCAGCGGTCGAAGGAGCCCTGTTCCTGGGCGGCCCTGACCCGGGCGCCGACGGCGTCGCGCTGGTCCTCGGCCCACAGGCGCCACGGGCGGGGCTCGAAGGCGTCCCGCACGACGCGGGCCAGTTCGGCGTCGCCCTCCGCGCCGGCCGGGAAGCGGGCCAGCACGGGGACGGCGAGCGCGCGGAGCCCGGCGTCGTCGTCGCGGAGCGCCAGCTCGTCGAGGGCCCAGGCCCAGTTCGAGCCGGTCGCCGCGTAACGACGGAGCAGGAGAAGGGCGTCCTGGCGTCCGTAGGACGCGAGGTGGCCGAGAACGGCCAGCGCGAGCCCGGTCCTGGACTCCTCGGTGTCGAGGTGGTCCTCGGCACCGGTGAGGTGCGCCTCGATCTCGTCGAGGCCGCCGTGGAGGTCCAGGTAGAGACGGGCGTAGTAGAGGGAGCGGTTCTCGACCTGCCAGTCGTGGCGGGGGTCGTCGAGAACGCAGTGGTTGAGGGCCGCGAGGGCCTCGGCGCGTGGTGCGGCGAGCGCGTGCAGGGTGCCGTCGCCGCGGCCCCGCTGCAGCAGACCGAGCAGGGTGCCGCTCGGCGCTATGACTGGATCGAACATGGGGAGACGCCTCACATCAAGCTGTCGACACGACCGGGGGAGACCGGGATGACCCGGGTCAGGCTGTACATCGCTGTACGCCTAGGCCGTGCGGCAACATGTCGGGCCGCCCGTCGTCCTGCGCTTGCCAGTGACCATCTTCCTCTGCCTCTCGTCGATGGCCCGGTCGACCGGGCCCGTCGTCATGATGACCCACCCATTTCGCCACCGCGACCACATTTACGACGCCGCTCTCACCTGGGGTTCAGTACCCGTTCACCTGGTTTCGAAGAGGTCGAGGAGTTCGGTCCTGCCGAACATCCGCGCGGTGTCGGCGGCGGACGGAGTCCCGGCTTCCGGATTCGCGCCGCCGGCGAGGAGCGCACGGATCACGGCCTCCTCGCCCTTGAAGACGGCACCCGCGAGCGGGGTCTGGCCGCGGTCGTTGGCACGGTCGGCGTCGGCACCGCGCGCGAGGAGGGCGGAGACGGCGGCGGCGTGACCGTGGTAGGCGGCGAGCATGACGAGGGAGTCACCCTTGTCGTTGGTGAGGTTCGCGGGGACGCCCGCGTCGACGTAGGCGGCCAGCGCGTCGGCGTCCCCGGTGCGGGCGAGGTCGAAGACCTTGGACGCCAGCTCGATGACCTCGGGGTCCGGAGTCTCGCTCATCGGGTGAAACCGCCTCTCTCCTGCGTTGTCGGCCTGTGCACGGCAAGCGCGGCCGTACGAGTGAATCGACAGGGTACTGCCCGTTCGGTGACATGACCTCGCTCGACCGAGGCAAAGATCACGCCAGCCCCGACCTCGGGCGTCCCTCTAGCGCACGCCGGGCATTTCGCCACCCGACAGCCCGTCCGGCGTCCGCCGGTCAAGTGAAATCACCCGTTTTTCACTCCATTGCACCTTTAGTCACATAGATACTTGCTGTGAACTTGGAAGGACTCATGGTGACTGTCCCCTCAACCAGGAGAACACCAAATGATCCTGTCCATCTCAGGCGTGGTCCTGCTCGGCATCATCTGCTTCCTGTTCTTCAAGAAGGACGGGATGAAGGCCTCCCACGCCCTCGTCAGCGCGCTGTTCGGCTTCTACCTCGCGGGCACGGCCATCGCCCCGAGCATCACGGCGGGCGGGCAGAGCCTCGCCGGTCTGCTGGGCGGGATCAAGTTCTGACGCCCTTCCGTCCCTTCCACCTCAGGAGTCCTTCGTGGCCCGGCGACCACTCCCCCGCATTCTGAGCAGCGGCAGCGCACAGATCGCTCGCAGTCGAGAGATCGCGCGCACGGCCGCCGACAGCGCCACCGATGTGCTCCACCCCCTGATCACGGTCTCCCGTGGTCTGCGGAAACTGGCCGCTACCGCGCGCGCCAGGTGGGCCGCGACCCCCAAGGACCGGCGTGGTCCCACGCTGTTCCTGGTCGCGGCCTGCGTCCTGGTGATCGCCCTCATGCCGTACGGGCCGCTCCTCGCGCTCGTCACGCTCATGGGCGCGGCCGCGTGGAAGGGACGCGAGCGTCGCGTCGTGAGGACCGGACCCGACGACGCGGAGATGGCCCGGCTCAAGGGCCTGTACGAGGCCCTCGTGCCCTACTTCTCGGTCCCGGACGACCCCGCCCCCCTCTTCGCCCACGGAGGCGACTGGAGCGGCGCCTTCGCGGACCACGCCTTCGACGGGGACGGGCGGCTCACCCGGCTGAGGATCGCCTACCCCCCGTACTTCACGGACGGCGAGCCCGCCGCACGCGCGCGTATCGAGCACCTTCTGCACGCCAAGTCGGGACGCGGCCGCGAGTACCGCTTCGACTGGGACGAGGAGGGCAACCGGCTCGTCATGAGCGTGCTGCCCGCCCTGCCCACCACCATCGCCGCCCAGCGCTTCGTCACCGTGCCGGGCGAGACCGTTCTCGGCTTCACCGACGCGGACGCGGTGCAGCGGACCGTCCCCGTGGTCACGACGGACGGGACGGAGGACGCGCCGGCCGTGGTCTGGCGCACCGGACCCCGCTCCACCGAGCCGCATCTGCTCGTCGTGGGCCAGCCCGGCAGCGGCACCACCTCCCTGCTGCGGTCGATCGCTCTCCAGGCCCTCCCCCACGGCGACGTGCTGATCCTCGAGGGCGGCGGCACCGGCGAGTACGCCTGCCTGACCGGCCGCGACGGCGTCCTCGCCGTCGAGTGCGGACTTTCCGGCGCCCTGGCCAGTCTGGAGTGGGCGGCGCACGAGACGGAGCGGCGCCTCATCGCCGCCAACCGCGCCCGGCAGGCCGGGCACCCGGCCCCCGATGACACCCGCCGCCCGCTGTGGATCCTGCTCGACCGGCCGAGCGTCCTCGGCCACCTCGCCGCCGCCGACGGCCGTGTCGACCCGCAGGAGCTGCTCCAGGTGCCGTTGCGGCACGGGCGGGCCGCTCAGGTCACGGTGGTGGTCGCCGAGCAGTTCGACAGCGCGGAGACGCTGAGCGAGGCGGTACGGTCCCACACCCGCGCCCGGATCGCGCTCGGTCCCGCCGAACCGGAGCAGATCGCGGCCGTCCTCGGCGCCGAGCCCCACACGACCCCGACCCCCCAGGTCCCGCCCGGCCGCGGCTACGCGCGCCTCGGCAACGGCCCGGTTCTGCGCCTCCAGGTGCCGGCGACGCCCGACCCGTACGACGACGCGACGAGCGAGGCGCACCGGAAGGCGGTCCTGGACCTCCTGCCGGAGCGCGTCCCGGCGACGGCGGCGGCGGTCGGGACGGTCATCGGCGTGGCCCCCGAGCCGGCTCCGGCTCCGCGCAGCGAACCGGCCCCGGGACCGGCGCCGCTGCACGCCCCGGTGCCCGCCGAGAGCTGAGCGGCACGCACGCGTAGAGGCCGGTCCGGACCATGGGGTCCGTACCGGCCTCCAGCCGTGTCAGGCCCGAGACGCGACCGGCCGCGCGACGGAACCCGTCGATCCGCGCAGCCTGCCGCACGACGAGACCGCCCGCCGCGACCGGCCGCACGACGACACCGACCGATCTCCCCAGCCGACCCGCACGACGGAAGCCACTACGCCACGAACGACCGCGGCGGCTCCGTCCCCCCGCCCGCTCCCGACTCGACCAGGCGGGCCGCGGCGGCCAGGCGGGCGGCGGCCTCGTCGGCGACCGCGCCGCCGACCGTGAAGGGCAGCCTGACGAAGCCCTCGAAGGCCCCGTCGACGCCGAAACGCGGGCCCGAGGGGACGCGGACACCCACCCGCTCGCCCGCCTCGGCGAGTCGGGAGCCGGAGAGGCCTCCTGTACGCACCCAGAGCGTCAGGCCGCCCTTCGGCACCGCGAACTCCCACTCCGGGAGCTCTCTGCGGACGGCCGCGACGAGCGCGTCCCTGTTCTCCCTGGCCTGATCGCGGCGCAGTTTCACGGCCTCCTCCCAGCCGCCCGTGCCCATGAGCCAGTTCACGCCGAGCTGTTCGAGGACGGGGGTGCCGAGGTCGGCGTACGCGCGCGCGGCCACCAGGGAACGGACGACATCGGGAGCGGCCCGGACCCAGCCGATGCGCATGCCAGCCCAGAAGGCCTTGCTGGCCGAACCGACCGTCAGGACGGTGGAGCCGGCCGGGTCGAAGGCACAGACCGGCCGGGGCATCTCCAGGTCGTCGTCCAGGCGCAGTTCCGTCATGGTCTCGTCGACGACGAGGACCGTACCGGCCGAGCGGGCCGCGTCCACGAGCTGTCGGCGCTGGTCCTCGTCGGCCAGCGCTCCGGTGGGGTTGTGGAAGTCGGCCACCACGTACGCGAGGCGGGGTGCCGCGTCCCGCAGCACCTGGCGCCAGCGGCCGAGGTCCCAGCTGCCCAGGCCCTCGGACATGGCGACGGGCACGAGCCGGGCCCCGGCCTCCCTCATCAGCTGGAGGATGTTGGCGTACGAGGGGGATTCGACGGCGATGCGCTCACCCCGGCCCGCGAAGAGGTGGCAGATGGCGTCCATGGCACCCATGGCGCCGGTGGTGACCATGATCTGCTCGGGCATCGTGGGGATGCCCCGCGCGGTGTAGCGGTCGGCGAGCGTCTGCCGCAACGCGGGAAGTCCGGCCGGGTAGTCCCCGTGGGTGTGGGCGTAGGGGGGCAGTTCCTCCAGGGCGCCCTGGACGCCACGGGTGAGCCAGGGCTCGGGCGCGGGCAGCGCGGCGCAGCCGAGGTCGATCATCGAGCCGAGGGCCTCGGGGGGCAGCGGTTCGAGGCCGCGAGCGGGCAGCGGGTTCCCGGCCGGTACGGCGGTCCAGCTGCCGGCCCCTCGGCGCGACTCCAGGAAGCCCTCGGAACGGAGTGCCTCGTAGGCCGCGGCCACCGTCGTACGGCTGACGGTGAGGGCGAGGGCGAGCTCCCGCTCGGCGGGCAGCCGGGCGGCGACCGGGACACGCCCCTCCAGGACGAGCAACCGGATGCCGTCGGCCAGCGCACGGTAGGCGGGCGGCTTGCGGGCGCCCGGTCCGGCGGGCCTCGGCTGCTGCGCCTGGAGTTGCCGCGCGAGCTGAGCCGGTCCTACCGCCGAAGTCCACTGGGCCATCGAAATCAGTCCACCTTCCTCGAATTGGCCATGGTTGGCACCCGTTCCCCCGCCACAGAGTGTCATGAGCCAGTCCACTACCACCACCCTGGGGGAAACCCTTGTCCACCGCCTCCGGCCTCCACGGCCGGTACCTGACCCGTCGGCTCGTCCAGCTCTACGCGGGGCTGACGCTGTACGGCGTCAGCTCGGCACTGCTGGTCCGCAGCGGTCTCGGGCTCGAACCCTGGGGCGTCCTCCATCAGGGCCTCGCCGAGAAGACGGGCCTCACGATCGGCGTGGTGTCGATCGTCGTCGGGGCCGTGGTGCTGCTGCTGTGGATCCCCATCCGGCAGCGGCCCGGTCTCGGCACCGTCTCCAACGTGTTCGTGATCGGTCTGGCGATGGACGGCACCCTGGCGCTCGTCCCGGACGTCCACGGCCTGGCGGGGCGGATCCCTCTGCTCGCGGCCGGGATCGTCCTCAACGGGGTCGCGACGGGCCTGTACATCGCGGCGCGCTTCGGCCCGGGCCCCCGCGACGGCCTGATGACCGGTCTGCACCGGCTCACCGGCCGCTCCATCAGGCTGGTGCGGACGGCGATCGAGGCGGCGGTCGTCACCACCGGTTTCCTGCTCGGCGGCTCGGTCGGTGTCGGCACGGTCCTGTACGCCCTGGCGATCGGGCCGCTCGCCCAGTTCTTCCTGCGCCGGTTCGCCGTTCCCGAGCCGGACTCCGGCAGCACCGAGGCCGTCTCCGCGACACCGGTACAGGCCATACTGCGGCGGTGACTCGCGTACGCCACCCCTATCTCGACCACCCCTCACCGCTTCCGTTCGCCCATCGCGGCGGCACGGCGAACGGCCTGGAGAACACCGCGGCCGCGTTCCGCCGTGCCGCCGCGGCGGGCTACCGCTACTTCGAGACCGATGTGCACACGACGGCGGACGGGGCTCTCGTCGCCTTCCACGACGCGACCCTCGACCGGGTCACGGACACCAGGGGCCGTATCCGCGACCTGCCGTGGGCGGCGGTGCGCGAGGCCCGGGTGGCGGGCGAGGAGCCGCTGCCGCTCTTCGCCGACCTGCTCGAGGAGTTCCCCGAGGCCCGGTGGAACGTGGACCTCAAGGCCGAGTCGGCCCTGGAACCGCTGGTGGACCTGGTCCGCAGGACCGGCGCCTGGGACCGGGTCTGCGTGGGTTCCTTCACCGAGGCACGGGTGGCGCGGGCGCAGCGCCTCGCGGGTCCCCGGCTCGCCACCTCGTACGGCGTGCGGGGGGTGATCGGGCTGCGGCTGCGCTCGCTCGGCGTCCCGGCGGCGGTGCGGGCCGGGGCGATAGCGGCCCAGGTCCCGGAGCGCCAGGGCGGTGTCCCGGTGGTGGACCGCCGCTTCGTACGGGAGGCGCACGCGCGCGGGCTCCAGGTCCATGTGTGGACCGTGAACGATCCGGCCCGGATGAACGCTCTCCTCGATCTGGGGGTCGATGGCATCATGACCGATCAACTGGAGACGCTGCGCTCGGTGCTGACCGAGCGGGGTGTGTGGGTGTGAGCGCGCGTCCCGGTGGCACCGGGCCCGGATCGCCGGAGCGGATCACGGGGACGAACGAGGGGGCGCGGCCTTGACCGCTGGAACCACCGAACCGGAGGAGTACGCCACCGGTCGTGCCGAGCGCCGGCGGGAGCAGCGCGGCTGGTACTTCTACGACTTCGCGTGCTCCGTGTACTCGACGAGCGTGCTCACCGTGTTCCTCGGCCCGTACCTGACCTCGGTCGCCCGTGCGGCGGCCGACGCCGAGGGCTTCGTGCACCCGTTCGGGATCCCGGTGCGGGCGGGCTCGCTCTTCGCGTACGCCGTCTCCGCGTCGATCGTCGTCGCGGTGCTCGTGATGCCGGTGGTGGGCGCGGTGGCGGACCGTACGGGCCGGAAGAAGCCGCTGCTCGCCGCCGCGGCGTACCTGGGGGCGACGGCCACCGCGGGAATGTTCTTCCTGGCGGGTGAGCGCTATCTGCTCGGCGCGTTCCTGCTGATCGTGGCGAACGCCTCGCTCGCGGTCTCCATGATGCTGTACAACGCCTATCTGCCGCAGATCGCGGAGCCGGACGAGCGGGACGCGGTCTCCTCGCGCGGCTGGGCCTTCGGCTACACGTCGGGAGCGCTGGTCCTGGTCCTGAAC
Organism: Streptomyces sp. NPDC058671; assembly: GCF_042716475.1. Classification (NCBI taxonomy): domain Bacteria; kingdom Bacillati; phylum Actinomycetota; class Actinomycetes; order Kitasatosporales; family Streptomycetaceae; genus Streptomyces; species Streptomyces sp. NPDC058671. The sequence goes on along the minus strand of NZ_JBHXSA010000036.1, from coordinate 1,496 downwards.
CTGGTCCTCTACTCGGGCCACGACTCCTTCGGTGTCACCGAGGGCGAGGCGATCCGGATCTGTCTGGCCTCCGCCGGTGTGTGGTGGGGCGCCTTCACGCTCGTACCGCTGCGGCGGCTGCGCGACCGGCGGATCCATCCCGGGCAGCTCGAAGGGGCGGGCGGGGTCGGCGGCGGGTGGCGGCAGCTGCGGGCGACCCTCAAGGACATGCGTCGGCATCCGCTGACGCTGTCGTTCCTCCTCGCCTATCTGGTCTACAACGACGGTGTGCAGACGGTGATCTCGCAGGCCTCCCTGTACGGCTCGGAGGAGCTGGGGCTCGACCAGACCACGCTCATCACCGCCGTCCTGCTCGTCCAGGTGCTCGCGGTGGCGGGCGCGCTCGGGATGGGCCGACTCGCCCGGGCGTGCGGCGCCAAGCGGACGATTCTCGGCTCGCTCGCGGTCTGGACGCTGATCCTCGCGGCGGCCTACTTCCTGCCGGCCGACGCCCCGGTGTTCTTCTTCACCCTGGCGGCCGCGATAGGCCTGGTCCTCGGCGGGAGCCAGGCGCTGTCGCGCTCGCTGTTCTCGCATCTGGTGCCGCGCGGCAAGGAGGCCGAGTACTTCTCCGCGTACGAGATGAGCGATCGGGGTCTCAGTTGGCTGGGGCCACTCGTGTTCGGTCTCGCGTATCAGCTGACCGGGAGCTACCGGGATGCCATCATCTCCCTGGTGATCTTCTTCGTGGTCGGGTTCGCGCTCCTCGCCCGGGTGCCGGTGCGGCGCGCGGTCGAAGCGGCGGGCAACGCCGTGCCGGACCGAATTTAGACGTGGCCATGAAAGAGCGGTAGTGTACGCGTTTGGCCTGCCAGGCGGACCGTTACTGCGTGCTGCTTTGGTGAAGACACCGGGTCACTTCTGCCGTCAGATGTGACAAAACGGGCACTGGTGGGTACAACAAGGGGCGGCACGACGGGCGACGCATGACCCGGCACGGGAATCTTTACCGCCGACCGGACGTTGACCGGATAACGACGACAGCGACATCTGTCCTGTGGGCGACAAGCCCGGGAGGCACGATTCATGAGTGAGCGAGCTCTTCGCGGCACGCGCCTCGTGGTGACGAGCTACGAGACCGACCGCGGCATCGATCTGGCCCCGCGCCAGGCGGTGGAGTACGCATGCGAGAAGGGACATCGTTTTGAGATGCCCTTCTCGGTTGAGGCGGAGATTCCGCCGGAGTGGGAGTGCAAGGTCTGCGGAATCCAGGCACTCCTGGTTGACGGGGACGGACCTGAGGAGAAGAAGGGCAAGCCGGCGCGTACGCACTGGGACATGCTCATGGAGCGGCGCACCCGCGAGGAACTGGAGGAGGTCCTTGCCGAAAGGCTGGCCGTCCTGCGTTCCGGCGCCATGAACATCGCCGTGCATCCGCGCGACAGCCGCAAGTCCGCCTAGCGGACCACCGGACGAACAAACGCCGCGGGGCCCGGTACACGCACTGTGTACCGGGC
>NZ_JBHXSA010000035.1:0-46870 GCF_042716475.1 Streptomyces sp. NPDC058671 | reverse complement strand
ATTTTGTTTTAACGATCCAGGGCCCACGCTGCTCGCCCCCCCCGCCTGACCCCGGGCGACGGGTCGCCCCCCCGCGCGGGCGCCCCCGGGTACGTCGGTACCGTGCGGCGCCCTCGCGGAGCGGAAGAGGAGGCGGTCAGGCCTTCTTGGACTTGTCGAGCACCATCACGAGGCCGGCGATCACCAGGAACAGCACCAGCGGGGCGGCGACGAACAGACCGAGGGTCTCGATGACCTCCAGCTTGGGGGCCGGGTCGTCACCGTCGTCGCGGGTGAGCGCGAGCGCGGGGGACGACATGAGCAGCATCATCAGCGTCGTACCGGCCGCGAGCGAGCCGGCGCGCAGAGCGTTCTTCTTGTCCACGGTGCAAACGTAGCGAACCCCTAAACGGGGCGCGCGCCCGGGGGTGCCGTACGGGCGTCGGGGACCGGCGTGGGGACCTCCGGGGCCGGCGTGGAGGCGCTCGGGACCACCGAGGCGACGTCCGGAGTCGTCGTGGGGACGTCCGGGCTCGGCGTGGAGGCGCCGGCGACGTCCGGAGTCGCCGTGGGGACGTCCGGGGCCGTGGTGGCGCGGTCCGGGGCGGCCGTAGGGGCGTCCGGGATCGGCTTCGGGACGTCCGGGGCCGTCACGCGGGCGTGCAGTTCGCGTAGCAGGGCGTGGGCGCGGGGCGAGGCGACCAGGTGCTCCAGAGTGAGCGGCTGGCCGTCCGGGGCGGCGAGCGGGAGCCGCCAGTTCGGGTACTCGTCCCAGGTGCCCGGCAGGTTCTGCGGTCTGCGGTCCCCCACCGTGTCCGGCAGCCACACCCCCACCATGCGGGCCGGGGTGCCGAGCAGGAACCGGTGGACGGCCCTGATCTCGGCCTCCTCGTCCCCCGGGCCCTCCGGGAGCAGCCCGAGGCGCTGGAACAGGCCCAGCCACTCGGCGGTCTCGGCCCGGTCCAGTGCCCGCTCGCGCTCCAGGTCGCCGCCGAGCAGGCCGAGGCGGTGCCGCAGCGTGATGTGGTCGCCGGAGAGCTGGGCGGCCGTCGGCGGCAGGTCGTGGGTGGTGGCGGTGGCCACGCAGTCGGCGCGCCACCCGCCCGGGGGCAGCGGACGCTTCGTACCCGCCCAGTCCCGCTCGAACCAGAGCACGGAGGTCCCGAACACCCCGCTGCGGGCCAGCTCCTCGCGTACGCCGGGCTCGACCGTGCCGAGGTCCTCGCCGATGACGAGGGCCCCAGCGCGATGGGCTTCGAGGACGAGGACGGCGAGCATCGCCTCGGCGTCGTAGCGGACGTACGTTCCCCGGGTGGGCTCGTGGCCCTCCGGCACCCACCAGAGCCGGAACAGTCCCATCACGTGGTCGATGCGCAGCGCGCCCGCGTGGCGCAGGAGTTCCCGCAGGAGTCCTCGGTACGGGGCGTAGCCGGCGGCGGCCAGGGCGTCGGGGCGCCACGGGGGCAGGCCCCAGTCCTGGCCGCGGGAGTTGAAGGCGTCGGGCGGCGCGCCGACCGACATGCCGGCCGCGAAGGCCTCCTGCTGGGCCCAGGCGTCCGAGCCCTCCGGGTGGACGCCGACCGCCAGGTCGTGGACGATGCCGACCTCCATCCCGGCCTCGCGGGCGGCTGTGGCGGCCGCGGCCAGCTGCCGGTCCGTCAGCCAGGCGAGCCGGCAGTGGAAGTCGACCCGGGCGGCGAGGGCCGGGTCCTCGCACACGGCGGTCTCGGCCGTGCGCGGTTCGCGCAGTTCCTCGGGCCAGTCGCGCCAGTGGGGGCCGTGCCGCTCGGCGAGGGCCTGGTAGGTGGCGTGGTCCTCCAGGGCCCGGCCGCGCGCGGCGAGGAAGTCGTGGAAGTCGGCGCGCCGCCCGGGGCCGAGCTCCACGGTCTCGACGACGAGTTCGAGAGCCCGCCGCTTGAGCTCCCACACGGCGTCCCGGTCGATCACCGCCCCCTTGCCGAGGACCCGCTCCCGCAGCTCGGCCGCCTCGGCGAGGATCCGGTCGAGCTCCTCGCGGTGCTCGGGGCCGACGAGGGCGTACTCGGGGATCTCCTCGATCCGCAGATGGACGGGGTCGGGGAAGCGGCGCGAGGAGGGGCGGTACGGGGACGGGTCGCCGGGCGCGCCGGGCACGCCCGCGTGGAGCGGGTTGACCTGGACGAAACCGGCGCCGTGGGTGCGGCCCGCCCAGGTGACGAGTTCCCGCAGGTCCCCGAGGTCGCCCATGCCCCAGGAGCGGGTGGAGAGCAGTGAGTAGAGCTGGACGAGGAGGCCGTAGGCGCGACGCCCGGGGCCCGGAACGCGCGCGGGGCTCACGATCAGGGTGCTGACGGCCGCGCGCCCGTCGGGGGCCTGCGCCTCGACCGTGTGGACGCCGAGGGGCAGCCGTTCCCAGTCCTCGCCGGTGACGACGGCGCCGTCCTCGGTGGTGACCCGGAGCCGGGTGCCGGGCGGCAGGTCGGCGGGCGGGCGGACGGGCGCTCCGCCGCGCCGCAGGACCAGCGTCGGGGGCAGCAGGCGCTCCCGGTCGGCCCGTTCCGCCGCGTCGAGGGCGGCGGTGACCGCTTCCGGCGTGGCCGCGTCGACGCCGAGAGCGGCGAGGACCGCCACGACGGTCGCGTCCGGGACGGGCACGGTGACGCCTTCGGAGGGGCTGTACGCGGTGGCGACGCCGTGACGGGCGGCGAGACGGGCCAGGGTCACTTCACACTCCGGGGGACTCCGTGCCGCCCGCGCTGCCGGGGGCGGTGGGTTCGCTGGTGAGGGGGGCCGCCTCGGTCAGGGGCGGTTCGCTGGTGAGGGGGGCGGCGTCGGGGAGGGGCGGTTCGCTGGTCAGCGGTTCGCCGGCGGGGGCCGGCTGCTGCGGCATCCGTATCCGTCCGAGGTGGGGGGCGGTGGTGGTCACGGGGGTCTCCCGGTTTCGTCTCGACAGGTGGGACCAGGGGTAACGACGGAGACCTACCCACCGCACCTCGTTTTACCGGCGGAGAGTGGTGAAGTGATGTCACCTCGCCGACGGCTCGCCGGGCAAAGGCGACACATCGGCCACGCACATTGACACCTCAGTACGACGGGTGGTGGGCTCGTGACCCACTCGTGACCAACCGGCGGAGCAGCCGGCACCGCCGAAGGGAGACCCCGTGCACCTCGGGCGCAGGAAGCGCACGGCGACGGCCGTGGCCGCCGCCGTCATCGGCGGCCTCCTCGGCGGCGCGGCTCCGGGCCCGGCCCAGGCGACCCCGAGGGCGCCGCTGCCCCTCCGCGCCCCCACAGCCCCGCCGGTGCCCACCGCGCTCCTCGGCGCCGTGGCCCCTCTGTCCCCGGCGGCGCCGGTGGCGCCGGTGGCCCCACGGGCCCCGAAGGCACCACTCACACCACTGTCACCACTGGTCCCGGTGTTTCCGGCCGTCCCGGCGACGGACAGCCCCTCCGTCTGGCCCCGGCCGCAGTCGCTTGCCGCCGGCGGGCCCTCCGTACGGCTCGGGGACGAGGTGACGCTGGTCGCGGACGACGACGCCGATCCGTACGCCCTCGACGCGCTGCGCGAGCTGCTGCGGGCCGCCGGGGTGCGGACCGTCCACGCCGGGCTCCCGGGCCGCGGGCCCGTCCTGCGGGCCTCGGGCCACTCGGGCGAGGCCGCAGGGAAGGCGTTGACCGCCCTGCGCGTGCCCGACCGGCTCGATCTGCCGCGCGGCGGCTACCGGATCGCCACGGGACGCCTCGAAGGCCGCGACACGGTCGTCCTCGACGGGGTGGGCGAGGACGGTCTGTTCCACGCCGTGCAGACACTGCGTCAGCTCCTCGGCGCCGGCCGGGAGGTCCCCGGGGTCGTCGTGCGCGACTGGCCGGGCACGGCCGAGCGCGGGATCACCGAGGGCTTCTACGGCCGCCCCTGGACCGCCGAGCAGCGGCTCGCCCAGATCGACTTCCTCGGCCGGACCAAGCAGAACCTCTATCTGTACGCGCCCGGCGACGACCCCTACCGGGGGGTGCAGTGGCGCGAGCCCTACCCGGCCGCGCAGCAGGAGGAGTTCCGCGCACTCGCCGAGCGGGCCCGCGCCCGGCACGTGACGCTCGGCTGGGCGGTGGCGCCCGCCCAGTCCATGTGCCTGTCGTCGGCAGGCGACCTGAGGGCGCTGACCGGGAAACTCGACGCCATGTCGGAGCTCGGGGTGCGCGCCTTCCAGCTCCAGTTCCAGGACGCCTCGTACGACGAGTGGCACTGCGACCGGGACGCCGACACCTTCGGTCGCGGTCCCGAGGCGGCCGCCGCCGCCCACGCGCGCGTGGCGAACGCGGTCGCCCGCCACCTCGCCGAACGGCATCCCGGCGCCGAACCGCTGACCGTGATGCCGACGGAGTACTACCAGGACGGCACGACCGCGTACCGCGCGAAGCTCGCCGAGGCGCTCGACACGGACGTGCGGGTGGCGTGGACGGGCGTCGGCGTCGTGCCGCGCACGATCACCGGCGGCGAACTGGCCGGGGCGCGCGGTGCGCTGCGCCACCCGCTGGTCACCATGGACAACTACCCGGTCAACGACTACGCGCAGGACCGTCTCTTCCTGGGCCCCGCCACCGGCCGCGAGCCGGCTGTGGCGGCCGGCTCCGCCGCCTTCCTCGCCCACGCCATGGAGCAGCCCGCGGCCTCCCGCATCCCTCTCTTCACCGCCGCCGACTACGCCTGGAACCCGCGCGGCTACCGCCCCCAGGAGTCCTGGCGGGCGGCCGTCGACGACCTGGCGGGCCCGGAGCCGGCCGCCCGCGAGGCGCTGCGGGCGCTCGCCGGGAACGGCGCCTCATCGGTCCTCGACCCGGCGGGCGAATCGGCCTACCTGAAGCCGCTCCTGACCGCCTTCTGGGCCTCCGGGGCGGGCGGCGACGGCGCGGCCCGGCAGCGGGCGGCCGAGGAACTGCGGGCCGCGTTCACCGTGATGAGGGAGACCCCCGAGCGGCTCGCGGACACCGCCGGCGGCGCCCTCGACGACGAGACCGGCCCCTGGCTCGACCAGCTCTCCCGGTACGGCCTGGCGGGCGAGACGGCCGTCGACATGCTGACGGCGCAGTCGGCCGGTGACGGCGCGGCGGCCTGGCGGGCACAGCTGCGCCTGGAAGGGCTGCGGAAGGAGCTGGGGGCGAGCCGGGTGACGGTCGGGGCGGGGGTGCTCGACCCGTTCCTCACGCGCGCGGTGGAGCGGGCGGCGGCGTGGACCGGCGCCGACCGGACCCCGGCGGCCCGCGCCGACCGTGCCACCGGCTCCTACACCGTGCGGCTCGACCGGGCCCGGCCCGTGGAGGCCCTGACGGTGATGGCCGAGCCGGCCGCGGCGGGCGCACCGGGCACGGACGCGCGCGTGGAGGCGTACGTCCCCGGCGAGGGCTGGCGGCCGCTCGGTCCGCTGTCGGCGTCCGGCTGGACGCAGACCGGGCTCAAGGGGCTGAGGGCCGAGGCGCTGCGGGTGGTGTGGAGCGGCGGGGGCCCGGCTCCCGAGGTGCGTTCCCTGGTGCCGTGGTTCGCGGACGGGCCGCGTGCGGGTCTCGACCTGTCCCGTACGGAGACGGACGCGGAGATCGGCGGCCCGGCCCAGCGGGTGGACGTGGAGCTGTCGGGCCGGCGCGCCGGGGTGGTGCGCGGGCCGCTGACGGCGAAGGCCCCGAAGGGGATCACGGTCCGGCTGCCGAAGCAGGCGGCGGTGGAGCGCGGCGCGCGGACGACCGTCCCCCTCGAGGTGTCGGTGGCGCCGGACGTCCCCACGGGCGCGTACCGGGTGCCGGTGTCGTTCGCGGGCGAGGAGCGGGTCCTGACGGTACGGGCCTTCCCCCGTACGGCGGGCCCGGACCTGGCGCGGACGGCGACGGCCTCGTCGTCGGGCGACGAGACGGCGGACTTCCCGGCGTCCTCCGCGGTGGACGGCGATCCGGCGACCCGCTGGTCCTCCCCGGCGCAGGACGGCGCCTGGTGGCAGCTGGAGCTGCCCCGGCCCGCCCGGATAGGGCAGGTGGTGCTGCACTGGCAGGACGCGTACGCCTCGCGCTACCGGGTCCAGGTATCGGCCGACGGGCGGGTCTGGCGTACGGCGGCGACGGTCGAGGCCGGCCGGGGCGGCCGGGAGTCGGTCCGGATGGACGCGGCGGACACGCGCTTCGTGCGCGTGCAGGGCGAGAAGCGGGCGACCCGGTACGGCTACTCGCTCTGGACGGTGGAGACGTACGCCGTGGCGGCCCCTCCCGAGAAGCCGGTCCGCCCTGCCGAGGACGCGACCCCTCCCGCCCAGGAGGCGACCGGGGCCGCACCGCAGGAGCCGTCGGATCCTGCCGAGGGCGCGACGCGGGAGCCGTCGGGCCTTCCCGCGGGCGCGCCGGAGGAGCGGCCCGCCCCCTGAGGTGCGCGCCGCTCCCGGCCTCCCGTACGCGAAAGGCCCGGCTCAACCCGTCGTCAGCGCCCTCACTGGGGCCTCGGCGACGGCGTCGATCCGGGCCATCACGTCCTCGGCGCCGTAGGCCTCGAGGTACGGCAGCCAGCGCGGGTCCCGGTGTCCGGTCCCGATGATCCGCCAGGCCAGGCCGGTCGGCGGGGCCGGCGGGTGGCGCAGCCGCCAGCCGATCTCGCGCAGGTGCCGGTCGGCCTTGACGTGGTTGCAGCGGCGGCAGGCCGCCACCACGTTGTCCCAGGCGTGCGTGCCCCCGCGGCTGCGGGGGATGACGTGGTCGACGCTGGTCGCGACGGCCCCGCAGTACATGCAGCGCCCGCCGTCCCGGGCGAAGAGGGCTCTGCGGGTCAAGGGAACGGGCCCCCGGTAGGGGACCCGCACGAAGCGTTTCAGTCGCACCACGCTGGGCGCGGGGACGACTTGGGTCTCGCTGTGCAGGAAGGCGCCGGATTCCTCGAGGCAGAGAGCCTTGTTCTCCAGTACGAGGACGAGTGCGCGGCGGAGCGGTACGACGCCGAGCGGCTCGTACGACGCGTTGAGGACCAGGACATGCGGCACGGATGCCTCCTATGACGCCGGCGGCGCGTGGCTCGCGCCGGGACGAACTGCTCTCAGTTTCTCCTCATGCCTGGTCGGAACGCCACCACGTATGCGGGATCGGGGTGACGGGCCGGGGGTGTTCTCGACCACATCGGCATGCCTGTCCTCCTCTCTCTGTCCCTCTGTCTGCCCGGGTGAGGTCGGTCTCTCCCTCGAACAGGACAACGGGACCACCCCCGCCGTCCCGTTACTGTGGATGGCCTGCGTACGCGATGCCTGGAGGTCTTCCGTGTCCTGGTCCGCCCTGGCGGCTGCCACCGAACCCGAGCCGATGCCGGCGACCCTGGACGAGGCGGCGGAGAGGGCCACGAACGCGGCCAGCTGGGTGGAGCAGAACTGGTCCACCTGGCTGAACACCGGGTTGCGGATCCTGCTGATCCTGGTCGTCGCGGTGCTGCTCCGGATGGCGTTCCGCCGTGCCCTGACGAGGCTGATCGAGCGGATGAACCGTTCGGCGCAGGCCGTGGAGGGCACGGCCCTCGGCGGTCTCCTGGTCAACACCGAGCGGCGGCGTCAGCGCTCGGAGGCGATCGGCTCGGTGCTGCGTTCGGTGGCGTCCTTCCTGATCCTGGGCACGGCCGGACTGATGGTCCTCGGCGCGTTCAAGATCGATCTCGCGCCGTTGCTCGCCTCGGCCGGTGTCGCCGGTGTGGCGATCGGTTTCGGCGCGAGGAACCTCGTGACGGACTTCCTGTCGGGCGTCTTCATGATCCTTGAGGACCAGTACGGCGTCGGTGACTCGGTCGACGCGGGCGTGGCATCCGGCGAGGTCGTCGAGGTGGGCCTGCGGGTGACGAAGCTGCGCGGCGAGGACGGCGAGATCTGGTACGTGCGCAACGGCGAGATCAAGCGGATCGGGAACCTCAGCCAGGGCTGGGCGACGGCCGGCGTCGACGTGACGGTCCGGCCGACGGAGGACCTGGACCGGGTGCGCTCGGTGATCATGGAGGCGGCGGAGGCCATGGCGAAGGAAGAGCCGTGGAACGAGCGTCTGTGGGGTCCGGTGGAGGTCCTCGGTCTGAACGAGGTGCTCCTCGACTCGATGACCGTCCGGGTCGCGGCGAAGACGATGCCGGGCAAGGCGCTCTCCGTGGAGCGCGAGCTGCGCTGGCGCATCAAGAAGGGCCTGGACGAGGCGGGCATCCGCATCGTGGGCGGTCTCCCGGCGCAGGCCGAGGAGGCGGGGGCCGATCCGACCGCCGGCATGGCGGCCCCGTCGGCGTTCGCCTCGACGACGTCGCCGCAGTCGGCCGCGGCCACTCCGCTGCCGAGGTCCGATCTCGCCAAGTAGGACGTACGGGATACCCCGGCCGGCGTACGGGTCGGCAGGACGCCCCCGCGGGTAACGCTTCGGTTGCCTTCGGGGGCGTCCCGCGTGTCCGGGTATTGACGCCCGGCGACCGCCGCCTTACCTTCCTTCCAACCGAATAGGAAACTTTCCTAACAGTGTTGGTCCGAAGGCAGGTGCGACCGTCATGGCCGGTACGACCCCGGGAACCCCCGGCACACCGCGCGTCCTGCGTGCCATGAACGACCGGGCCGCCCTCGACCTGCTCCTGGAGCACGGCCCGCTCTCGCGCACCCGGATCGGCAAGCTCACCGGCCTGTCCAAGCCGACCGCTTCCCAGCTGCTCGCTCGCCTCGAAGCGGCCGGTCTCGTCGTCGCCACCGGCACCACCGAGGGCCGCCCCGGCCCGAACGCCCAGCTCTACGCCGTGAACGCGCGGGCCGCGTACGCCGCGGGACTCGACGTCAACCAGCACCGCGTCCACGCCGCCGTCGCCGACGTCACCGGCACGATCGTCGGCGAGTACGAGCTCCGCACCCCCGGCCGATCCTCGTCCGGCGTCGTCCGCCAGATCACCGGCGCCCTCGACGGTGCCGCGGAGGCGGCCGGGATCACCCGCGAGGAGGTCCGGCGCCTGGTCATCGGCACCCCCGGCGCCTTCGACCCGGCCACCGGGCGCCTGCGGTACGCCTCCCACCTGCCCGGCTGGCACTCCCCCACCCTCCTGGAGGAGCTGGCCGCCGTCCTGCCCATGCCGTTCGAGTACGAGAACGACGTCAACCTCGTCGCCGTCGCCGAGCAGCGCGTGGGCGCCGCCCGCGGCCACGACGACTTCGCCCTGCTGTGGAACCAGGAGGGCCTCGGCGCCGCCCTCGTCCTCGGCGGACGCCTCCACCGCGGCTTCACCGGCGGCGCCGGCGAGGTCGGCTTCCTGCCCGTGCCCGGCACCCCGCTCGTACGGCAGGTCACCAAGGCCAACTCCGGCGGCTACCAGGAACTCGCGGGCGTCCAGGCCGTCCCCCGGATCGCCCGCGCCCTCGGGATCGACACGCCCGAACAGCCCTTCGTCCCGGTCGCGTCCTCCCTGCTCGGCCACGCCGCCGAGGCCCACGGCGAGGACCCCCGGTACGCGCAGCTGCTCGATCAGTACGCCGAGCGGGTCGCCACCGGGCTCGCCTCGATCGTCGCCGTCCTCGACCCCGAGCTGATCGTGCTGTCCGGTGACGTCCTCGTCGCCGGCGGCGAACCCCTGCGCGCCCGCGTGCAGTCCGAACTCGCCGACCTCGCCGCCTCCCGGCCACGGCTCGTCCTCAGCGCCGTACCCGAGCGGCCCGTCCTGCGCGGCGCCCTCGAAAGCGCCCTCGCCACCACCCGCGACGAGGTCTTCGACACCTCGCGCTGACCCAACCGCCCTTCCCCCCCCGTAAGCCCTCCGCCACAGGGAGACACCGCCATGCCCGTACGCGCCCGCAGAGTCGCCGTCGCCCTCGCCGCCACCGCCTCGATCGCCCTCCTCACCTCCGCCTGTACGGGCTCCGCGGACGACGCGGCCTCCGACGACCCCAAGGCGGAGACGACCATCACCTTCTGGCACGGCTGGTCGGCGCCGTCCGAGGTCAAGGCGATCAAGGACAACGTCGCCCGCTTCGAGAAGGCCCACCCGAACATCAAGGTGAAGGTCGTCGGCAACATCAACGACGACAAGCTCAGCCAGGCGCTCCGCGCGGGGGGTTCGAACGGGCCGGACGTGGCCGCCTCCTTCACCACGTCCAACGTCGGCAAGTTCTGCCACACCGGCGCGCTCGCCGACCTGGGGCCCTTCCTGGAGAAGGACAAGGTCGACCTGGACAAGACCTTCTCCAAGGTCCTCCAGGACTACACCCGGTTCGAGGGCAGGCGCTGCGCGCTGCCGCTGCTCTCCGACGCGTACGGGCTCTACTACAACAAGGACGCCTTCGAGGCGGCCGGCATCCCCGCGCCGCCGAAGACCTGGTCGGAGTTCACGCGGGTCGCGAAGAAACTGACCAAGGAGAAGGGCGACAGCTACGAGCAGCTCGGCTTCATGCCGAACTACCTCGGCTACGAGACGGTCCCCAGCCACTACATGTCGCAGTGGAAGCACACGTACTTCGACGCGAACGGGAAGTCGAACCTCGCCAAGGACCCCGGCTTCGCCAAGATGCTGACCTATCAGAAGTCGCTGGTCGACGGCCTGGGCGGGTTCGAGAAACTGGACAGGTACCGCACCACCTTCGGTGACGAGTGGGGCGCCAAGCACCCCTTCCACACCGGCCAGGTCGCCATGCAGCTCGACGGCGAGTGGCGGCTGAACTTCATCAAGGACGCCAAGGTCCCCTTCGAGGTCGGCGTCGCGCCGCTGCCCGTCGCGGACGACGAGGTGGCCGAGTACGGCAAGGGCTACCTGTCCGGCACGATCATCGGCCTCGCCCCGCAGAGCAAGAAGCAGAACGCGGCCTGGGAACTGATCAAGTACATGACCATGGACACCGAAGCCGTGGTCCAGTTCGCCAACGACATCGGCAACGTCCCCTCCACCCTGGAGGCCCTGAAGTCGCCGAACCTGAAGGTCGACGCGCGCTTCAAGGTCTTCCTGGACATCGCCCGGCACCCCGCGTCCTCCACCTCCGACGGCGCGGTGAACGGCAGCACCTACCAGGACACCTTCCAGGACTTCGCCCAGAAGTACGAGAAGGGCGAGGTCAAGGACCTGAAGAAGGGTCTTGAGGAGACCGCCGCCCAGATCGACCGCGACATCGCGCAGGCGAAGTAAGGCCCGGGACCGGTACCTCATGTCCACCGACACCCACCTCGCGGGGCGCAGGGCGGCGCTGCGGTCGAAGCGCGTACGCGGCGCGCTGCGCACCACGGCGTTCATGTCGCCCTGGCTGATCGGCTTCGGCTTCTTCTTCGCGTACCCGCTCGCCTCGACCGTCTACTTCTCGCTGATGAAGTACGACGGCATCAACCCGCCGACCTGGCGGGGCCCGGACAACTGGACGTACGTCTTCGCCGACCTGCCGAAGTTCTGGCCGGCGATGGAGAACACCCTCTGGCTCGCCGTCGTCATGGTCGCCTGCCGGGTGGTGTTCGGCCTCGGCGTCGGCCTGCTCGTCACCAGGATCAAGACGGGCGCGGGGATCTTCCGCACCCTGTTCTACCTGCCCTACCTGGCTCCGCCGGTCGCCGCGACGCTGGCCTTCGTCTTCCTGCTCAACCCGGGCACGGGACCGGTCAACTCGCTCCTCGAAGCCGTCGGCGTCCCCGCGCCCTCCTGGTTCAACGACACCGCGTGGGCCAAGCCGGCCCTGACCGTCCTCGCCGTGTGGGGCGTCGGGGACCTCATGGTCATCTTCATGGCCGCGCTGCTCGACGTCCCGAAGGAGCAGTACGAGGCGGCGGAGCTGGACGGGGCCTCGGCCTGGCAGCGGTTCCGCTACATCACCCTGCCGAACATCTCGCCGATCGTGCTCTTCGCGGTCGTCACCGGGATCATCGGCGCGATGCAGTACTACACCCAGCCGATCGTGGCCGCCAAGGTCGCGTCCGGGGTGATGGGCGGCTCGGGCCAGACCTTCGAACCGGGCTACCCCGACGACTCCACGCTGACCCTGCCGCAGCTGGTCTACAACCTCGGCTTCGGCCGCTTCGACTACGGCGCCGCCAGCGTCGTGGCCCTCGTCCTGTTCGCCCTCTCCATGGCCTTCACCGCGCTGCTCATGCGCCGGCGGGGCGGCCTGATCGGCTCGGGTGACTGATCATGACCTCCGTATCCACCCTCGACCGTCCCGTGCGCGGTGCGTCCGCGATGGCCGCCGAGAAGTCGGCCCGGCGCAAGGCGCTCCTGCACTGGATCGCCGTGCACTCCCTCGGGATCGCCGCGGCCCTGTTCTTCGTGCTGCCGTTCGTCTTCGTCCTCCTGACGTCGCTGATGAGCGACCAGCAGGCACTGACCCGGGACCTCACCCCGAACAGCTGGCACTGGGACAACTACGTCCGGGTGTTCCGGACGGAGGGCTTCCTCGACTGGTGGAAGAACTCCCTGCTGTACGCGGGGCTCGGCACCGCCCTCGTCGTGGTGTCCTCGGTGCCCGTGGCGTACGCGCTCGCCAAGTTCCGCTTCCGCGGCCGGCATCTGTCGCTGCTGCTCGTCATCTCGATGATGATGCTGCCGCCGCAGGTCGTCGTCATCCCGATGTACCTGTTCTGGGCCAAGCAGATGGACCTCTCCGGCACGCTGTGGCCGCTGATCGTCCCGATGGCCTTCGGCGACGCCTTCGCGATCTTCCTGCTGCGCCAGTTCCTGCTGACCATCCCGAACGAGTACATCGAAGCGGCACGGATCGACGGCTGCGGCGAACTGCGCACCCTGCTCCGGGTCGTGCTCCCGATGGCGAAGCCCGGCGTCGCCGCCGTGGCGCTGTTCCACTTCTTCTCCTGCTGGAACGACTACTTCGGGCCGCAGATCTACACCTCGGAGAACCCGGCGGCGTACACGCTGAGTTACGGCCTGGAGTCCTTCAAGGGCGCGCACCACACCGACTGGAATCTGACCATGGCCGCGACCGTCCTGGTCATGGCCCCTGTGATCCTCGTCTTCTTCTTCGCCCAGAAGGCGTTCGTCGAGGGAGTCACACTGACCGGAGTGAAGGGCTGACTCACACATGAAGCTCACTGTCGTGGGGGGCGGTTCCACCTACACCCCCGAACTCGTGGACGGCTTCGCGCGCCTGCGCGACACCCTGCCCGTCACCGAACTCGTCCTCGTCGACCCGGCCGCCGAGCGGCTCGACCTGGTCGGCGGGCTCGCCCGGCGGATCTTCGCCAAACAGGACCACGCGGGGAAGGTCGACACCACCACCGACCTCGACGCCGGGGTCGAGGGCGCCGACGCCGTCCTGCTCCAGCTGCGGGTCGGCGGCCAGGCCGCCCGGCAGCAGGACGAGACCTGGCCGCTGGAGTGCGGCTGCGTCGGCCAGGAGACCACCGGCGCCGGCGGGCTCGCCAAGGCGCTCCGTACCGTCCCCGTGGTCCTGGACATCGCGGAACGGGTACGGCGTGCCAACCCCGACGCCTGGATCATCGACTTCACCAACCCCGTCGGCATCGTCACGCGCGCGTTGCTCCAGGCCGGGCACAAGGCCGTCGGCCTGTGCAACGTGGCGATCGGCTTCCAGCGCAAGTTCGCGGGACTCCTCGGCGTGGCCCCGTCCGAGATCCACCTGGACCACGTCGGGCTGAACCACCTGACCTGGGAGACGGCTGTACGGATCGGGGGCCCCGAGGGCGAGAACGTGCTGCCCCGGCTGCTCGCCGAACACGGCGACGCGGTCGCCGGCGACCTGCGCCTGCCGCTGCCGGTCCTGGACCGGCTCGGCGTCGTCCCCTCCTACTACCTGCGCTACTTCTACGCGCACGACGAGGTGGTGCGGGAGCTCGGCACGAAGCCCTCACGGGCCGCCGAGGTCGCCGCGATGGAGAAGGAACTCCTGGAGATGTACGGGGACCCGGACCTGGACGAGAAGCCGGCACTGCTCGGCAAGCGCGGGGGCGCCTTCTACTCGGAGGCGGCCGTGGACCTGGCGGCCTCCCTGCTCGGCGGAGGCGGCTCGCCGTACCAGGTGGTGAACACGTACAACAACGGGACGCTCCCGTTCCTGCCGGACGACGCCGTCATCGAGACCCAGGCGGCGGTGGGCCCCCAGGGTGCCGCGCCGCTCCCCGTCGCGCCGGTCGACCCGCTGTACGCCGGCCTGATCGCGAACGTCACGGCCTACGAGGACCTGGCGCTCGAAGCAGCGCTGCGCGGTGGCCGCGACCGGGTGTTCAAGGCGCTGCTCGCGCACCCGCTGGTGGGACAGTTCGCGTACGCCGACGGGCTCACCGACCGGCTGATCGCGCACAACCGGGAGCACCTCGCGTGGGCGTGACCGGAACCCTGCTGGCCATCGACGCCGGCAACAGCAAGACCGACGTCGCGGTCCTCGGCGCGGACGGCACCGTCCTCGGCGCGGCCCGCGGCGGCGGGTTCCAGCCGCCTCTGGTGGGGGTGGCGGCGGCGGTCGACGCGCTGGCGGAGACCGTCGGCCGGGCGGGCGCCGAGGCGGGGGTCCCGGCCTCGTTCGCCCATGTGTCGGCCTGTCTCGCCAACGCCGACCTGCCCGTCGAGGAGAGCGCGCTGCGGGCCGCACTCCTCGGCAGGGGCTGGAGCCGGTCGGTCCGGGTGCACAACGACACCTTCGCGATCCTGCGGGCGGGGCTCGACGAGCCGCGCGGTGTGGCGGTGGTGTGCGGGGCCGGGATCAACTGCGTCGGGATGACCCCGGACGGCAGGACCGCGCGCTTCCCCGCGATCGGGAAGATCTCCGGGGACTGGGGCGGCGGCAGCGGCCTGGCCGAGGAGGCGCTCTGGTTCGCGGCGCGCGCCGAGGACGGGCGGGGTGAGCCGACCGAGCTGGCGCGGGCTCTGCCGGCGCACTTCGGCCTGGAGACGATGTACGCGCTGATCGAGGCGCTGCACCTGGGCCGGGTGCCCATCGCGCGGCGGCACGAGCTGACGCCCGTGCTGTTCCGGGTGAGCGCGGCCGGGGACCCGGTCGCCCTGTCGCTGGTGCACCGGCTCGCCGAGGAGGTCGTGGCCCTGTCGGCGGTCGCCCTCGGGCGGCTCGGTCTGCTGGACGAGGAGGCTCCGGTGATGCTGGGCGGCAGCGTGCTCGCCGCGCGCCACCCGCAGCTGGAGGGGCGGATCCTCGACCTCCTCGCCGAGCGGGCGCCGAAGGCCGTCGTCGGCTTCGTGACGGCGCCGCCGGTCCTCGGGGCAGGGCTGCTCGCCCTGGACGAGACGGGTGCGGGTCCGGAGGCGGCGGCCCGGCTGCGGGGGCACTACGGGTCCTGAGACGTGGCCGGTGGCGGGGCGTTCCCGCCTCTCCGAGGGGGCGCCCCGCAGGCATGTTCACCTGTTCGAGCGACGCCGGATACGGAACCGATCCGGGCCCGGCGACGTATTCAAGGTGAGGGGTCATGGGGGGTCATGAGCGGTCACGAGGGGGCGTGAGGGCGGCATGAGGGGGTCCTGAGGGGGTTCGCCCGCGGATGTGCCGGAGGCATACGGCAGGATAAGAACAAGATCGCGTCAATACCGGTGTGCGGACGGCCCCCTGGGGCCATACTGCTGGCCGGGTGGTCGTCCACCGTCGGCCGGTGGTCACCGCAGGACCGGCCGGACGGGCCGACGTCAGCGACCGAGTGGGAGGTCAAGTGACACACCCGCCGAACGCGCCCGCCGCCTCGGCTGCGCGGAGCACGGCAGCCGCGCCCGTACGCCCGGTCGGCGTGCCCGCGCAGCCGTCGCCCGAACCCGGCGCCGTCCCGCCCGCGGGGCGCGGGGCTCTGGCCGTGGGACGGGAGCGGCTGCGGGTCGCCGCCACGACCGAGCCCGGCCGGCTCCAGATCCTCGGCGCCGTCCTCGCGCTGCTCGTCGTCGCGTTCGGGGCCGTCACCGCCCTCCAGGTCGACGACCGGGCCACCGCCGCCGACGACGTCGTCAGCCGCAGCCAGCCGCTGTCCGCCGACGCCGCCGCGATCTACCGTTCCCTCGCCGACGCCGACACCACCGCCGCCAGCGGCTTCCTCGCGGGCACCCTGGAGCCGGCGGACTCGCGCGCGCGGTACGACCGGGACATCGCGACCGCCGCCCGGCTCCTCGTCAAGGCGGCAGCGGGCACCGGCGGTTCGAGCCAGTCGGCCCGTGAGATCGCCACCCTCAACCAGCAGCTCCCCCGCTACACGGGCCTGGTCGAGCGCGCGCGGGCAGCCAACCGGCAGGGCCTCCCGCTGGGCGGGGCCTATCTGCGGTACGCCAACCAGCAGATGACCAGCACGCTGCTGCCCGCCGCGGAGCGGTTGTACGCGGCGGAGACCGTACGGCTCCAGGAGGACGACGAGTCGGCCGGCACCTGGCCGTTCCTCGCCCTCGGCCTCGGGCTGCTCACCCTCGCCGTCCTCGGCTGGGCGCAGCGCCGCAACTACGTCAGGACGCACCGGGTCTTCAACCACGGGCTGCTCGCCGCCACCGCCGCCACCGTGGTCGTCATGGTCTGGCTCCTCGCCGCGCACACGGTCGCGCGCAGCGGGCTCGACAGCGCGCGGGCACACGGACAGGAGTCCCTCCAGGTCCTCAACTCGGCGCGGATCAGCTCGCTCACGGCACGCGCCAACGAGAACCTGACCCTGGTCGCCCGGGGCGCCGTCCTCACCGAGGACGGCAAGAACGACAAGTACGAGGCGGAGTACACGGCGAGCATGGACGCCCTGACGACCGCGCTCGCCACGGCGCGCGAGCGTGCCGACGACGACGCCGGCCGGACCCCGGTCGACGAGGCCGCCTCCCGCACGGGCGAGTGGCAGAAGCGCCACAAGGACGCCCGCGCGAAGGACGAGGCCGGGGACTTCGACGGCGCGCTGAGCCGGATCGTCGGGTCGGAGGAGTCGACGGGGCAGTCCTTCGACCAGGTCGACGCCGCCCTCGAGCGCGCCCTGGCGCACGAACAGGCCGAGTTCACCCGCTCCGCCGGGGACGCCAGGGACGCGCTGGCGGCACTGCCCCTGGGCGCGGCGGCCCTCGGGATCCTGGGCGCGGCCGGCGCCGTGCTCGGCATCAACCGCAGACTGTCGGAGTACCGGTGAGAGGGGGCGGGATGCCGAGCGGCACGTACCCGCTGGCGCGGCGGACGGCGGAGCGGTTCCGGGGCTGGGGCGGGGTTGCCGCCATGGCCGTGGCCTGCGGGCTCACCGCCTCGCTCACCCTGCTTCCGCTGACCCACGACGGCGGCGACGCGGCGGCCACCCCCGGCACGCACGGCCCGGGACCCGGCGTCGGCACGGGTGTCCAGATCAAGGCGGACACCTGTGAGAAGCCGGAGGCCTCCCTGCGGCCCTCGACGGCGGACGGCCCGTCGATCCGGGCCGTGAAGGACCGCGGGAAGCTGGTCGTCGGTGTCGACCAGTCCAGCTACCGCTGGGGCTACCGGAACCCGGAGAAGGGCACCCTGGAGGGCTTCGACATCGATCTGGCCCGCGCCATCGCACGGGACATCCTGGGCGACGAGAACGCCGTCATCTTCCGGGCGATCCCGACGAACCAGCGGATCGCCGCCCTGGACAGCGGCAAGGTCGACCTCGTCGTGCGCACGATGACGATCAACTGCAGGCGGATCCAGCAGGTCGCCTTCTCCACGGCCTACTTCCAGGCCGGGCAGCAGGTCCTGGCGCCCAAGCGGGCCGAGGACATCACCGGCTACGACTCCTCGCTGCGCGGCAAGCGGATCTGCACCGCCGAGGGCTCCACCGCCTACGAGGCCCTGGAGCAGAACTCCTTCGGCGCGCTCTTCAAGGACGAGGCCGACGGCACCAAGGACGACAAGGACCTGCTGACCGTCCCCAACCAGCTGGACTGCCTGGCCCGGCTCCAGCTGGGCGAGGTCGACGCCGTCGTCACCGACAACGCCCTCGCGGCCGGCCAGGCCGCCCAGGACCCCGCGGTGGAGCTGAAGGGCCGGCCGTTCACCACCGAGTTCTACGGGGTGGCCGCCAAGCTCGGCAACGACGACCTGGTCCGCCGGGTCAACCAGGTCCTCGTGAACTACCGGCAGGGCCCCTGGCAGAAGGCGTACAAGGACTGGCTGGAGAAGGACCTGCCCGGCATATCCGGCCCACCCGCTCCCCTCTACAAGTAGCCCCGCCCCGCACGACAGCCCTGATACACGGAGAGGAAGAGGTGATCGATGGGCGTCACGGGAACCCCTGGGCCGGTGATGGACCGGGACGAGGTGGACCGTGCGCTGGCGCGGCTCGGCGCCGAGCACAAGGCGATCGAGGACTCGCTCTTCGCGCTCCAGGACCACGCGGGCCGCAGACTGCTCGAAGGGGCCGAGCTGACCGGGACGACCCGGGACCGCTGGGCGGCGGCCGAGCGGACCATCACCCTGCTCTGGACCTGCTTCGACGTGTACACCGGGGCCCTGCGGGACGCCCGCGAGGTGCGCGCCCGGCGGCGCTGGCCCGGCCGTGACGAGCTGGTCGAGCTGACCGACCGGTTGCGGGGCGAGAGCGTGCTCGTCGCGGGCGGCGCGGGCGAGCAGGGACTGCTCTCCGAGCGGTTCAGCCTGGAGGGCCTCGTCCGGCGGATGAACGAGCTGTACGCGTCCTCGCTCGACCTGGTGGTCACCGCCGACGCCGTCTGGTCGGCGCTGCCCGCCCGGATAGACCTGCTCGCCGCCGAGCTGCGCCGGACGCGCTCGCTCGCCCACTCGGTCGGTGTGCGGCCCGGGGAGCACCCGGCCGGGGACGACCTGGAGGACATCACGGCCGAGCTGACCCGGCTGCGCTCCCAGGTGGTGACCGATCCGCTGGCGTTCTGGCGTCCGGCGGCGGGCAGTTCGGCGCCCGGCGGCGGCCGGCCGGACACCGAGCGGTACGACAGGGCGGCCCTGGCTCTCGAGGACGTACGGCGGGAGATCGAGGCGGTGCTCGCGGTCCGGCAGGACTCCGAGGACCGGCTGCTCAGGCTGCGTGACGTGCTCTCCCGGGCCGACCGTACGCTCGCCGAGGCGCGGGCCGCGCGGGGCGAGGTCCTCGCGAAGATCGCCGCCTCCGAGGTACCGGCCGTCAGCGGGCCGCCGATCGTGCTCCAGGAGCGGCTCGCCGCCGCCGCGGAGTACCGCAGGCACGCCCAGTGGCACCGGCTCTCCCCGCTCCTGGAGTCCCTGGAGCGGGATGCGGAGGACGAGCTGCTCCGGGCCCGGGAGTCGCTGACCGCGGTCACGGCGCCGCTGGCGGTCCGGGCCGAACTGCGCGGCCGGCTGGACGCGTACAGGGCGAAGGTGGCACGGCTGGGCGCGGCGGAGGACCCGCTGCTCATGGAGCGGTACGACGCGGCCCGCCGGATGCTGTGGAGCGCGCCCTGCGACCTGCGGGTCGCGGAGCAGGCCGTGCTGCGCTACCAGCGGGCGGTGGCGGACGTGCTGTCCGGCCCGGGAGACGCGGGAGGACGACAGTGGTGAGCGGGGAGACGGGCGTGGGGAGCTGTCAGCGTCCTTCGTGCGAGGGTTCGTACGAGGACATGGGAGGCGGCGAGCTGTACTGCGACACGTGCGGGCTGGCCCCGGTGGTGGCGCCCGGAGGGCTCATCGGCTCGACGCCGACCGGCGTGGCCGTGCCCGGCAGGGGAACCGGGACGAACGTTGTCGGCGGGCCGGACTCCAGCTCGTCGCGGAGCGGTTCGCGGGCGTCGTCGCGGGCCTCCTCGCGGTCCTCGACCTCCCGGCGTTCGGTCTCCGGGCGGCTCTCGCGCGCTCTCTCCGGGGCCTCCGCCCCGTCCCGTTCGGTGTCGGTGCGCAGCTCGGGCTCGTCGACCGGACAGTCCGCGAGGAACCGGCTGGGCGCGGGCCTGGTGTCGATCCCGGAGGTGCCGCGCCCCGACCCCCGGGTCGCGGTCATGGAGAACCCCGAGGTGCCCGAGCGGAAGCGATTCTGCTCCCGCGCCGACTGCGGTGCCCCGGTGGGGCGTTCGCGGGGTGACCGGCCGGGACGCACGGAGGGCTTCTGCACCAAGTGCGGGCACCCGTACTCCTTCGTGCCGAAGCTGCGCGGCGGGGACATCGTGCACGGCCAGTACGAGGTGGCGGGCTGTCTCGCGCACGGCGGCCTCGGCTGGGTCTACCTCGCCGTCGACCGGGCCGTCTCCGACCGGTGGGTCGTCCTCAAGGGCCTCCTCGACACCGGTGACCAGGACGCCATGGCCGCCGCGATCTCCGAGCGCCGCTTCCTCGCCGAGATCGAGCACTCCAACATCGTCCGCATCTACAACTTCGTCGAGCACCTCGACCAGCGCACCGGCTCCCTCGACGGCTACATCGTCATGGAGTACGTCGGAGGCAAGTCGCTCAAGGAGATCGCCAACGACCGGCGCACCCCGGACGGCCGGCGCGATCCGCTGCCGGTCGAGCAGGCCTGCGCGTACGGCATCGAGGCCCTTGAGGCGCTCGGGCACCTGCACAGCCGCAACCTGCTGTACTGCGACTTCAAGGTCGACAACGCGATCCAGTCCGAGAACCAGCTGAAGCTGATCGACATGGGCGCGGTCCGGCGGATGGACGACGACGAGTCCGCGATCTACGGCACGGTCGGCTACCAGGCGCCGGAGGTGGCCGAGGTCGGCCCCTCGGTGGCGAGCGACCTGTACACGGTGGCACGCACGCTCGCCGTGATGACCTTCGACTTCCAGGGTTACACGAACGTCTTCGTGGACTCGCTGCCCGACCCGGACCACATCGCGGTCTTCCGGACGTACGAGTCGTTCTACCGTTTCCTGGTCCGCGCCACCGACCCCGATCCCGCCCGCCGGTTCGCCTCGGCGCAGGAGATGGCGGAGCAGCTGACGGGTGTGCTGCGGGAGGTGGTGGCGCTCCAGTCGGGGCGGCCCCGTCCCGCGCTCTCGACGCTGTTCGGCACGGAGGTCCGCGTCACGGACACCGCGCTCTTCGCCGAGCTGACGGAGGACGTGTCGCGGCTCGGGGGCCGCGGGGCCGGCCGCCGGCGGCGGACGGCGGCGGGGACCGCTCCGAGTGCGGGGCCTCCGCCCGCAGGGCCGGGGACGGTCCGTCCGCACGCCGGGCCGGGTGCGGTGCCGCCTGTTCCCGGCGGGGCCGGTCCGGGGGCGGTGCCGCCTGGCCCCGGCGGGCCGGGGGCGGTGCCCCCCGTCGCAGGGACCGGTTCCGGGCTCGGGGAGTTGCTCGCGCCGCTCGACACGCCCGCCACCGCGCTCGCGCTGCCCGTGCCGCGCGTCGACCCGGGCGATCCCCACGCCGGTTTCCTCGCCGGTCTGGCCGCCGCCGCTCCGGGTGAGCTGCTCGGCGCGCTCCAGGCCGCGCCGACGCCCTCCGCCGAGCTGTGGCTGCGCACCCTGCGGGCCCAGCTGGAGCTGGGCGACCTGCCCTCCGCCGTGCGGACCCTCGCCGGGATCGAGGAGCGGGACCCGGACGACTGGCGGGCCGTCTGGTACCGGGGTGTCACCTCCCTGGTGACCGGGGACCACGAGCACGCGGCGCTGGCCTTCGACGCGATCTACGACGCCTTCCCCGGGGAGCCGGCGCCGAAGCTGGCCCTCGGGATCTGCGCCGAGGTGCTCGGGCAGTTGGACAACGCGGCCGAGTACTACCGCCTGGTGTGGGCCACGGACCCCAGCTTCGTCAGCGCGGCCTTCGGACTCGCCCGGGTGCGGCTCGCGGCGGGTGACCGTACCGGCGCCGTCGCGACCCTGGAATCCGTACCCGAGGCCTCGATCCACTACACGGCGGCCCGTGTCGCGACCGTACGGGCGCGGCTGCGGCGGCGCCCGGCGTGGGAGCCGATCGGCGCCGATCTGACGGCGGCCGCGGCGCAGGTCTCCGCGCTCCAGGGCTTCGGTCTGGACGCGGTGCGGCGGGAGCAGTTGTCGACGGAGGTCCTCGGAGCGGCCCTCGACTGGGTACTCTCCGGTAGTCCCGGTGCGGAACCGGGCGGCGGCGCGCTGCTGCTCGGAAGTGAACTGGACGAGCGCGGACTGCGCTTCGGCCTCGAACGCTCGTACCGGGTGCTGGCCCGGCTCGCCCAGCGGGGCGAGGAGAGGATCGAACTGGTGGAGCGGGCCAACCGTTTCCGCCCCCGGACGTGGGTGTGAGGATGTCCCAGAAGCCGAAGCCGTCGCACGGACTCGCAGTCTGCCCGGACTGCGCGGAGCCGCTGGACTCGGGTGACCGGTACTGCGGGGCGTGCGGTCACGACCTGATGGCCGTACCGGCCGCCGGGGTGGAGCCGGACCGCCCGACCGTGGTGATCGGCACCCCCGTGGACTGGCCGGACGCCCCGCCGCGGGAGCCCGGTTCACTGTCGACCATGACCCAGCACCCCGGAGACCTCCCGGGCACCGACTCCGGTGGCCGTGACCTGCCGACGATGGTGTTCCCCCCGGACGGCCCGGTGCCGCCCGGGGGGAACACCACGACAGGCAGCGGGGACTTCGAGCTGGCCGCGCCCGACCCGCGTACGGCGGTACGGGCGGCCCCGGCCACCCCGCCCGCGGCCCCGGTCCAGGCTTCGGCCACGGCACCGGCCCCTGCGCCCGTCCAGGTCCCGGAACCTCCTGCTCATGCCCCGGCCGCGGCCCAGGTACCAGAGCCTCCTGCTCATGCCCCGGCGCCCGCCGTCCCCCCCGTGCCCGCCACTCCTCCCGTACCCGCCGGCCCTCCCGTACCCGCCGGCCCTCCCGTGCCCGCCGCTCCGGTCGCGCGGGGCACGGCCCCCGCCGCCGTCGTGTGTGTGGCCTGCCGGGCCGGGCGGGTGGACACCGACGGGTACTGCGAGAACTGCGGGCACGCGCAGCCCCGTGAGCGCGACCACATGGAGCGGGAGCTCGGCGGCGTCGCCGCCGTGAGCGACCGGGGGCTGCGCCACCACCGCAACGAGGACGCGTTCACCGTGTCCACGACCACGCTCCCCGACGGCTCCCCCGCCACCGTCGCGATCGTCTGCGACGGCGTGTCCTCCGCGACCCGGCCCGACGAGGCCTCCGCCGCCGCCGCCGAGGCGGCCGGCGCCTCGCTGCTCGCGGCGCTGCCCCGGGGCACCCACCCGCAGCAGGCGATGCACGAGGCGATCGTGGCCGCCGCCGAGGCCGTCAACTCCCTCGCCGAGGAGCCGGACCAGGACGGGGCGGAGCACGACCCGCACCGCCATCGCAACGCCCCGGCGTGCACCATCGTGGGCTCCGTCGTCGCCGACGGCCTGCTCGTCGTGGGCTGGGTCGGCGACAGCCGCGTCTACTGGGTGCCGGACGACCGCGCCACCCCGCCCGCCCGGCTCACCGAGGACGACTCGTGGGCGGCCCAGATGGTCGCGGCGGGTCTGATGAACGAGGCCGAGGCGTACGCGGACGAGCGCGCCCACGCGATCACCGGCTGGCTCGGCGCCGACGCGTACGAACTGGACCCGCACACGGCGGCGTTCAAACCGGAACGCTCCGGCGTGGTGGTGGTCTGCACGGACGGTCTGTGGAACTACGCCGAGGGCGCCGACGACATGGCGCGGGTCGTCCCCGCCGACGCGGCGGACCGCCCGCTGCACAGCGCCCAGGTGCTGGTCGGCCACGCCCTGGACGGCGGAGGCCACGACAACATCACGGTCGCCCTCGTGCCGTTCACCGTCTCGCACCACGGGGCAGGATCCGCCTGAGCGGTCGCCGATCCCCCGTCCCCTGCCCGTCGTTGCCCGAGGAGCCCTGACCGATGGCGAACTTCTCCAAACCGACCGCCCCCCAGTTCTCGGTGGACGTCTACCAGAACGAGTTCCTGCCCGAGGGCGGCCGTGACGTCAGCGCGATCGTCACGGTCACGTCGACCGGGGGCGGTACCGGCGGACAGCGGCTGTCCGGCCCCGCGGGCGCCGGGGCCGGTGTCGTGATCATGGTCGACTGTTCCGGCTCGATGGACTATCCCGCCACCAAGATGCGGGGAGCCCGGGAGGCGACCGCGGCCGCCGTCGACACCCTGCGCGACGGCACGTCCTTCGCCGTCGTCGACGGCACGCACGTCGCCAGGGAGGTCTACCCGGGGAACGGCCGCCTCGCCGTGGCCGACGCCCGCACCCGGGCCGAGGCCAAGGAGTCGCTGCGCCGCCTGAACGCCGGCGGGGGCACGGCGATCGGCACCTGGCTGCGGCTCGCGGACCGGCTGCTCTCCTCCGCCGAGCTCACCATCCGGCACGGCATCCTGCTCACCGACGGCCGCAACGAGCACGAGTCGCCGGAGGAGCTGCGGGTTGCCCTCGACGCCTGCGCGGGCCGCTTCACCTGTGACGCGCGCGGGGTGGGCACCGACTGGGAGGTCAAGGAGGTCACCGGGATCGCTTCGGCACTCCTCGGCACCGCCGACATCGTCGCCGACCCGTCCGCGCTCGCCGCCGACTTCACGGCGATGATGGAGCAGGCGATGGGCAAGGGCGTCGCGGACGTCGCACTGCGGCTGTGGACGCCGGTCGGGGTGGAGATCGCCTTCGTGAAGCAGGTGGCGCCGACGGTCGAGGACCTGACCGGGCGGCGCACCGAGGCCGGGCCGCGCGCCGGTGACTACCCGACGGGCTCGTGGGGCGACGAGTCCCGTGACTACCACGTCAGCGTGCGGGTCCCCCGGGCCGCCGTCGGTCAGGAGATGCTCGCCGCCCGGGTCTCCCTGATCGCCCCGGACCCGGCGGGCGGCGATCCCCGCCCGCTGTCTCAAGGACTGGTACGGGCGGTGTGGACCGACGACCTGGCGATGTCGACGTCGATCAACCCGCAGGTGGCGCACTACACGGGCCAGGCCGAGCTGGCGGACGTCATCCGACAGGGCCTCGATGCCCGCAAATCGGGCGATCACGACGGGGCGACGGCGAAACTGGGCCGCGCCGTGCAGCTCGCGGCCGTCTCCGGGAACGCGGATACGGCGAAACTGCTTTCGAAGGTGGTCGACGTCGTCGATGCGGCGACCGGTACTGTGCGTTTGAAGGCGAAGGTCGCGGATGCGGACGAGATGACACTCGAAACGCGCTCCACCAAGACCGTTCGCGTCAAGAGGTAGCCCGGCCACCGGGCCGGACGAGGAGAGGGGGAAGCGCCGACATGCCGACCTGCCCGAACGGACACCAGTCGGTCTCCGACGACTGGTGCGAGGTCTGCGGCCATCGCATGGCCGGGGCGGGTGCGCCGACGGGTGCCGTACCGCCGCCTCCCCCGCCGCCGCCTCCCGCGTACGGATACCCCGGCCCCGGTGGTCCCGGCCAGCCCCCGACGGGGCCGCCGCCGGGCGCGCCCGGTCCCGGTGCTCACGGTGGCTTCGGCCCCGGTGGCGACCCGAACGCCACGGCCCAGGCGGAGCTGTGCCCGCAGTGCCGTACCCCGCGCGAGTACATGGCGCCGTTCTGCGAGGAGTGCCGCTGGAACTTCCTCACGAACACGGCGACCTCCTACACGCCGCTGGCCCCGCAGAACGCCCCGTCACCGCCGCAGCAGCACGGACCGCCGCCCGGTCTGAACCTGCCGCCGGGCTTCCAGTCCTCGCCGCCGCAGCCGCCGCAGCCCCAGCAGCCCCAGGATCCGTTCGGCTACCAGGGATCGCGGCCCTCGCAGGTGAACCGCCCGGCCGAGCCGCTGGGGAGCGACCCCACGCATCACCAGGCCCCGCCGCAGCGCCCGCCGGCGCAGCAGCCGCCGACACAGCAGCAGCCGCCCGGCCCGCCCGCGTACCTCCAGGCTCCGGCCCAGGTACCGGCGCCGCCCGCACCGCCGCAGCCGCGCGCCGACGACGACTGGGTCCTGTCCCCACCGTCGCAGACGCCGCAGTCGCCCCCGCAGCACCAGGCGCCTCCGCAGCACCACGTACCTCAGGCTCCTCCGCAGCCTCAGCAGCACCAGGCACCCCAGGGGCCTCCGCAGCACCATGCACCCCAGCAGCACCAGGAGCCCCCGCAGCACCACGGTCAGCACCAAGGCCAGCACCAGGCCCAGCACCAGTCCCAGGGTCAGCACCAGTCCCAGGGCCAGTCCCAGGGCCAGCCCCAACAGCCCCAACAGCAGTTCCAGCCCCCGCGGCAGCAGCCCCTGTCGTGGACCGCGGTCATCGGCCCGGACCGCGACTACTTCATGGCGATGATGCAGCGCAGCGGTCCCGAGGCCACGGGCCTGAACCTGCCCGCGTACTCCCCCGCCAAGCACCTGCCGCTCCAGGGCAACCAGATCTCCATCGGCCGCCGCCGGCACTCCACCGGCGAGTCCCCCGACATCGACCTGTCGGTGCCGCCGGAGGACCCGGGCGTCTCGCACCAGCACGCCGTGCTCGTGCAGCAGCCGGACGGTTCGTGGGCGGTGGTGGACCAGAACTCCACCAACGGCACCACGGTCAACGGCGGCGAGGAGCCGATCCAGCCGTACGTCCCCGTACAGCTCCAGGACGGCGACCGGGTGCACGTCGGCGCCTGGACGACGATCACGATCCGTCGGGGCTGACCCACCCGTACGTTCACGCGTCCGGCAGCGGCCAGGCGTACGGCCCTGCGGGGTCGTCCAGCCAGGCCCACTGCCGGTCGCCGCTGACCGTCACCCCGAAGCGCTCCCGTTCCGGTCGCCGCTCGCGCAGCCAGAGCGAGAGCGCTTCGCGTCTGTCGAGGGTCCCGCCGACGAGACCCCACAGGAAGCGGAAGCGTTCGTCCCCGGCCGGATCGGGGCGTGGGGCGCGGCCCGCGGAGCCCCGGAGCGGCACGAAGTACGCGGAGGTCGCGAGGAACCGTCCCTCCGCGTGCGCCCGGTCGCGCACCCGCAGCAGGAGCAGCCCGGTGGAGAGCGGGGTGAGGACGAGGCCGCCGGGCCGGCACCGGGCGATCCAGGGGTACGGGACCGAGGGCACCGCGCAGGTCGCGACGATCCGGTCGTAGGGGGCGCGCTCGGGACAGCCCCGGGCGCCGTCGGCGGTGACGACCGCGGGGCGGTGTCCGGCGGCGGCCAGATGGGTCCGGGCGGACTCCGTGATCTCCTCGTCCAGGTCGACGGTGGTGACGTGCTCCTCGCCGAGCCGGTGGCAGAGCAGGGCCGCGTTGTAGCCGGTCCCGGCGCCGATCTCCAGGACGTCGTCCCCGTCGCGTACGTCCAGGGCGTGGAGCATCAGCGCCATCAGGGACGGCTGGCTGGCGGAGGAGAGCAGTTCACCGTCCCGCACCCGGGTGGCGACGGCGGTGTCCTCGTAGGCTCCGCGCAGCCAGCGGTCCCGCTGCCCGGGGTCCGGGTCGCCGGACCAGAGCCGCTCGTAGCCGCCGCTCCCGGGGACGTAGTAGAAGGGGACGAAGAGGTGGCGCGGGACGGTGGCGAAGGCGTCCCTCCAGGCGGGGTCGGTGAGCGCGCCGCAAGCCTCGATCTCCCGCACGAGCTCCCGCCGTGCCCGCGCGCCGCCCTCGGCGAACTCGTCCCGCCGCTCATCCATGCCTCCACTCTCCCGCCGCCGGGGGCCCGCGGCGAGCGGTCCTCGTTCTCCGGTCCTAGGACGGGGCATCTGAGACGATGGGATGGTGAACGAGATTCCCGGGGAAGCAGTGCAGGAGCAGACCTTCTACGAGCAGGTCGGCGGCGAGGAGACCTTCCGGCGTCTGGTCCGCCGTTTCTACGAGGGGGTCGCGGAGGACCCGCTGCTGCGCCCGATGTACCCCGAGGAGGACCTCGGCCCCGCGGAGGACCGGCTCGCCCTCTTCCTGATGCAGTACTGGGGCGGCCCCCGCACCTACAGCGACGACCGCGGCCACCCCCGTCTCCGGATGCGCCACGCTCCGTTCACGGTGGACCAGGCCGCCCACGACGCGTGGCTCCGCCACATGCGGGCGGCTCTGGACGACCTGGACCTGGCTCCCGAGCACGAGGCCGAGCTCTGGCGCTACATGACCTACGCGGCGGCCTCGATGGTGAACACGGCCGGTTGACGGCCCCTCACCCCGTACGGTCCCGACCGCGCACGGACGGGCACATTCCGGAGACGGAACCCCGGATAACGGTCACGATCGGATCAAGGTGCGCCCGTAAGCGGTTTCCAGCGGCACATGCCCTCTGAAAGCATCCGGGGGAAGTCCGGGAGCGTTCGACCGCGTTCGACGTGCGCACCGTGATCAGGGTGGCCAGGGGGATGGGTGACGGGGTTCGTATTCCTGCGCGTCAGGGCACACCGGCTGTTGCTCGCCGCGGCAGTGCTCGCCGTGCTCCTGACCACCTCGGTGCTCGCCACCCTCGCCTCGTTCTCCGGGGCCATCGGGGACGCGGCGCTCCAGGCCGGGCTGCGGGGCCGGTCCGCGGCCGCCGCCTCGCTGCTGGTGAGGGGGCAGATACCGGCCGAGCAGCGGGCCGGGGCGGAGGAAGCGGTCCGGGAGGGGATGCGGGCGACCTTCGACGGGCTGCCCGTGACCGTACGGCGGCTCGAACGCTCCGGTCCGTACGCGCTGCCCCGCGGTCCCCAGGCGTCCGCCGCCCGTGAGGGCGACCCCGACCTGACCCACTTCGCCGCGCTCGACCGTTCGAAACTCTCCCTCGTGCGCGGCGCCTGGCCCTCCGCCACCCGGACGGCCGGCGTGGTCGAGACGGCGCTGCCCGAGGAGGCGGCCCGGCGGTTGCGGGTCGGCCCCGGGACCGTTCTCGATCTGAGCGACCGGTTCGACGACCGGCGGGTGCGGACCCGGATCACCGGCGTCTACCGGCCCGTCGACACCGGTGACCCGTACTGGCAGCTGGACCTGGCCGGCGGCCGCGGGGTACGGACCGTCGCCTTCACGACGTACGGGCCGCTCCTCGCCGACCCGGCGGTACTCGCCTCCGGGGCGCTGAGCTCCGGCGACACGTCCTGGCTCGGCTCCGCCGACTTCACCGGCCTCACCACCGACCGCATCGACGCGCTGCGCGCCACGGCGACCGAGGGCCCCAAGGCGCTGGCCGACGCCTCCGACCGGTTCGGTACGACGATCTCCGCGTCCACCGCGCTGCCGACCGTCCTGGAGCAGACCCAGCGGTCCCTGCTCGTCTCCCGTTCCACCCTGCTGATCGTCGCCGTCCAGCTGGTGCTGCTCGCCGCGTACGCGCTGCTGCTCGTCGCCCGGCTGCTCAGCACCGAGCGTTCGGGGGAGACCGCGCTGCTGCGGGCCCGCGGCGGTTCGCGGCGCCGGATCGCCGGTCTCGCCGCCGCCGAGGCACTGCTGCTCGCGCTGCCCGCGGCGCTCGCCGCCCCGCTCCTCTCGGGGCCGCTGACCCGGCTCTTCGCCGAGCGGTCGGCGCTGTCCTCCCTCGGCGTCCGGCTGGACACGACCCCCTCGCTCCAGGTGTGGCTGGTCTCCGCCGCCGTGGCCCTGTGCTGCGCGGGAGCCGTCGTCGCCCCCGCGCTCGCCGCAGGGGACGGTTCCGTCGTCCCGCTGCGCAAGGCCCGCCCGGCGTCGCTGCCCGGTCCCGTGCGTGCCGGGGCAGATCTCGGTCTGCTCGCCGTCGCCGCCGTCGCGTACTGGCAGTTGCAGCGCCCCTCGGCCGCCGGCGACACCCTCGGTGCGGAGGGGTCCGGCGGGGGTTCCGTCGATCCGGTGCTCGTCGCCGCTCCCGCCCTCGCCCTGCTCGCCGGCACCGTCCTGACCCTGCGGCTGCTGCCGCCCGTCGCGAAGCTGGCCGAGCGGCGGGCGGCGGGCGGGCGCGGTCTCTCCGCCGCGCTCGCCGGCTGGCAGTTCAGCCGGCGGCCGCTGCGGGGTGCGGGTCCGGTCCTCCTCCTGGTCCTCGCGGTGGCGATGGGCATGCTCGCCATCGGGCAGAGCGGGTCGTGGGAGCGTTCGCAGCGCGACCAGGCCGACTTCCAGGCCGGTGCGGCCGTCCGTGTCCTCGGCGCGGGCCCGGGTGAACCCACCAGGACCGAGCAGTTGGGCGCCGTCCCCGGGGTCCGCGCGGTGGCCCCGGTGCACCGCACCACCATGGACGTGGCCGGGAGGAACGCGACCGTCCTGGCCGTCGACATCCGCAACGCCGCCGATGCGCTGCTGCTACGCCCCGACCTCGCCGACGTCCCCGTCCGCTCCCTCCTCGCCCCGCTCGCTCCCCGGGCGACGACCCGCCCCGGTCTGGCGCTGCCGGCAGGCACCCGGGCGCTCACCGTCGACCTGCGGTTCGCCGGACCGACCGGCGCCGCCCGGGTGACGGCCGTCCTGGAGGACCCGAGCGGCGTCCCGTACCGGCGGACCATGGGATCGGTGCCCTCCGACGGCCGGACGTACCGGCTGACCCTGGACCTCGGCGCCCGGACCGCCGTACCGGGCACCGACGCGAGGCGCGGCTCCGGCGGCCTGCTCACCCTGACGGGGCTGGAGTTCGGCGGCCGTTTCGTCGACGGCGCGAAGGGCACGCAGGTCCTCCGCGCCGAGCGGTTCGGCGTCGTCCGCGCCGACGGCGGCGAGCAGGTCCACGCCCCCGGGCGGGTCCTCGCCGCCTGGACGCACCTCTCCGAGCAGACCGGGGGCACAGCCGAGGGCGGGGGCCCCACGTCCGGCGTCCCCGGCGCCCCCGGCCCCGGCGGCCGCCCCGCCCCGTACACCGTCTCGACCGCCGTCCCCGGCACGCCCGCCGGAAGCCACCGGGGGCCCGAGGAGTTCACCCTGCGGATGACCGCCCCCGGCCCGAAGGCGCCCGACCGGCTGTACGCCGTGGCCACCGGGGCCTTCATGAAGGCGACCGGGGCCGGGCCCGGCGACGAGATCGAGGTCGCCGTAGGCGGCCGTGGCGTCGGCGTCACCGTCTCCCACGTCGTCGACGAGCTGCCCACCACCGGCCCGGGCGCCCGGGCGGCCTCCGCCCTCACCCCCGACGCCACCCCCGAGGACGGCGGAACGGTTCTCCTCGATCTGGCGGCCGTCAACCAGTACCTGGCCACCGGCACGGCCTCGACCGTCCCGCCCACCGAATGGTGGCTGACCGTCGCGCCCGGCCGGGCGGACGAGGTCGCCACCGCCCTGCGCACCCGGTCCGACGCGGACCTCGCCCAGGTCCTCGTACGCGACGAGATCGCCGCCGAACTGCTCGGCGACCCGCTCGGCGCGGGCCCCAACGCCGCCCTGATGGCGGTCGCCGCCGCCGCGGCCGCGCTCGCCGCCGTCGGCTTCGCGGTCGGCTCGGCCGGCGCGATGCGGGAACGGTCCGCCGAGTTCGGGGTGCTGCGGGCGCTCGGCGCGCCACGCCGCCGCCTCGCCCGCCTCGTCGCCGCGGAACAGGGACTGCTCATCGGCATCGGCCTGCTCGTCGGCATCGGACTCGGCGCCGTCCTGGCCCGCGCCGTCGTCCCGCTGGTCGTCCTGACCGGGCAGGCAGCCCGCCCCGTCCCCCCGGTCCTGGTCGAACTGCCCCTCGGCCACGTCGCCCTGCTGCTCGCCGGCGTCGCCGCGCTGCCGCTCGCCATGGTCGCCGTGATCGCCCTGCGCCGCACGGACCCGGCCGTGACCCTGCGCCACCAGGGGGACAACTGATGTCCGCCGGAACCGGAGAGAACCCGGACGTCCCCGCCGTACACCGGAAGGACCCCGGAACCGCGGAGAACCCGGACGTCCCCGCCGTACCCAGGAAGGCTCCCGACATGCCCCGGTCCCGGTCCGACAAGCCCGCCCGCGCCGTGGCGCCCTGGGTGCGGACCCGGCTGCGGACCGCTCCCTGGGCCGCCGCCACCCTCGCCCTCCTCGTCCTGGTCACCGCCTACCTGGCGGCCGCGCTGCCGCGCGCGGTGGACGCGTACGAGACCGAGGGGCTGCGGCACGACGTCCGGGCCGCCGCACCCCGCGCCACCGTCCTCGAACTCACCAACCCGCTCGCCCTGTCCACGACCGAGGCGAGCCTGGCCCCCGGGGTCCTGCGGAGGCAGCGGGACGAGGTGCGTGCCCTGTTCCCCGAGCCGATCCGCACCGACCCGGGGCAGAGCGCCCACGGAGTCCGTACGGTCAGGCGGGTCGAGGGGACCGACCCCTGGCTGCCCCGGCCCGACGGCGTGGCCCCGGAGTTCGTGCTCTCCTCCCCGTCCTCCCTCACCGAGCACGCCACGCTGCACGAGGGCAGGCTCGCCGCGGGTACGCCCCGCGCACCGGAAGCGGTGGTGACCGCGGAGACCGCGGCCGCCCTGCGCCTGAAGCCCGGCTCCGTCGTGCACCTGCCGGACAAGTCCGGCACGGCGCCGCTCGCCGTGACGGTCACCGGGATCGTGGAGCCGCGCGGCCCCGAGTCGTCGTACTGGGCGGTGGAGCCGCTCCTGCGCACCCCCGCGCTCGCCCCGCTGGTCGCCGGCGGCGAGGTGAAGCACTACTGGCAGGGGGCGCTGCTCCTCTCCCCCGCGTCCGCGGCCGCCGTGCTCTCCCTCACCAACGACCTGGAGGTCTTCTTCCGGTTCGCGCCCACGTCCGACCATCTCACCGGCCGGGACACCGGCCGGTTCGCCGCCGCGCTCGACTCGGCGGCCGGCGGTCCCGGCCTGGTCGGGATGCGCAAGGTGGTGGGACCCACGGGGGCCCTGACCACCGAACTCGACGGAATCGTCGACGCGTACGGTTCGATGCGCGAGGCCATCGGTCCGGTCGTCGCCGTCGCCGTCTTCGGGATCGGCGCCGTCGCGGCGGTCGTCCTCGCCATGACGGGCGGGCTGTTCGTCGCCCGCCGCGACGGCGAACTGGCGCTGCTCCGCTCCCGTGGCGCCTCCCTGACCGGCATCGGTCTGCGGCTCCTCGGCGAGACCTCGGCGGTCGCCGTACCGGCCGCCGCGCTCGCCCTGGTCCTCGCGGTGGTGACGGTACGGGCGCCCGGCGGGTCGGGCGGAATCCCCCTCGGCCCCTCCCTGCTCGCCGCCTCGGCCGTCGCCCTGCTCGCGATGCTCGTCCTGCCGCTGCGGGCGGTCGTCCTGCACCGCCGGCCGCGCCTGCACGGCGGACGCGACGACCTGCTCACCGCGCGCCCCTCCCGGCGCCGTACGGTCGCCGAACTCACCGCGCTCGTCCTCGCCGTGGGCGCGGTCGCCTCCCTGCGACTGCGCGGAACCGGCGACTCCGGCGACCATCTGGTGAGCGCCGCGCCGGTGCTCGTCGGCCTGATCGCCGCCTCGCTGCTCGTACGGATCCATCCGCTGCCGCTGCGGTGGCTGGGC
Organism: Streptomyces sp. NPDC058671; assembly: GCF_042716475.1. Classification (NCBI taxonomy): domain Bacteria; kingdom Bacillati; phylum Actinomycetota; class Actinomycetes; order Kitasatosporales; family Streptomycetaceae; genus Streptomyces; species Streptomyces sp. NPDC058671. Next base: position 13,817 of record NZ_JBHXSA010000035.1, on the reverse strand, counting down.
CGGCCGGCCCGCCGGCTGCGCGGGGCGGTCGGCCCGCTGGCCCTGGCGCGCGCCGGGCGCTCGTCCTCCGCCGGGACGCTCCCGCTGCTCGCGCTCGTGCTGGCGCTGACGACGGCGGCTTTCGGCGGCTCGGTCCTGGCAGGCGTCGCCGACGCCCGCGACCGGGCCGCGCTCCTGGCGACCGGCGCGGACGCCCGGATCGACGGCTCGGTGGAGTGGACCGCGCTGCCGGCCGGCCTGACCGATGCGGTGCGCGGTACGGCGGGGGTACGGGACGTGGCCCCGCTGCAGATCGAGTACGGGGTGTCCCTGCCGTCCCGGCAGGGGACCTCCGTCCGGCCGATGAGCGGCACGCTCGTGGGCGTCGAACCCGGCTCGTACACCCGGCACACGGAGCGCACGGGGTTCGGCCCGTTCCCGGCGGGGCTGCTGGCGTCGACGGGGAAGGGCGGCAAGGAGGCCGTGGCGGACACCGAGCGGGTGCTGCCCGCGATCGCCTCGCCCTCGGTCGCCGAACGGCTCGGCACGGCGCCTCAGGAGATCGTGGCGGCCGCCGGCGTGTTCCACGTGAAAGTGGTGGCCGTCCGGGCGGTGACCCCGGCGCTGCCCGGCGCCGACTTCCTCCTCGTCAACGCCGCCGACCTCACCCACCGGACCCCGACGACACTGCTCGTCACGGGCCCGGAGGACGGGGCCGCGCTGCGGGCCGCCGTGGAGGCGAGGTCCGACGCGCTCCTGGTGTCGACGCGCACCGAGGAGCGGGCGGGCTACGTGGACTCGCCGCTCCAGTCGGGGGCCGAGCGGATGTACCTGGGGGCGATCGGGGTGGGCGCCGGGTTCGCCGTGGTGGCCGTGCTGCTCTCCCTGATGCAGAGCGCGCCGGAGCGGACGACGCTCCTCGCGCGGCTGCGGACGATGGGGCTGACCCGGAAGCAGGGGCGGCGGCTGCTGGGACTCGAAGCGGTGCCGCAGGCGGTCCTGGCGGCGCTGGGCGGGACGCTGGCCGGCTGGGCGACGGTGCCGCTGCTCGCGCCGGGCATCGACCTGTTCCGGCTCGCGCTCGCGACGACGCCCGGGTTCGCCCTGCCGGCCGGTGCGCCGCTGCGGGCGGACCCGTGGTCGCTGGTGGTGCCGGCGCTCGCGGTGGTCGTCCTGACGGCGGCGGCGACGGCCGGACAGGCCTGGTGGGCGGGGCGGAAGAGCTCGATCAAGGAACTCAGGGCAGGAGACGCACGATGACGAAGACCGGGACGATCCCCAGCGCCGCTTCGGACACCACCCTCGAAGAGCTGGAGCGGCGGGTCACCGCGCGGCGCGACCGGCCCTCGTACGGTCATGACGCGCTCATCGCCTGCGACCGGCTGGTCCGGATCTTCACCACGGACGGGGTGGAGGTGCAGGCCCTCCAGGGGCTCGACCTGCTCGTCAAGGAGGGCGAACTGATGGCCCTCGTCGGCGCCTCCGGGTCGGGCAAGTCGACGCTCATGAACATCCTGGCGGGCCTTGACGTGCCGACCGCCGGCGCGGCCCGGGTCGCCGGGTGTGACCTGCTCGCGATGGACGGCAAGGCGCGGCTGCGGTACCGGCGCGAGGTCGTCGGCTTCGTCTGGCAGCAGACCGCCCGCAACCTGCTGCCGTATCTGACGGCAGCACAGAACGTGGCCCTCCCGATGCAGTTGCGGGGCCGGTCCAAGCAGAAGGCGCGGCGGGCCGAGGAGCTCCTCGCGATGCTGGGCATCGCGGAGGCCCGGGACCGGCGGCCCCACCAGCTGTCCGGCGGCCAGCAGCAGCGGGTGGCGATCGCGGTCGCCCTCGCCAACAACCCGTCCGTGCTCCTCGCCGACGAGCCGACGGGCGAGCTGGACTCGGCCACCGGTGAGCAGGTCTTCGCGGCCTTCCGCCGCGCCAACGACGAACTGGGCACGACGATCGTGATCGTCACCCACGACCAGGCCGTCGCCTCCGAGGTACGGCGCACGGTCGCCATCCGCGACGGCCGCACCTCCTCGGAGGTGCTGCGCCGCACGGAGGTCGACGAGCAGGGCCAGGAGTCGCTGGTGGCCCGGGAGTACGCGATGCTCGACCGCGCGGGCCGGCTCCAGCTGCCGGCGGAGTACACGCGGGCGCTCGGGATGGAGCACCGGGTGGCACTGGAACTCGAGCAGGACCACATCGGGGTGTGGCCGGACGGCACGGAGGGCTGAGGGGGACCGGGAGGGTCCGGGTCCGAGCCCCGGGTCCGGTTCGGGGGCGGGTCCGGGCCCCGGGTCCGGTTCGGGCGCCGGTCCGGGTACGGGCGGGGGCCGGGTCCAGGCGCGGGCGCGGGGCCGGGTCCGGGTACGGGCGCGGGGTCGGGTCCAGGCGCGGGCACGGGGCCGGGTCCGGGTACGGGCGCGGGGCCGGGTCCAGGCGCGGGCGTGGGGCCGGGTCCAGGTGCGGGCCTGGGTCCGGGGCCGGGTGAAACCGCGGAGCGGCGGCGGACGTCCCACTCCCGGGGTGATGTCCATGTCATCGACGGAGTCGTCGGAGTCGTCGGAGTCGTCGGAGAACATTCGGGCCTGGGGTGTCGTGGCCCTGCCCGCGGTCTGCGCGGCCGCGCTCTACGCCTGGTCGGCCTGGTGCTTCGGAGGCGCGAGCGCGCCGTCCACCACGGTCGCGATATCGGTCGGCGGGGCGGCGATCCTCGCGGCGGCCGTGGCGTACTTCCTGCTCGTCGACGGGGCCATGGGCCTCTTCGGCGCACTCGCGCTGGTCGGCGGGCTGCTGCTGACCGTGGCCGCCGCGGATCAGGCGGCGTCGCGGGGCGCGGTCGCCGCGTGTGTCGTGGTGGAGGTCCGCGAGGAGGAGCGGACCCAGGTCGGCGAGGGCGGCGCCACGACAGTGGTGTACCACCACACCCTGCGCTGCCCGGGCGGCTACCCGTCGACCGTCACGGAGGCCCACCGGGCCGCGCCGGACGGCGGGGAGGTGCGGGTGGCCTACGACCCCCGGCAGCGGGTGGCTCCGGCTCTCGAGGGTTCCAGCTCGCCGCTGCGGCAGGCGGTCCTGGCCATGCTGCTGCTGGCCGCCGCCACCGCGGGGGCGAGGCGGTTCAGCCGGCGGGGCCGTCCGGCGGCATGAGTCCGGCCGCGCTGGTGAGGCCGCGCCTCTCGTGGAGGGCGATGGGATGCCAATCGACGTTCCCGCGCGGCGGGTGCACGTCGCGCTGCCGGGCGGCTTCGGCGGCGGCCCCTACGGGCGGGGCGCGGAGGCCCCGCTGTCCCCGCCGGTCAACGGGGCGCGACCGACAGGGACATCGGTGCGGTGCGCAGGGCGATCGAGCCGTACGGGGTGCGGAGTCTGAGCCACGGGCCGGAGGCGAACAGCGCGACCGGCGTCGGCTCCGGTGTGGGCGGCAGGAAGCCCAGTGACTGGGCGGCGTGCACGGCCCGGAGCGGCAGCCCGGTGGGGCCGAGGGTCCGGGACCAGATCTCGCGGCCGACGCGGTCGCGCTCGGCCCTGGTCCGCGACTCCTCGGGCAGCCGCTCGTCCCGCGCGCGGAACTCGGCGACGGCGGCGGCGACCGCGCCCCGCATCTCCGCGGCGTCCGGCAGCCCGGCGACCGGCGCCCAGCCGGTGCGCGGCGGGAGCACGCCCGCCCAGGACGGCCCGGTCACGGAGGCCGGGACGACCGCCTTGCCCGCCGACTCCTCGATTCCTTCGAGGAGTTCACCGGCGGAGACGGTCACGTCGACCTCGACCGCGTCGACGAGACGGGCCGTACGGATCGCGAGTACCTCGAAGGACGCGGGCCGTCCGAAGACGGCCAACGCCCCGCCGCCGGCCTGGAGGCGGACGGCTGCGGCCCGGTCGTAGTGGACGAGTCGGGTCAGGAAGGCGGCGAGGGCCGCCGCCTCCCTGGCGTCGTCGAAGTGCAGCGGAGCGAGCACGCTCATGGGGCGGACGTCATCCCGTCGTCCACGTACTCCTCCAGGAAGCTGCGCTCCTCGGCGGTGATGCGCCGGGGCCGCTGTGCCTCCAGGTCGAAGGGCACGACGACCGTGGACGCCCGTACGTACGTGACGTCGGGGTCCTTGATCTCGTACGCGATCGTCAGCGAAGCCGCCCCGATCTTCGTCACCCAGGACTCGACCGTCACCGGCGCGTGCCGGTGGACGAGGGGTCGCAGGTAGTCGATCTCGTGCCGGGCCACGACGGACCCGCCGGAGAACGAGGGGGAACCGTCCCCCGGCGCCAGCCGGAACATGAAGTCGATCCGCGCCTCTTCCAGGTACCGCAGGAAGACGACGTTGTTGACGTGCCCGAAGGCGTCCATGTCCGACCAGCGCAGGGGACAGCTGTAGATGTGCCTGGTCACTGACCTCAGCCTCGGGTCAGCTTCTTGTACGTGGCGCGGTGCGGACGGGCCGCGTCCGGGCCGAGGCGCTCGATCTTGTTCTTCTCGTAGGACTCGAAGTTGCCCTCGAACCAGTACCACTTCGAGTCGCCCTCGTACGCCAGGATGTGCGTGGCGACCCTGTCCAGGAACCAGCGGTCGTGGGAGATGACCACGGCCGCGCCGGGGAACTCCAGGAGCGCGTTCTCCAGCGAGGACAGCGTCTCGACGTCGAGGTCGTTGGTGGGCTCGTCGAGGAGCAGCAGGTTGCCGCCCTCCTTGAGCGTGAGCGCCAGGTTCAGGCGGTTGCGCTCACCACCGGAGAGGACACCGGCGGGCTTCTGCTGGTCCGGCCCCTTGAAGCCGAAGGCGCTGACGTACGCGCGGGACGGCATCTCGACCTGGCCGACGTTGATGTAGTCCAGCTCGTCCGACACGACGGCCCAGAGGGTCTTCTTGGGGTCGATGTTGGCGCGGGTCTGGTCGACGTAGCTGATCTTGACCGTGTCGCCGATCTTGACCGAGCCCGAGTCCGGGGCCTCGAGGCCCTGGATCATCTTGAACAGCGTCGTCTTGCCGGCACCGTTCGGGCCGATGATGCCGACGATGCCGTTACGGGGCAGGGTGAAGGACAGGTCGTCGACGAGGACCTTGTCGCCGAAGGCCTTGGAGAGGTTCTCGACCTCGACGACGATGGAGCCCAGGCGCGGGCCCGGCGGGATCTGGATCTCCTCGAAGTCCAGCTTCCGCATCTTGTCGGCCTCGGCGGCCATCTCCTCGTAGCGAGCGAGACGGGCCTTGGACTTGGTCTGACGGCCCTTGGCGTTGGACCGGACCCACTCCAGCTCCTCCTTGAGGCGCTTGGCGCGCTTCTCGTCCTTGCGGCCCTCGACCTTGAGACGGGTGGCCTTCTTCTCCAGGTACGTGGAGTAGTTGCCCTCGTAGGGGATCGCGCGGCCGCGGTCGAGTTCGAGGATCCACTCGGCGACGTTGTTCAGGAAGTACCGGTCGTGCGTGACGGCGACGACGGCGCCCGCGTACTTCGAGAGGTGCTGCTCCAGCCAGTTCACCGACTCGGCGTCGAGGTGGTTGGTGGGCTCGTCGAGGAGGAGCAGGTCCGGGGCCTCGATCAGCAGCTTGCAGAGCGCGACACGGCGCTTCTCACCACCGGAGAGGTTGGTGACCGGCCAGTCGCCGGGCGGGCAGCCCAGGGCGTCCATGGCCTGCTCCAGCTGCGCGTCGAGGTCCCAGGCGTTGGCGTGGTCCAGGTCTTCCTGGAGCTTGCCCATCTCGTCCATCAGCGCGTCCGAGTAGTCGGTCGCCATGAGCTCGGCGACCTCGTTGAAGCGCTTGAGCTTGCCCATGATCTCGGCGGCACCGTCCTGGACGTTCTCCAGGACCGTCTTGCTCTCGTCCAGCTTCGGCTCCTGCATGAGGATGCCGACGCTGTAGCCGGGCGACAGGAACGCGTCACCGTTGGACGGCTGCTCAAGGCCCGCCATGATCTTCAGAACGGTGGACTTTCCGGCACCGTTCGGGCCGACCACACCGATCTTCGCACCCGGCAGGAAGCTCAGCGTCACGTCATCGAGGATGACCTTGTCGCCGTGCGCCTTGCGCGTCTTGCGCATCGTGTAGATGTACTCAGCCAAGAGAAACCGTCCGGCAGAAGTGAGTGGGCAGATACACCCCATCTTGCCTGACCGCCACCCCCGGGCGGAAACCGGTAAGGCGGGGGCGGGGGCTCGGAGGGGGTCGCGGCGAGGGCGTACCGGTCGGTAGGGGGACGGGCCCGTACCGGGCGGTACGGGCGCAACGGGGACGGAACGGGGCCCGGACGTGCGACGACCCCGGGCGCGGATGCGGTCCGGGGTCGTGCGGGGTCACGGGGCGGGTCCGGTGTGACGCGGATCACCCGGTGGGGTCAGGCGGTGTCCCGGTGCCGACGGGGCCGGCACCGGGGGCCCGGACTCAGGCGCCGGCGGTCTTCTTCTTGCGGAGGAAGAACACCGCGCCGCCGCCGATCACGACGAGCGCGAAGGCGATGCCCGCGATCATCGGGGTGGCGTTGGAGCTGCCGGTCTCGGCGAGGTCGCCGCCACCGGTGGTGGTGCCGGTGGTACCGGTGGTGCCGCCCGTGGTGTCACCGGTGGTACCGGTGGAGGTCGACGGAGAGGTCGACGGGGTGGGCTCGGCCGAGGGCTCCGTGGTGGGGTTCTCGGACGGCTTCGTGCCGGGGGTGGCCGTCTCGCAGTCCAGGACGCCCTCGAAGGTCTCCTCGAAGTTCGGGCCGGTGACCGTGAACTTGTACGCCTCGTCCTCGGCGAGCGGGACCGTGATGGTCTTGGTCTCGCCCGGGGCGATGGTGTGCGAGGTGCCCTTCAGGTCGAAGGTCCAGGCCTCGTCGCCCTTGTTGGACGCGATGACCTCCAGGCCACCCTTGGCGCAGTCCTTGGCGACCGTGACGGCCGGGACAGCACCCTGCTTCGCCCAGGTCGCGGACGCCTTGCCGGTGACGGTCGACTCGCTGGAGCCGGCCAGGATCAGGGTCTGGGACGGGCCGTCGACGGAGACGAAAGCGCGGCCCAGGGAGACCTTGGTGGTGGCCGCGGCGGTCAGCTCGGCGGCGCCGTCGGCGGTGCCGGCGGGAACGTCGAAGAAGACCTCGGTCTTGCCCTTGGCGACCTCGGTGACGGGCTTGCCGTCCTTGTCGACGACCGTGACGCCCGCAGGGGCACCGGGGGCCAGCGAGACCTTGGCGGTCGCGGCGGTGGTGTCGACGCTGATCGGGCCGAGCTTGCTTCCGGCCTTACCGGCGATGGTGGCCGGGGAGACGCTGAGGGAGGCGGTCGGCTCGTCGAGCTGGACGGCCTTCTCGAGCAGGTACGCCGTCAGCTTCTGGGCGTCCTCGTCCTTCGGCGTCGCGGTGACGTCGTCGGAGAGGGTCCAGATGGCGGCCTGCGTGCCCGCCGCGGCCTCCTTCTTGGAGAGGTCGACGTCCAGCTTGCCGCCGAGGGCCTCGGCGGAGAGCTTCGGGTAGGCGTTCTCCAGGATCCAGAGGATCTTGCCCGCGTTCCCGTTGTCGTGCAGGGAGGATTCGTCCCAGCCGACTTCCTTGTAGTCGAAGTCTTCCTTCGCTCCGGTGCGGAGGTCGATGCAGTAGGTGAAGAGAGTGCCCCCGCCGTCCACCTCCATCTTGAACAGACCGCCGCCGACCGACCACTTGTCACCGTTCTTCTCGGTGATCTCGACGTCGGCGGCGTCCTCGGTCATGCCGTGGAGCTTCGCCATGACGCCACCGGAACCCGGCGCGGCGTCATCGGCGAGCGCCGGACCGGCGGTCGCGATCGATCCGACCGCGACGAGGCCGGAGACCAGGGTCGCAGCGGCAAGGCGGGCAGCGCCGCGCCCTCGAACTGAAAACATTGCATTCCCCTCCGGGCGAGTCGCTCCGCGAACACAGTCACTTTCGCGTGGGGGGAGCGCACGCCAGCAGATTCACAGACCCGATGGGCTCATGTGCCACATGAGTACCCGCGAATCCTAGGGATGCGGAAGCCCCCGGTGCCCGGCCATACGTTCAGATAACCATTCCGACTCGGAATCGTTATCACCCACGGCGAGTTGGTCGACAAATCGCTATGACACAAGGTCAGGGCACGGTCACCAACAGCGCCGAACCCTCGGCGGACCGCTCCGCGGACCCCTCGGACCGCTCCGTGGACCCCCCTGCCACGCTCATCTCCCCTGCGGCGGCCGCCACCGCCTCCTCCATCGCCGCCGCCGCGGCCTCCGTCCACGGGTCCCGCTCCGGCGCTGGAACCAGCCCCTCCGCTTGTTCCGTCCGCTGCCTGGACTCCGTACGCACCGCGCGCCGGAAGGCCGCCGTACCCCGCGTCAGATCGTGGCCCACGGCCAGCGCGTCCACGTCCACGAAGGTCTTGCGCTGTCCGTCGCGCTCGTCCTCACGGACCCTCAGCCGGCCGTGCACCACGAGCGGCTCCCCCACGGAGACCGAGGCCGCGAGATTGGCCCCGAGCGACCGCCAGGCCGACACCGTGTAGAAGCTGGTGTTCCCGTCGGACCAGAGCCCCCGCTCCCGGTCCCAGCGGCGGGCCGTCACCGCGAAGCGGAACCTGGCCACCCCGCCGGTCGCCGTGTCCCGGTACTCCACCGCCGTCGCCACATTGCCGACGAGCGTCACGGTCGTGTCGTTCATGGTCCCGCCCCCAACCTCTGTGTTTCTCTCGGTCACCACCAGGGTGGGACAGGCGGGGAGTTCCCGCCCGCGCCTGTGGACAGCCGCGCGGCTGGGGACAACCGCCTCACCCGGGAGGGGGACCGGAACCCCGCCGGCACACGGCCGCCCTCACCTCCCCCGTACACCCGCCCGCGTCGCACCCAGCCGGTTCGCGCCCATGCGGCTCCCGCCGACGATCCGCGCCGAGGACCGGGCGCCCGCGACCGTCGCGTACTGCTCGCGCACCTCCCGGTAGCGCATCAGCTCCGCCGCCACCGGGTCGAGCACCCGGGCCCGGCCGCAGGCCGCCGCCGCCTCCCGCAGGCGCCGCTCGGCTTCCTGCCCGTACCGCTTGGCGGGACCCTTCACCGCGCCCTCGCAAGCCCATTCGACCAACGGTCCGCCGATGATGCCGGCGAGCATCACGAGGACCGGCGGGAGCAGCCCCGGTTCGACGACGCCGACGATCTGGGCCACCAGCCACAGCGCGCCGAAGATCTGCAGGAGGGTCATCACGACCTGGGCGAGGACGGCCGCGGGCCACCAGGCGGGCCGGGGCGGGCGGGCCGACGGGTCCCCGACGGTGACCGTCAGCTCGTCCAGGGCCTCGGGCAGTCCCTCCGCCCCGCGGGCCGCCGCCTCGCGCACGGCCTGCGCCCAGGGGACGGGGAGCCCGCGCGAGGCCTCGTCGGCGACGATCCGCACCGCCTGCTCCACGCGCTGGCGTGCCGTCAGTTCCTCCTCGACCGGGGAGGTGAGGCGCGGGTCGGTGGAGCCGTGGGCGCGCATCCGCTCGTACCAGCGGTAGAGCCGCAGCCAGGGGGTGCCGCAGGCGCGGATGGCGCCCCGGCGCCAGACCCGTTCGGCCGCCTCGCCCGCGGCCTGGGCGCCGACGGCGGCCGCGAGCCGGTCCGTGAAGGCCTCACGGGCCCGCTCGTCGAGGCCGGGCCGCCCGTCGGCCAGGTACGCCGGGCGCAGCCGGACGGCGGCGGCGTCGACGTCGGCGGCGAGCCGGCGTTCGGGGGCGGTGCGTTCCTGGACGAAACGCGCGAGCAGTTCCCGGAGTTCGGGGACGCCGTCGCCGGTCGCCGCGGAGACGGCGAGGACGGTGGCGCCGGGTTCGCCGTGCTCGCCGAGTGCCACGCCGTCCTCGTCGAGGAGGCGCCGCAGGTCGTCGAGGACGAGGTCGGCGGCTTCCGTACCGAGCCGGTCGATCTGGTTGAGGACGACGAAGGTGACCTCGGCATGCCCGGCGAGCGGCCGGAGGTAGCGCTCGTGGAGGGCGGCGTCCGCGTACTTCTCGGGGTCGACGACCCAGATGACGGCGTCGACGAGGCCGAGGACCCGGTCGACCTGGTCGCGGTGGGCGGTGACCGCCGAGTCGTGGTCGGGCAGGTCGATGAGGACGAGCCCCTGGAGTTCGGTGTCGGCCGCGCCGCCCGCGAGGGGCCGGCGCCGGAGCCGGCCGGGGACGGCGAGCCGGTCGAGGAGCCCGGCGGAGCCCTCGGACCAGCTGAGGGCGATGGGCGCGGAGGTGGTGGGGCGGCGCAGGCCGGTCTCGGAGACGGGTACGCCGGCGAGGGCGTTGAAGAGCGTCGACTTGCCGCTGCCGGTGGCGCCGGCGATGGCGATCACGGTGTGCCGGGAGGAGAGCCGCTGCCGGGCGGCGGCCTCGTCGAGCACCCGCCCGGCCTCGGCGAGGGCCTCGCTCTCGACCCGCGTACGGGAGAGTCCGACGAGTTCGTGAAGGGCGTCGAGGCGCATACGGAGGGCACCGCCGTAGGCCCCGCCGAGGGGCGGCAGGGCGTCTTCCTCCTCGGCGTCCGCCTCCCCCGGGTGGGCGCCGAAGCCTGCGGCGGCGCCCCGCTCACCGGCACGTCGGGCGATCAGCCCGTCGTCCCAGCGACGGCGGCCGCGGTCACCGTCGGCACCGCCGTCACCGTCACGACCGCGGCCGGGGTCCGGGCCGGGGTCACCACGACGGCGCTTCCGGAGGCGGCCCGCATCCGCGTCCACCTCCCCGGCCCCACCCTCACCGGCACCCGTACCCGTGTTCACATCCGCATCGACATCCACGCTGTCACTTCTCCTTCTGCAGTACGGAGAGCGCGGCGATCAGCTCCGCCTGCGGCTCGGGGGTCACGTCGAGCGCTTCGAGGGGCGCGAGGAGCCGGTCGCGTTCGGCGTGCAGGACTCGGTCGACGCACGAGAGGACGAGTTCGCCGCCCTTGTCGCGCAGGCGGAGCGCGGCCTGGGCGCCGAGGAGTTCGGCGAGGCGTTCACCCGCGGGCCGGGTGCGCCGCCCGCCGAGGAGGGCGGCGGCGAGGAGCGCGGCGACGGTGTCGGCCTCGGGGACGGCCGTACGGGAGGCGGAGGGGCGCTCCACGCCGCGTACCTCGTCCTCGGCGAGCTCTTCGAGGACGCGGCGCCAGCGCCGCACCTCGACACCGACCCGCTCCCCGGCCTCGCGGTCGCCGCCGGTGCGGACGGGGCCGAGGGCGCCGGAGGCGGGTTCGCGGCGCCAGGCGTCGTGGACGGTCTCCTCGGCGGCGGAGACCGCGCAGTGGAGGAGGGCGGCGAGGGATTCCACGAGGGCGTCGAGGAGTTCGTCGGCGGTGCTGTCGCGGGGGTAGCCGCGCCAGCGGGTGCGGGCGTCGCCTGCGAGGACGGCGCCGCGCCCGAGGAGGGTGCGGACGCGTCTGCCCTGCTCGGTGTACGCGGCTTCGACGGCGCCGCCGAGGCGGACGGCGGCGGCGTACTGCGCGGCGACGGCGGCGGCCAGCTCGGGGAGCCGGGCGTCGAGGGAGTCGATGACGCCGGTGGCGGTCCGGGCGGCGGCCTGCTGGCGGGCGGCCGGGTCCTCGGCGCAGTGGGCGAGCCAGCCGCGCAGGGCGGCGACGGCGCTGTCGGGCAGCAGCCCGCTGCCGCCGGCGGCGGACTCGGGCAGCTCGGGGATGGTGAACCGGGGTACGTCGCCGAGGCCCGCCTTGTCGAGGAGGGCCGCGTACTGCCGGGAGACCTCGCCGATGACCTGGTGGGGGACACGGTCGAGGACGGTGACGAGGGTGGCGTCGTACTCCTTGGCGGTACGGAGCAGGTGCCAGGGCACGGCGTCGGCGTAGCGGGAGGCGGTGGTGACCATGACCCAGATGTCGGCAGCGCACATCAATTCGGCGGCGAGGAGCCGGTTCTCGACGACGAGGGAGTCGATGTCGGGCGCGTCGAGGAGGGCGAGCCCCCGCGGCACGGAGGAGGCCGTCTCGACGCGCAGGGCGTTCTCCTCGGGGGGCTCCTCGGGGTGGTCCTCGTCGGCCTGGGGCAGCCAGACGCGGGTGAGCTGCGGCAGGACGCGCATTCCGGCGAACCAGTGGTGGTCCTCGGGGTGGCACACGAGCACGGGTGTGCGGGTGGTGGGTCTGAGCACGCCGGACTCGCTGACGCGCCGTCCGACAAGGGAGTTGACGAGGGTGGACTTCCCGGCGCCGGTGGATCCGCCGACGACGGCGAGGAGCGGGGCGTCGGGATCCTTCAGGCGCGGTACCAGGTAGTCGTCGAGCTGGGCGAGCAACTCGGCCCGGGTCTGCCGGGCGCGTGGCGTGTCAGGAAGGGGCAGGGGGAGACGCACGGCGGCGACACGGTCGCGCAGGGCGGAGAGTGCGTCGATCAGCTGAGGCCGTTCGTCCAAGGTCACCACATGCGAAGAATGCCCAATTTATGAGTGTTTTTGAAGCCTATTGCGGCCCTGCGCGCCGAAGTGAGGGGTGATGACCGGAACCTCAGGCATAACGAGTGCACAACACCCGCCCCGAGCGATGCGAAAAGCGCTGCGCGAATCGCACCTGCCTGCGATTATCGTTCCGCTTCACCGAACCTCCACATCGTGCCACGCAGGTGAAGCAACCGGGCCAAGGTGATCGGAGCCCTATCCTTGTCCCGGCAGGCCACACCCCACCCACAAGGGGCTCCTGACCACACGACCACCACCCGGCCCCCGTAGCTCAGTGGATAGAGCAGGTGCCTTCTAAGCACTTGGCCGCAGGTTCGAGTCCTGCCGGGGGCGCTCCGCGCCAGACCCTCCTCCGGGAGGGTCTTTTTGCTGGTCGGGGCCATTTCCGGTCGGGGGTGGGGGTGCGGGAAGGAGGATCTCGCACGGCTGGGCCCGTCCGGCTGAACCGGACAGCGGCGGGCGTTCGGCCCGAAGACGGCCCGAATTTCCGGGACGGTCGCCCGGTCAGGGGGGCGGCGGGCTCGGGCTCGGGGGGCCGGGCTCGGCCAAGGAGGCTCCGGCTCCGACCCGGGGAGCTCGGACTCCGACCCCGCGCCAGGACGGACAGCGTGGCTGCGGGCTGTGGGCCGCCGGGCTCCACGGGCCCGAGAACGCCGTCAGCGGAGCCCTGGGGCGCACAGGACGCACGAACAGGCCGTGCGCCTGCGTCAGGTGCCCCGGGGCTCCGCTGACGGGCTGAGGAGATCAGGCGAGGTTGATGTTCTCCGCCTGGGGGCCCTTCTGGCCCTGGGTGACGTCGAACGTCACGGCCTGGCCCTCCTGGAGCTCACGGAAGCCCGTCGAGTTGATCGCCGAGTAGTGGGCGAAGACGTCCGGGCCGCCGCCGTCCTGGGCGATGAAGCCGAAGCCCTTTTCGGCGTTGAACCACTTCACAGTTCCGGTAGCCATGTCACATGCCTTCCAGTCGATGGAACGCCTCCCGCACGATGCGGAAGACGGAGGTGATCGCCCTGGTTCCTGCGGCACAGCACAGCAAAAAACCCACGCCGAAGGCATGGGCAAGGGAACTTCCGAACCACGACAGCTAACCGGGACGGTACACGTCCCCACACCGTGTCACCAGAGGAAACGCCCTTGAAGTGTGCGCGGAGCCCGCCGGGGTCCGGCGGGCACGCACCGTCTCAGGCCGCGGTCGGCGGGTCGGCCGCTTCGGCGGCGCGGCGGTATTCGGCGTTGATGCGCTGGGCTTCCTCGAGCTGGTCTTCCAGGACGATGATGCGGCAGGCGGCCTCGATCGGGGTGCCCTGGTCGACGAGTTCCCGGGCGCGGGCCGCGATGCGCAGCTGGTAGCGGGAGTAGCGGCGGTGGCCGCCCTCGGAACGGAGCGGGGTGATGAGGCGGGCCTCGCCGATGGCGCGCAGGAAGCCCTGGGTGGTGCCGAGCATCTCGGCGGCCCTGCCCATCGTGAAGGCGGG
>NZ_JBHXSA010000034.1:0-60349 GCF_042716475.1 Streptomyces sp. NPDC058671 | reverse complement strand
GCACTCGTGCTCCGGGCCCCTTCGACGTCTGCCGGGTGCTGTCCCCTCGGCTTCCGCCGGATGCCGGATGCCGGGTCGGGTGTCGGGCGCCGGTGGCCACCAAAAGCACCGGGCTCCTGGACGTCAGCTGACGTCCAGGAGCCCGGCGTTACGTTTCTTCTCTGCCCTCGTAAGGGGTCAGTTCTCCTCGTGGGCGACCGCGCGGCGCGCGTCCGCGTCGAGCACGCCCCAGCTGATCAGCTGCTCGGTGAGGACCGAGGGGGACTGGTCGTAGATGACGGCGAGAGTGCGCAGGTCGTCCTGACGGATCGACAGCACCTTGCCGTTGTAGTCGCCGCGCTGCGACTGGATCGTCGCGGCGTAGCGCTGGAGCGGGCCGGCCTTCTCCTGCGGGACGTGCGCCAGCCGCTCCAGGTCCAGGACCAGCTTCGGCGGCGGCTCGGCGGCCCCGCCAGGGGTCGTGCCCGGCAGGAGCTCCTGCACCGGCACCCCGTAGAAGTCGGCCAGCTCGGCAAGACGCTGCACGGTCACCGCACGGTCGCCGCGCTCGTACGAACCGACCACGACGGCCTTCCAGCGGCCCTGGGACTTCTCCTCCACCCCGTGGAGGGAGAGACCCTGCTGGGTGCGGATGGCCCGGAGTTTGGCCCCGAGCTGCTTTGCGTATTCGCTGGACATAACGCTCCCGGACGCTGTGACGACATGCGGCTGCGCCGCGCGGCTGGTAACTCACTGTGAGGTTACGCAGCGTTACACCTACCCGTCAAGCCGAAAGGTCCGTACCGCCCCCTCGCGGGGGACGGCGCCCAAAGCGGCGACGGGGGTGCGCCCACGGCGTCCGTCCGTCCCTGGTAACGTTGACGTCGCAAATCCGACGTCCTTTAAGAGCCGTCCCGTGAGGCGGAGAAGGAGGTCCGTTTCTTCATGGACACCCAGCAGCAGTACGGCGACGACGCGCGGCCCGTTCTCGAGGCCCCCGACATCGCGCGGGTCCTGACCCGCATCGCCCACGAGATCGTCGAGCGCGCCAAAGGCGCCGACGACGTGGTCCTCCTCGGCATTCCCACCCGCGGTGTCTTCCTCGCCCGCCGGCTCGCCGAGAAGCTCGAATCGATCACCGGCGCCAAGATCCCGGTCGGGTCCCTCGACATCACCATGTACCGGGACGACCTGCGGATGAAGCCGGCGCGCGCCATCGGCCGCACCGAGATCCCCGGTGACGGCATCGACGGCCGCCTCGTCGTCCTCGTCGACGACGTGCTCTTCTCCGGCCGCACCATCCGCGCCGCCCTCGACGCCCTCGGCGACA
The DNA here is from genome assembly GCF_042716475.1 of Streptomyces sp. NPDC058671. Taxonomy (NCBI): domain Bacteria; kingdom Bacillati; phylum Actinomycetota; class Actinomycetes; order Kitasatosporales; family Streptomycetaceae; genus Streptomyces; species Streptomyces sp. NPDC058671. The sequence continues at coordinate 59,040 of NZ_JBHXSA010000034.1, read as the reverse complement.
TCGGCCGCCCCCGCGCGGTCCAGCTCGCCGTCCTCGTCGACCGCGGCCACCGCGAGCTCCCGATCCGCGCCGACTACGTCGGCAAGAACCTCCCCACGTCGCTGCGGGAGACGGTCAAGGTCCAGCTCGCCGAGGAGGACGGTCGCGACACCGTCCTGCTCGGTGCCAGGCCCTCCGCCTAGCCGGACCGGCTTCCTTCCCCCCGCGGGGCCGGGGCACACCCCTGCGCCCCGGCACGCCCTCACACCTCCCCACGACGGAGAGACACCCCGATGATGCGTCACCTCATCTCGGCCGCCGACCTCACCCGCGACGACGCCGTCCTGATCCTCGACACCGCCGAAGAGATGGCCCGGGTGGCCGACCGGCCCATCAGGAAGCTGCCGACGCTGCGCGGCCGGACCATCTGCAACCTCTTCTTCGAGGACTCCACCCGGACCCGGATCTCCTTCGAGGCCGCCGAGAAGCGCCTCTCCGCCGATGTGATCAACTTCACGGCCAAGGGCTCCAGCGTCTCCAAGGGCGAATCCCTCAAGGACACCGCGCAGACCCTGGAGGCCATGGGCGTCGACGCGGTCGTCATCCGGCACAGCGCCTCCGGCGCCCCGTACCGCCTCGCCACCTCCGGCTGGATCGACGCCCCCGTCGTCAACGCCGGCGACGGCACCCACCAGCACCCCACCCAGGCCCTCCTGGACGCCTTCACCATGCGCCGCCGCCTGGTCGGCCGGGACGCCGGACTCGGCCAGGACCTGGCCGGCAAGCGGATCACGCTCGTCGGCGACGTACTGCACAGCCGGGTCGCCCGCTCCAACGTCGACCTGCTGCACACCCTCGGCGCCGAGGTCACCCTGGTGGCCCCGCCCACCCTGGTCCCCGTCGGCGTCGAGACCTGGCCCTGCGAGATCTCGTACGACCTCGACCGCGTGCTGCCGAAGTCCGACGCGGTCATGATGCTGCGTGTGCAGCGAGAGCGGATGAACGCCGCCTTCTTCCCGACCGAGCGCGAGTACTCGCGGCGGTACGGGCTCGACGGCGACCGGATGGCGAGGATGCCCGAGCACGCCATCGTCATGCACCCCGGCCCCATGGTCCGCGGCATGGAGATCACCGCCGAGGTCGCCGACTCCGACCGCTGCACGGTCGTCGAGCAGGTCGCCAACGGCGTCTCCATCCGGATGGCGGTCCTCTACCTGCTCCTGGGCGGCAACGACTCCGCCACCCCCACCCCCCGCACCGAGGAGAACAAGTAACCATGAGCAAGATCCTTATCCGCGGTGCGCAGGTGCTGGGCGGCGAGGTCCAGGACGTCCTGATCGACGGCGAGACCATCGCCGGGACCGGGACGGACCTCTCCGCCGAGGGCGCCACCGTGATCGACGCCCGGGGCCAGATCCTGCTGCCCGGCCTCGTCGACCTCCACACCCATCTGCGCGAGCCCGGCCGCGAGGACTCCGAGACCGTCCTCACGGGCACCCGCGCAGCCGCCTCCGGCGGCTACACCGCCGTCTTCGCCATGGCCAACACCCACCCGGTCGCCGACACCGCCGGCGTCGTCGAGCAGGTCTACCGCCTCGGCAAGGAGTCCGGCTACTGCGACGTGCAGCCCATCGGCGCCGTCACCGTCGGCCTCGAAGGCAGGAAGCTCGCCGAACTCGGTGCCATGCACGACTCCGCCGCCGGCGTCACCGTCTTCTCCGACGACGGCAAGTGCGTCGACGACGCCGTGATCATGCGCCGCGCCCTGGAGTACGTGAAGGCCTTCGGCGGCGTCGTCGCCCAGCACGCCCAGGAGCCCCGCCTCACCGAAGGCGCCCAGATGAACGAGGGCATCGTCTCCGCCGAGCTCGGCCTCGGCGGCTGGCCGGCCGTCGCCGAGGAGTCGATCATCGCCCGCGACGTCCTCCTCGCCGAACACGTCGGCTCCCGCGTCCACATCTGCCACCTCTCCACCGCGGGCTCCGTCGAGATCGTCCGCTGGGCCAAGTCCCGCGGCATCGACGTCACCGCCGAGGTCACCCCGCACCACCTCCTCCTCACGGACGAGCTGGTCCGCTCGTACAACCCGGTCTACAAGGTCAACCCGCCGCTGCGCACCGAGAAGGACGTCCTCGCGCTGCGCGAGGCGCTGGCCGACGGCACGATCGACATCGTCGCCACCGACCACGCCCCCCACCCGCACGAGGACAAGGACTGCGAGTGGGCCGCTGCCGCCATGGGCATGGTCGGCCTGGAGACCGCGCTCTCCGTCGTCCAGCAGACGATGGTGGAGACCGGACTGCTCGACTGGGCCGGCGTCGCCGACCGCATGTCCTTCGCGCCCGCCCGCATCGGAGGGGCCAAGGGCCACGGACGACCCGTCTCGGCAGGTGAGCCCGCGAACCTGACGCTGGTCGATCCGGCTTACCGTGGAGTCGTGGACCCCGCGGACTTCGCCTCCCGCAGCCGCAACACCCCCTACGAGGGACGCGAGCTGCCGGGACGCGTCACCCACACCATCCTGCGGGGCCGGGCAACGGTCGTGGACGGGAAGCTGGCGTGACACCACTCATCGCAATCGCCGCAGAGGCTGCCGAGCAGAAGTCGGCGGAGGTGACCGACTGGGCCGGACGGCTCGGCTGGGTCGCCGGACTGCTGCTCTTCATCGCCTTCGTGTACTGGCTGATGCGCCAGGGCTGGAAATGGCGCGGCAGCCTCCAGTCGGACCTCCCCGAGCTCCCCACCGCGCCTCCGACGGCCGGTGCGGCGAAGCTGACCCTCAGCGGGCGCTACCACGGGTCCACGACCGCCGGGCAGTGGCTCGACCGGATCGTCGCCCACGGTCTCGGCACCCGCAGCCGCGTCGAGCTCACGCTCACCGACGCCGGGCTCGCGGTCGTACGGCCCGGCGCGAACGACTTCTTCGTCCCGGCCGAGGCCCTGCGCGAGGCGCGCCTCGACAAGGGCATCGCCGGCAAGGTCCTCGCCGAGGGAGGCCTGCTGGTCGTCACCTGGGCGCACGGCGACACCCTGCTCGACTCCGGCTTCCGCTCCGACCGGGCGGCCGAGCACACCGCCTGGGTCGACGCCATCAACTCCATGAACCCCGCAACCACGACGGAAGGCATCGCACGATGACGACCTCCACCAGGGGGACCGCCAAGATCCCCGCCGTACTCGTCCTGGAGGACGGCCGCACCTTCAGCGGCCGCGCCTACGGGGCCGTGGGGGAGACCTTCGGCGAGGCCGTGTTCTCCACCGGCATGTCCGGCTACCAGGAGACCCTCACCGACCCGTCGTACCACCGGCAGGTCGTGGTCATGACCTCCCCGCACGTCGGCAACACCGGCGTCAACGACGACGACCCCGAGTCCGGCCGCATCTGGGTCTCCGGCTACGTCGTCCGCGACCCCGCCCGCGTCTCCTCCAACTGGCGCGCCACCCGCACCCTCGACGAGGAGCTGGAGCGCCAGGGCGTCGTCGGCATCTCCGGCATCGACACCCGCGCCCTCACCCGCCACCTGCGCGAGCGCGGCGCCATGCGCGTCGGCATCTTCTCCGGCGACGCGGTGGCCGACGGGGCCGCCCTGCTCGCCAAGGTCCAGGCGCAGCCGCAGATGAAGGGCGCGAACCTCGCCGCCGAGGTCGCCACCAAGGAGGCGTACGTCGTCCCCGCGATGGGTGAGAAGAGGTTCACCGTCGCAGCCGTCGACCTCGGCATCAAGGGCATGACCCCGCACCGGATGGCCGAGCGCGGCATCGAGGTCCACGTGCTGCCCGCCACCGCCACCGCCGAGGACATCTACGCGGTGAACCCGGACGGCGTGTTCTTCTCCAACGGACCCGGCGACCCCGCCACCGCCGACGGCCCCGTCGCCGTCATGCGGGCCGTCCTGGAGCGCGGGACGCCGCTCTTCGGCATCTGCTTCGGCAACCAGATCCTCGGCCGGGCCCTCGGCTTCGGCACCTACAAGCTGAAGTACGGCCACCGGGGCATCAACCAGCCGGTCCAGGACCGTACGACCGGCAAGGTCGAGATCACCGCGCACAACCACGGCTTCGCCGTCGACGCGCCGCTCGACGAGGTCTCCGACACCCCCTACGGGCGCGCCGAGGTCTCCCACGTCTGCCTGAACGACCAGGTCGTCGAAGGCCTCCAGCTGCTCGACCGGCCGGCCTTCTCCGTCCAGTACCACCCCGAGGCGGCCGCGGGCCCGCACGACGCCGCGTACCTGTTCGACCGCTTCACGTCTTTGATGGAAACCGCCCAGATGGAGGCCGAGCGTGCCTAAGCGCACCGATATCCAGTCCGTCCTGGTCATCGGCTCCGGCCCGATCGTCATCGGACAGGCCGCCGAGTTCGACTACTCCGGCACCCAGGCCTGCCGCGTCCTCAAGGCCGAGGGCCTGCGGGTGATCCTGGTCAACTCCAACCCGGCCACGATCATGACCGACCCGGAGATCGCCGACGCCACGTACGTCGAGCCGATCACCCCCGAGTTCGTCGAGAAGATCATCGCCAAGGAGCGCCCCGACGCGCTCCTGCCCACCCTCGGCGGCCAGACCGCGCTCAACACCGCGATCTCCATGCACGAGCAGGGCGTCCTGGAGAAGTACGGCGTCGAGCTCATCGGTGCCAACGTCGAGGCGATCAACAAGGGCGAGGACCGCGACCTCTTCAAGGGCGTCGTCGAGGCCGTCAAGGCCAAGATCGGTTACGGCGAGTCCGCCCGCTCGGTCATCTGCCACTCCATGGACGACGTCATCAAGGGTGTCGACACCCTCGGCGGCTACCCCGTCGTCGTCCGCCCCTCCTTCACCATGGGCGGCGCCGGCTCCGGCTTCGCCCACGACGAGGAGGAGCTGCGCCGCATCGCCGGCCAGGGCCTGACGCTCTCCCCGACCACCGAGGTGCTCCTGGAGGAGTCCATCCTCGGCTGGAAGGAGTACGAGCTGGAGCTGATGCGCGACAAGAACGACAACGTCGTGGTCGTCTGCTCCATCGAGAACTTCGACCCCATGGGCGTCCACACCGGTGACTCGATCACCGTCGCCCCCTCGATGACCCTCACCGACCGCGAGTACCAGCGGCTTCGTGACATCGGCATCGCGATCATCCGCGAGGTCGGCGTCGACACCGGCGGCTGCAACATCCAGTTCGCGGTCAACCCGGACGACGGCCGGATCATCGTCATCGAGATGAACCCGCGCGTCTCCCGTTCCTCGGCGCTCGCCTCCAAGGCGACCGGTTTCCCGATCGCCAAGATCGCGGCCCGTCTCGCCGTCGGCTACACGCTGGACGAGATCCCGAACGACATCACGGAGAAGACGCCGGCGTCCTTCGAGCCGACGCTCGACTACGTCGTCGTCAAGGCCCCGCGCTTCGCCTTCGAGAAGTTCCCCTCCGCCGACTCCACGCTGACCACGACCATGAAGTCGGTCGGCGAGGCCATGGCGATCGGCCGCAACTTCACCGAGGCGCTGCAGAAGGCCCTGCGCTCCCTGGAGAAGAAGGGCTCGCAGTTCACCTTCGTCGGCGAGCCCGGCGACAAGGCCCTCCTCCTGGAGCAGGCCGTCCGCCCGACCGACGGCCGCATCAACACCGTCATGCAGGCCATCCGGGCCGGTGCCACCCCGCAGGAGGTCTTCGACGCCACGAAGATCGACCCGTGGTTCGTCGACCAGCTCTTCCTGATCAAGGAGATCGCCGACGAGCTGGCCGCCGCCGACAAGCTCCACCCGGAGATCCTCGCCGAGGCCAAGCGGCACGGCTTCTCCGATGCCCAGATCGGCGAGATCCGCGGCCTGCGCGAGGACGTCGTCCGTGAGGTCAGGCACGCCCTCGGCGTCCGCCCGGTCTACAAGACGGTCGACACCTGCGCCGCCGAGTTCGCCGCCAAGACCCCGTACTTCTACTCGTCCTACGACGAGGAGAGCGAGGTCGCCCCGCGCGAGAAGCCCGCGGTGATCATCCTGGGCTCCGGTCCGAACCGCATCGGCCAGGGCATCGAGTTCGACTACTCCTGCGTCCACGCCTCCTTCGCCCTGAGCGACGCCGGCTACGAGACCGTGATGGTCAACTGCAACCCGGAGACCGTCTCCACGGACTACGACACCTCCGACCGCCTGTACTTCGAGCCGCTGACGCTCGAGGACGTCCTGGAGATCGTCCACGCCGAGACGCTGGCCGGCCCCGTCGCCGGTGTCGTCGTCCAGCTCGGCGGCCAGACCCCGCTGGGCCTCTCGCAGGCGCTCAAGGACAACGGCGTGACGGTCGTCGGCACCTCCCCCGAGGCCATCCACGCCGCCGAGGACCGCGGCGCCTTCGGCCAGGTCCTCGCCGAGGCCGGTCTTCCCGCCCCCAAGCACGGCACCGCGACCACCTTCGCCGGCGCCAAGGCCATCGCCGACGAGATCGGCTACCCCGTTCTCGTGCGCCCCTCGTACGTGCTCGGCGGCCGCGGCATGGAGATCGTGTACGACGAGGCCCGCCTGGAGTCGTACATCGCGGAGTCCACGGAGATCAGTCCCACCCGGCCGGTCCTGGTCGATCGCTTCCTCGACGACGCCATCGAGATCGACGTCGACGCGCTCTACGACGGCGAGGAGCTGTACCTCGGCGGCGTCATGGAGCACATCGAGGAAGCCGGCATCCACTCCGGCGACTCGGCCTGCGCCCTGCCCCCGATCACCCTCGGCGGCTTCGACATCAAGCGCCTGCGCGCCTCCACCGAGGCCATCGCCAAGGGCGTCGGCGTGCGCGGTCTGATCAACATCCAGTTCGCCATGGCCGGTGACATCCTCTACGTCCTGGAGGCCAACCCGCGCGCCTCCCGGACCGTCCCCTTCACCTCGAAGGCGACCGCCGTCCCGCTCGCGAAGGCCGCCGCCCGCATCTCGCTCGGCGCCACCATCGCCGAGCTGCGCGCCGAGGGCCTGCTGCCGAAGACCGGCGACGGCGGCACCCTGCCGCTCGACGCGCCGATCTCCGTCAAGGAGGCCGTGATGCCGTGGTCGCGCTTCCGCGACGTCCACGGCCGCGGTGTGGACACCGTCCTCGGCCCGGAGATGCGCTCCACCGGCGAGGTCATGGGCATCGACGCGGTCTTCGGCACGGCCTACGCCAAGTCGCAGGCCGGCGCCTACGGCCCGCTGCCCACCAAGGGCCGCGCGTTCATCTCGGTCGCCAACCGCGACAAGCGCTCGATGATCTTCCCGGCCCGCGAGCTCGTCGCCCACGGCTTCGAGCTGCTCGCCACCTCCGGCACCGCCGAGGTCCTCAAGCGCAACGGCCTCAACGCCACGGTCGTGCGCAAGCTGAGCGAGGGCGAGGGCCCGAACGGCGAGAAGACGATCGTCCAGCTCATCCACGACGGCCAGGTCGACCTGATCGTCAACACCCCGTACGGCACCGGCGGCCGCCTCGACGGCTACGAGATCCGTACGGCGGCGGTGGCGCGCAGCGTCCCCTGTCTCACCACGGTCCAGGCGCTCGCCGCGGCCGTCCAGGGCATCGACGCGCTCAACCGGGGCGACGTCGGCGTCCGCTCGCTCCAGGAGCACGCGGAGCACCTGACCGCGGCCCGCGACTAGCAGCCCGTACGACGAGGGGGACACCGGCAGGACCTGCGGTGTCCCCCTCGCCATGAGCAGACCTGGACCGGACACACATGTACAAGTTCTTCTTCGACCTCGTCTTCAAGCGCATGGACCCCGAGAAGGCCCACCACCTCGCCTTCCGCTGGATCCGGCTCGCCGCCCGCACCCCGGTGCTGCGGACCTTCGTCGCCGCCGTCCTGGCCCCCCGGTACAAGGAGCTGCGCACCGAGGCCCTCGGCCTGCGCATGCACGGCCCCTTCGGACTCGCCGCCGGCTTCGACAAGAACGCCGTCGCCATCGACGGCATGTCGATGCTCGGCTTCGACCACGTCGAGATCGGCACGGTCACCGGCGAGGCCCAGCCCGGCAACCCCAGGAAGCGCCTCTTCCGGCTGATCCCGGACCGCGCCCTGATCAACCGCATGGGCTTCAACAACGAGGGCTCCGCCGCCGTCGCCGAGCGCCTGCGCGCGCGCGTACCGGTCTTCAGGACCGTCGTCGGCGTCAACATCGGCAAGACCAAGGTCGTCCCCGAGGCCGAGGCAGCCGCCGACTACGTGAAGTCCACGGAGCGCCTCGCCGCGCACGCCGACTACCTCGTGGTGAACGTCTCCTCCCCGAACACCCCGGGACTGCGCAACCTCCAGGCCACCGAGTCACTGCGCCCGCTCCTCACGGCGGTGCGTGAGGCGGCCGACCGCACGGTCACCGACCGCCGCGTCCCGCTCCTGGTCAAGATCGCCCCCGACCTGGCCGACGAGGACGTCGACGCCGTCGCCGACCTGGCCCTGGAGCTCGGCCTCGACGGCATCATCGCCACCAACACCACCATCGCCCGCGAGGGCCTCGGCCTGACGTCCGACCCGGAGCTGGTCGGGGAGACCGGCGGCCTGTCCGGCGCCCCCGTCAAGGAGCGCTCCCTCGCGGTGCTCAGGCGCCTCCACGCGCGCGTGGGCGACCGCCTGGTCCTCGTGGGCGTCGGGGGCATCGAGAACGCCGAGGACGCCTGGCAGCGCATCCTGGCCGGCGCCACCCTGATCCAGGGGTACAGCGCCTTCGTCTACGAGGGCCCGTTCTACGCCCGCGCGATCCACAAGGGCCTCGCCGCGCGGCTCGCCACCTCCCCGTACGCCACCCTCGCCGAGGCCGTCGGCGCCGACAACCGGAAGGCCACCCCGTGACGCTCTCCTTCGGTACCCGTCTGCGCTCCGCCATGGACGAGCGCGGCCCGCTGTGCGTCGGCATCGACCCGCACGCCGCCCTGCTGGACTCCTGGGGCCTGAGCGACGACATCGCCGGTCTCGAACGGTTCACGTTCACCGTCGTGGAGGCCCTCGCCGACACCGTAGCCGTCTTCAAGCCGCAGTCCGCGTTCTTCGAGCGCTTCGGCTCGCGTGGTGTCGCCGTCCTGGAGCGGGCGGTCGCCGATCTGCGCGCGGCGGGCGGCCTGGTCGTCATGGACGCCAAGCGCGGGGACATCGGCTCCACCATGGCCGCCTACGCGGAGACCTTCCTGCGCGAGGACTCCCCGCTGTTCTCCGACGCGCTGACGGTCTCCCCGTACCTCGGGTACGGCTCCCTGAAGCCGGCCGTCGACCTGGCCCGCGAGTCCGGCGCCGGTCTCTTCGTCCTCGCCCTCACCTCCAACCCGGAGGGCGCGGAGGTCCAGCGGGCCGTCCGGGAGGACGGCCGCACGATCGGCGCGACCATGCTGGCCCACCTGGCCGCGGAGAACGCGGGGGAGACCCCGATGGGCTCCTTCGGCGCGGTCGTCGGCGCCACCCTCGGCGACCTGTCCACGTTCGACCTGGACATCAACGGGCCGCTCCTCGCCCCCGGCATCGGCGCCCAGGGCGCGACCCCGGCGGACCTCCCCGCCGTCTTCGGCGCCGCGGTGGGCAACGTCGTCCCGAACGTCAGCCGCGGCGTCCTGCGGCACGGCCCGGACGCGACCGCCCTGCGGAACTCGGCTCTCCGGTACGCGGACGAGATCCGCGCGGCCGTCGCCGCGTAGGAGCTCCGGGGTCAATGCGCAGGTGGGAGCCTGAGCTCCCCGGTTTCGGAGCCGTTTCGGCCCGGTGAGACGCACCGTCTCACCGGGCCGTCTCACTCTTTGACGAAAACTTGGCGCAAAACCGGGTCGTTATGCCGGAAAAGTCCCGGTCAGTCGATGCTGACCAGGACTTTTCCGCTGTTCTCGCTGACTGGAGCGGTCTCGGCCGCTAGTCTCCGGGGCAGAGCAGGCGTTCAACGCCCCCTGCGTTGTTCGTTGCTCCACTGGTGTGGGGCACTGGGTTCCTCACCGGTCCGTATCCGACAGATCGACATCCGAGGTGACGTAGGCGTGGCTCTTCCGCCCCTTACCCCTGAACAGCGCGCAGCCGCGCTCGAGAAGGCCGCCGCGGCTCGCCGGGAGCGGGCCGAGGTCAAGAATCGACTCAAGCACTCCGGCGCCTCCCTCCAGGAGGTCATCAAGACCGGCCAGGAGAACGACGTCATCGGCAAGATGAAGGTCTCCGCACTCCTCGAGTCGCTCCCCGGCGTGGGCAAGGTCCGCGCCAAGCAGATCATGGAGCGCCTCGGGATCTCCGAGAGCCGCCGGGTGCGCGGCCTCGGTTCCAACCAGATCGCCTCCCTGGAGCGCGAGTTCGGCAGCACCGGCGCCTGATCCGGTGCCCGGTCCGGCCGCCGATCCGGGACGCACGTCCCGGGCACCCCGGTGAAGCTGGAATAATCGCTGCATGGCAGCAGAGGCACGTCCGCGGCTGACCGTGCTCTCCGGCCCCTCAGGGGTCGGTAAGAGCACGGTCGTCGCTCATATGCGCAAGGTCCACCCCGAGGTCTGGCTCTCGGTGTCGGCGACGACCCGGAAGCCCCGCCCCGGCGAGAAGCACGGCGTCCACTACTTCTTCGTGACGGACGACGAGTTCGACAAGCTGATCGCCAACGGTGAGCTCCTCGAGTGGGCCGAGTTCGCGGGCAACCGCTACGGCACCCCGCGCGGTGCCGTCCTCGAGCGCCTCGACGCCGGCGAGCCGGTGCTCCTGGAGATCGACCTCCAGGGCGCCCGTCAGGTGAAGGACTCGATGCCCGAGTCGCAGCTGGTCTTCCTGGCCCCGCCGAGCTGGGAGGAGTTGGTCCGCCGCCTCACCGGCCGCGGCACCGAGTCGACCGAGGTGATCGCGCGCCGGCTGGAGGCCGCGAAGGTCGAGCTGGCCGCCGAGTCGGAGTTCGACAGCACCCTCGTCAACACCTCCGTCCAGGACGTCGCACGCGAGCTGCTAACGTTGATGCTGTTGACTTCTGGGGAATGATCCCCGGTTTCCATCTTCGGAAGGTAGAGCGTGTCCTCTTCCATCACTGCGCCCGAGGGCATCATCAACCCGCCGATCGACGAGCTGCTCGAGGCCACGGACTCGAAGTACAGCCTCGTGATCTACGCGGCCAAGCGCGCGCGTCAGATCAACGCGTACTACTCCCAGCTCGGCGAGGGCCTGCTGGAGTACGTGGGTCCGCTGGTCGACACCCACGTCCACGAGAAGCCGCTCTCGATCGCCCTGCGTGAGATCAACGCGGGTCTGCTGACGTCCGAGGCCATCGAGGGCCCGGCCCAGTAAGCACGCAGCTTGTAACGCTTGTCACCACAGGCCCGGCGGAACATCCGCCGGGCCTGTGGTGTCTCATGGAGTCGTACGCATCCGAGCGCGGGGAGCAACAGTGGGCGTGGTGGCCAAGCCGAAGGTCGTCCTGGGCGTGAGCGGCGGCATCGCCGCCTACAAGGCGTGCGAGCTGCTGCGCCGCCTCACCGAGTCGGGCCACGACGTCCGGGTCGTCCCCACCGACTCCGCCCTCCACTTCGTCGGCGAGGCCACCTGGTCCGCGCTCTCCGGCCACCCCGTCTCGACGGAGGTGTGGGAGACCGTCCACGAGGTGCCGCACGTGCGGATCGGGCAGGGCGCCGACCTCGTCGTCGTCGCCCCGGCGACCGCCGACATGCTGGCCAAGGCCGCCCACGGTCTCGCGGACGACCTGCTCACCAACACGCTGCTCACCGCACGCTGTCCCGTCGTCTTCGCCCCCGCCATGCACACCGAGATGTGGGAGCACCCGGCGACCCAGGAGAACGTGGCGACCCTGCGGCGACGTGGCGCCGTCGTCATCGAACCCGCCGTGGGCCGCCTCACCGGCGTCGACACCGGCAAGGGCCGGCTGCCCGACCCGGCCGAGATCTTCGAGGTCTGCCGAAGGATCCTGGCGCGCGGCGCCGACACCGCCCCCGACCTCGCCGGACGGCATGTGGTGGTCAGCGCGGGCGGCACCCGCGAGCCCCTCGACCCCGTCCGCTACCTGGGCAACCGCTCCTCCGGCAAGCAGGGCTACGCCCTCGCGCGGGCCGCCGCCGCCCGGGGCGCCCGGGTCACCCTCGTGGAGGCCAACACCGGCATCCCCGACCCGGCCGGCGTCGACGTCGTCCACGTCGGCACCGCGCTCCAGCTCCGCGAGGCCGTGCTGAAGGCCGTGGCCGACGCCGACGCGGTGGTCATGGCGGCCGCCGTCGCCGACTTCCGTCCGGCCGTCTACGCCTCGGGCAAGATCAAGAAGAAGGACGACGGCGGCGCCCCCACCGTCGAGCTGGTCCGCAACCCCGACATCCTCGCCGAGCTCGCCGCCGACCGCGCCCTGCCGGGCCAGGTCGTCGTCGGCTTCGCCGCCGAGACCGACGACGTCCTGGCCAACGGACGGGAGAAGCTCCGCCGCAAGGGCTGCGACCTCCTCGTCGTCAACGAGGTGGGGGAGCGCAAGACCTTCGGCTCCGAGGAGAACGAGGCCGTGGTGCTCGCGTCGGACGGCGCCGAGACCCCCGTACCGTACGGTCCGAAGGAAGCGCTCGCCGAGACGGTCTGGGACCTGGTCGTACCGCGACTGCGCTCCGCGACCTGACAGAGGAAGGGTCCGGTGCACGTCTCCCGACGCGCGCTGTGATGTGCGCCCCACCTGGGGACGGTCCCGCCGCGTACGGGCCGGATTCACCCGCCCAGGGCATTCGCCAGGCGAGACACCTGGTCCATCGCCCGACCATGACCGATAGACTGTCCGCGGAACGTCTTGGGGCGCAGCCCCCTGCCGGTCCGTCAACGAAGAGCCAGCAGCCGCTGCAACCCCAGGGAGCGTTGTGTCCCGTCGTCTGTTCACCTCGGAGTCCGTCACCGAGGGACACCCCGACAAGATCGCTGACCAGATCAGCGACACCATCCTCGACGCGCTGCTGCGCGAGGACCCCACCTCCCGCGTCGCCGTCGAGACCCTGATCACCACCGGTCTCGTGCATGTCGCCGGTGAGGTGACCACCAAGGCGTGGGCCGACATCCCCACCCTCGTGCGGAACAAGATCCTCGAGATCGGGTACGACTCCTCGAAGAAGGGCTTCGACGGCGCCTCCTGCGGCGTCTCGGTGTCCATCGGGTCGCAGTCCCCGGACATCGCCCAGGGTGTGGACACCGCGTACGAGAAGCGGGTCGAGGGTGATGAGGACGAGCTGGACAAGCAGGGCGCCGGCGACCAGGGGCTGATGTTCGGCTACGCCTCGGACGAGACCCCCGAGCTGATGCCGCTGCCGATCCACATCGCGCACCGGCTCTCCCGCCGGCTGACCGAGGTCCGCAAGAACGGCACCATTCCCTATCTGCGTCCCGACGGCAAGACCCAGGTCACCATCGAGTACGACGGGGACAAGGCCGTCCGTCTCGACACGGTCGTGGTCTCCTCGCAGCACGCCTCCGACATCGACCTGGAGTCGCTGCTGGCGCCCGACATCCGCGAGTTCGTCGTCGAGCACGTGCTCGCGCAGCTCGTCGAGGACGGCATCAAGCTCGACACCGAGGGCTACCGCCTCCTGGTGAACCCGACCGGGCGCTTCGAGATCGGCGGCCCGATGGGCGACGCCGGCCTCACCGGTCGCAAGATCATCATCGACACCTACGGCGGCATGGCCCGCCACGGCGGCGGTGCCTTCTCCGGCAAGGACCCGTCCAAGGTCGACCGCTCGGCCGCCTACGCCATGCGCTGGGTCGCCAAGAACGTCGTCGCCGCCGGCCTCGCCGCGCGCTGCGAGGTCCAGGTCGCCTACGCGATCGGCAAGGCCGAGCCCGTCGGCCTCTTCGTCGAGACCTTCGGCACCAACACCGTCGAGAACGAGAAGATCGAGAACGCCATCGCCGAGGTCTTCGACCTCCGCCCGGCCGCCATCATCCGCGACCTCGACCTGCTCCGCCCGATCTACTCCCAGACCGCCGCCTACGGCCACTTCGGCCGCGAGCTGCCGGACTTCACCTGGGAGCGCACCGACCGTGTGGACGCCCTGAAGCAGGCCGCGGGCCTGTAGGCCCCCCCGGCGATACGCGATCGGAGCCCGGTACCCCGTGGGGGTGCCGGGCTCCGCTCTGCCCGGCTGTCGGTGGCGTCTGGTAGGTATGGGGCTGTGAGCAGCGAGAACGAGAGGTCCGAGGAGCCCGCCGAGCCCGAACAGCTCGCGCTCATCCGCGAGACCGTGCGGAAGGCGAAAGTGCCCCGGGCCAAGCCGCGGACCTGGCGGGGCGCCGCGCTCGCCAAGGAGCTGCCCGTGGCCCGGGTCGTGGTGAACAAGGGCTCGCTCCACCTCGACCAGTTCTTCGACTACGCGGTGCCCGAGGAACTGGACGAGACCGCGAGGCCCGGTGTGCGGGTGCGGGTGCGCTTCGGCGCGGGGGCGCACCAGGTCAAGAACGGCCGCCGGGAGGGCGGCCGCCTCATCGACGGCTTCCTCGTCGAGCGGCGGGCCACCTCCGACTACTCCGGACCGCTCGCGGCGCTCGCCGACGTCGTCTCACCCGAGCCGGTCCTCGGCCCCGACCTGCTCGGACTCGCCCGAGCGGTCGCCGACCGGTACGCGGGAAGCCTCGCGGACGTGCTCCAGCTCGCCGTGCCGCCGCGCAGCGCCCGCGCCGAGAGCCGCCCGTCACCGGAGCCGCTGCCACCGCCGGCCGCACCGGAGCCGGGAAGCTGGACGCGGTACGAGCGGGGGCCCGCCTTCCTGGAGTCCCTCGCGCAGGGTGGTGCGCCCCGGGCCGTGTGGAACGCGCTGCCGGGACCGTACTGGGCCGAGGAGATCGCCCGCGCCGTCGCCGCCACCCTGACCTCCGGCCGGGGCGCGCTCGTCGTCGTACCGGACGGAAGGGCGGCGGGACGCGTCGACGCGGCGCTCACCTCGGTCCTGGGGGAGGGGCGGCACGCTCTGCTCACCGCCGAGGCGGGACCCGAGAAGCGGTACGCGCAGTGGCTCGCGGTGCGGCGGGGCGCGGTGCGGGCCGTCGTCGGCACCCGGGCGGCGATGTTCGCCCCCGTCCGGGACCTCGGACTCGTCGTCATCTGGGACGACGGCGACGGCAGCCACAGCGAACCGCACGCCCCGCAGCCCCACGCGCGCGAGGTGCTGCTGCTCCGCGCCGCCCACGACCGGTGCGCCTTCCTCCTCGGCAGTACGGGCTGCACCGTCGAGGCCGCCCAGCTCGTCGAGACCGGCTGGGCGCAGTCGCTGACCGCCGGACGGGAACAGGTCCGCAGGGCCGCCCCGCTGATCCGGACGGTCGGCGACGGGGAACTCGCCCGCGACGAGGCCGCGCGCGCGGCCCGGCTGCCCTCGCTGGCCTGGCAGACCGTACGGGAGGGGCTCAAGACCGGGCCGGTGCTCGTCCAGGTCCCCCGGCGCGGCTACGTGCCGAGGCTGGCCTGCGAGCGGTGCCGCACGCCGGCCCGCTGCCGCCACTGCGCCGGACCCCTGGAGGCACCCGAGCAGCAGGAGCTGCGCTGCGGCTGGTGCGGACGCGGCGCTCCCGACTGGCACTGCGTGGCCTGCGGCGCGACGCGGCTGCGGGCCCAGGTGGTCGGCGCGCGGCGGACGGCGGAGGAACTCGGTCGGGCGTTCCCTGCGGTGCCGGTCCGCACCTCGGGCCGTGACCACATCCTGGACAGCGTCCCGGGGCGCCCCGCGCTCGTCGTGGCGACCCCGGGCGCCGAGCCCGTCGCCGAAGGCGGCTACGCGGCCGCGCTGCTCCTCGACGGCTGGGCCATGCTCGGGAGGCCCGACCTGCGGGCGGGCGAGGAGGCGCTGCGCCGCTGGATCGACGCGGCCTCGCTCGTACGGGGGCAGGGGGAGGGCGGCGCCGGCGGTGTGGTCGTCGTGGTCGCCGAGCCGACGCTGCGGCCCGTCCAGGCCCTGGTCCGCTGGGACCCGGTCGGGCACGCCCAGCGGGAGCTGGCCGAGCGGGCCGAGCTGGGCTTCCCGCCGGTCTCCCGGATGGCCGCGGTGACGGGTCCCCCCGAGGCCGTCGAAGGATTCCTGGCGGCGGCCGGGCTGCCCCCCGACGCGGAGGTGCTCGGCCCGGTGCCGCTGCCGGTGGTCCGGCCCGGCGGCCCGCGCCGCCCCGGAGACCCGCCGCCGGGCGAGCAGTGGGACCGCGCTCTGGTCCGGGTCCCGCCGGGCAGCGGCGCGGCCCTTGCGGCGGCGCTGAAACAGGCACGTGCGAGCCGGCTGGCCCGGGGCGGCGGGGACCCGGTCCGGATCCGGGTCGATCCACCGGACATCGGCTGAGGGGGGCCGCCGGGGCGAGCCTGCTGGACGGCCGCCGTGGCCCTTGCGGGCTTCCGGGGCGCGGGACGCCGCCCTGACCCCGCGCGTGGGGTCAGGGCGGCCGTCCGACCGTCCGGACACGCGGGACGGCTGCCCGCCCGCACGCGGGGTCGGGCTGGACCCGCACCCCCCGAGCCAGCCCCGGGCGGACACGCGGGACGGCCGCCCGTTCCCCCATGGGGTGGGCGGCCGTTCGGATGGGCCCGGGTCAGCCGTTGCGTGGGCCGGGGAAGGCCGACGGGCGCGGGTCCTCGCGGAGGGCGGAGCTGCCCGAGGTGGGCTGCGGGGGCATCGAGCGGGCAGCGGGGACGGTGGGGAGCGCCCGGGTCACGCCCGGTTCCACGATCGGGTCCTGGTCGACGACCGCGCCCGGCTGGGGCGCGCGGCGGGCGCCGTAGCGGCGGTGGACGGCCTGCTTGGTGACGCCGAGCGCGGAGCCCACCGCGTCCCAGGAGAAGCCGAGCGAGCGGTCGAAGTCGACCGCCGCCGTCACCAGGGTCTCGACGCTGTCGCGCAGCTCCTGGGCGAGACGTACGGTCGGGGCGGGGGCCCGGCCGTAGACGACGAAGCCCGTGGACGGGCCGGAGCGGCGAGGGCGGTAGACATTGCCCAGCTGGGCCGTGAGCGTGCGCAGTGCGTCCACCTGCCGCCGGACCCGCTCGATGTCCCGCACCAGCAGGTGCAGACTCGCCCGAGCCTGGGCGTCGTGGGTTGCGTGGTCGGCCATGTGAAAGCCTCTCGAACCGGCATGTAAGGGGAAGGGCCGCAAGGGGAACGGCGACCCGATTCGGTCAATCTCTCTTGACCAACGCGCCACCCGGAGTTGGGTCACGCTGCGGGGGCGTACACGCATATGCGTGGGGCGCTCGCCCTTCCGTACGCCCCCTCCGTACGGGGCGCCTAGACTGGTGCGCTGCCCGCAAAGCCCCCGGACAGACAGGCAGTCGCCACCCATGAAGCTCGTCTTCGCAGGCACCCCCGAGGTCGCCGTACCCGCCCTGGACGCCCTGCTCTCCTCCGGCCGGCACGAGGTGGCCGCCGTGATCACCCGGCCGGACGCCCCGGCGGGCCGCGGCCGGCGGCTGGTCGCCAGCCCGGTGGCCCGGCGGGCGGAGGAGGCGGGGATCGAGGTCCTCAAGCCGGCCAAACCCCGCGACGAGGAGTTCCTCGCCCGGCTGCGGGAGATCGCCCCGGACTGCTGCCCGGTCGTCGCGTACGGCGCGCTGCTGCCGAAGGCCGCCCTCGACATCCCGGCCCGTGGCTGGGTCAACCTGCACTTCTCGCTGCTGCCCGCGTGGCGCGGCGCGGCGCCCGTGCAGCACTCGCTGATGGCGGGCGACCAGGTGACGGGCGCGTCGACCTTCCTGATCGAGGAGGGCCTCGACTCGGGTCCGGTCTACGGCGTCGTCACCGAGGACGTCCGCCCGACCGACACCAGCGGCGACCTGCTCACCCGGCTCGCGTTCGCGGGCGCCGGGCTGCTCGCCGCGACGATGGACGGCATCGAGGACGGCACGCTGAAGGCCGTCCCGCAGCCCGTCGACGGCGTCACGCTCGCCCCGAAGATCCAGGTCGAGGACGCGCACGTCGACTTCGCCGCCCCCGCCCTCCGGGTCGACCGGGTGGTCCGCGGCTGCACCCCGGCTCCCGGCGCGTGGACCGTCTTCCGGGGCGAGCGCCTCAAGCTGATCCAGGTCACTCCGCTGCCGGAGCGCACCGACCTCGCCCCGGGCGAGCTCGCGCCGGGCAAGAACAACGTGTACGCGGGCACCGGCTCGTACGCCGTGGAACTCCTCTGGGTCCAGCCGCAGGGCAAGAAGCCGATGAAGGCGGCCGACTGGGCCCGCGGCGTCCGCATCGCCCCCGGCGAGCGGCTCGGGGCGTAGCACGGGCCCGGGCGCGGGCAGGGGCGCGGCGGACGTAGGCTTGGGGGGTTGGACCTCTTCATTTCGTCACGCGGAGCACCTTTGAGCGAGCAGGCACGTCGCCGTCCCCCCAAGCCCTACCGGCGGCCTCAGAAGGACCCCGTCCGGATGCTGGCCTTCGAGGCGCTGAGGGCGGTGGACGAGCGCGACGCCTACGCGAACCTGGTGCTGCCGCCGCTGCTGAAGAAGGCCCGGGAGAAGGGCGACTTCGACGCGCGGGACGCGGCGCTCGCGACCGAGCTCGTGTACGGGACGCTGCGCCGCCAGGGGACGTACGACGCGGTCATCTCCGCCTGCGTCGACCGCCCGCTGCGCGAGGTCGACCCGCCGGTGCTCGACGTGCTCGCGCTCGGCGCGCACCAGCTGCTCGGGACCCGGATCCCCACCCACGCCGCCGTCTCCGCCAGTGTCGAGCTGGCCCGGGTGGTGCTCGGCGACGGTCGGGCCAAGTTCGTGAACGCCGTCCTGCGGAAGATCTCGCGGCAGGACCTCGACGCCTGGGTGGCCCAGGTCGCCCCGCCGTACGACAAGGACCCCGAGGACCACCTCGCGGTCGTCCACTCGCACCCCCGCTGGGTCGTCTCGGCGCTGTGGGACTCCCTCGGCGGCGGCCGGGCCGGCATCGAGGAGCTCCTGGCGGCGGACAACGAGCGCCCCGAGGTCACCCTGGTCGCCCGCCCCGGCCGCTCCACCACGGAGGAGCTCGCCGCCGCCACCGAGACCCTGCCGGGCCGCTGGTCCCCCTACGCCCTGCGGATGGCGGAGGGCGGCGAGCCCGGCGCCATCGAGGCGGTGAAGGACGGCAGGGCCGGCGTCCAGGACGAGGGCAGCCAGCTCGTCGCGATCGCCCTGGCGAACGCGCCCCTCGACGGCCCCGACACCCGCTGGCTCGACGGCTGCGCGGGCCCCGGCGGCAAGGCCGCCCTCCTCGCCGCCCTCGCCTCCGAGCGGGGCGCCGCCCTGCTCGCCTCCGAGAAGCAGCCGCACCGCGCCCGCCTCGTCGAGCGCGCCCTCGCCGGCAACCCCGGCCCCTACCAGGTGATCGCCGCCGACGGCACCCGGCCGCCGTGGCGTCCCGGCTCCTTCGACCGGGTCCTCATGGACGTGCCGTGCTCCGGCCTCGGCGCCCTGCGCCGCCGCCCGGAGGCCCGCTGGCGCCGTCGCCCCGACGACCTCGACAGCTTCGCCCCGCTCCAGCGCGCGCTCCTCACGGAGGCGCTGAGCGCCGTGCGCGTCGGCGGTGTCGTGGGGTACGCGACCTGCTCGCCGCACCTGGCCGAGACCCGGGTCGTCGTCGACGACGTCCTGAAGAAGGTCGGCGGCGGCGAGCTGATCGACGCCCGCCCGCTGCTGCCGGGCGTCCCGGCGCTGGGCGACGGACCCGACCTCCAGCTCTGGCCGCATCTGCACGGTACGGACGCCATGTATCTGGCGCTGATCCGCCGGACCGCCTGACCGTTCGGTCGCCGCGCCCCTGCCGCCCGCCCGCAATCTGCCGGTCTGTACGGGTCCCCCGCTCGTCGCTTCGTACCGAAAGAGGTCCGGACCGGCACCGAAACCGCCGGGCGGCAAAGAACCACCCAAGAACGTGGGAGGCTTGGCCCATGGCGCAGATCAACCCCAGCATCCTGTCCGCGGACTTCGCCCGGCTCGCCGAGGAGGCGAAGGCCGTCGACGGGGCCGACTGGCTGCACGTGGACGTGATGGACAACCACTTCGTGCCCAACCTGACCCTGGGCGTCCCGATCGTGGAGTCGCTCGCCCGCGCGACCGACACCCCCCTCGACTGCCACCTGATGATCGAGGACCCCGACCGGTGGGCGCCCCGGTACGTGGAAGCGGGCGCCGGTTCGGTGACCTTCCACGTCGAGGCGGCGGCGGCGCCCGTGCGGCTGGCGCGGGAGATCCGGGCCAAGGGCGCGCGGGCCTCGATGGCGCTCAAGCCGGCCACGCCCATCGAGCCGTACGAGGACCTCCTCCCCGAGCTCGACATGCTGCTGATCATGACGGTCGAGCCCGGCTTCGGCGGTCAGGCCTTCCTCGACATCATGCTGCCCAAGATCCGCCGTACCAGGGAGCTGATCTCCAAGCACGGTCTCGAGCTGTGGCTGCAGGTCGACGGCGGGGTCGCCGAGTCCACGATCGAGCGGTGCGCCGAGGCCGGGGCCGACGTCTTCGTCGCCGGATCCGCGGTCTACGGCGCGGCGGACCCCGCCGCCGCCGTCGCCTCCCTCCGGGCCCGCGCGGACGCCGTGACGGCCTCCGCCCCGTGGGCGTGTGGCCACTGAGCCTCCGGCGGATGAACGCGGCCCGTCGGGCCGCCGACAGGACTGATCAAGGCGCGCCGGATCTGACAGGATGAAACGGCGAGTCCAGAGTGTGAACGACTTCGTGAACGTCGGTACGTGAACAGCGGTATATGAACAGCAGTGAGGAGATCGCGGTGGCGGGTATGTCGGCGGGACGGGCAGCCCTGCGGATGGGCCCCGCGGAGCTGGTGCAGGCGGCGGCCATGGCCCGCCGCTTCTACCTCGAGGGCAAGTCCAAGATCCAGATCGCCGAGGAGTTCGGCGTGAGCCGCTTCAAGGTGGCCCGGGTCCTGGAGACCGCCCTGGAGCGCGACCTCGTGCGCATCGAGATCCGCGTACCGGCCGAGCTGGACGCCGAGCGCTCCGACGCGCTCCGCGCCCGCTACGGACTCCGCCACGCCGTCGTCGTCGAGTCCCCGGCGGAGGGTGAGGAAGAGTCGCCCGACCCGGAGAACCTCGGCGAGGTCGCGGCCGACCTGCTCGGCGAGCTGGTCGCCGAGGGCGACGTCCTGGGTCTGGCCTGGGGCCGCTCCACCATCCACATGGCGGCGGCCCTCGACCGGCTGCCGCCGTGCACGGTCGTCCAGCTCACCGGGGTGTACGACGCCGGGACCGCCGAGCGCGGCTCCGTCGAGGCGGTACGCCGCGCCGCCCAGGTCTCCGGCGGCGAGGCCCACCCGATCTACGCGCCGATGCTGCTCCCCGACCCGGCGACGGCGGCCGCCCTGCGCAACCAGACCGGGATCGCCCGGGCCTTCGAGTACTTCGACAAGGTGACCGTCGCCTGTGTCTCCATCGGCTCCTGGGAGCCGGGCATCTCGACCGTCCACGACATGCTCTCCGACGAGGAGCGCGCCCACTACGCCTCCCTCGGCGTCGCCGCCGAGATGTCCGCACACCTCTTCGACTCCGAGGGACGCCGGGTCGGGCGCGATCTCGGCGAGCGCTGCATCACCGTCGAGGCGGACCGGCTGCGCCGCATCCCCGAGGTCGTGGCGATCGCGGGCGGCCAGCGCAAGGCGGCGGCGATCGGCGCGGTGCTCCGCTCCGGACTCGTCACCAGCCTGGTGACCGACCGGGCGGCGGCGGACTACCTCCTCACCGAGTCGCGCCCGGGCACGCACCCGGCGCTCGACCGCACGGACCCGGACGGCGTCTGACACTTATGGCGGGGAGCCCGGAGCCCGGCTGAGGTGCGGGGCGTACGCAGGGGGCCCTGCCACGGAGGCCGGGCGTCCGCCGTCCGGCGCGTCCGCAGGTGGCCCTGGCCTCACCACGGAGGCCGGGCGTCCGCGGTCGCGGCGCGTCCGCGTCGTGACCCGGGCGGCGTGATGGCAGCATCGGGGCCATGACCCTCAGGTGCGCACGCGCCGCGCTCGCGCTGTTCGCCGGCCTCTCGCTCCTCCTCACCGGCTGCTCGGGCGGCGAGACCGTCTCCACCCCGCGCTACGCGCCGGCGTCGGCGAGCAGGGCCTCCACCCTGCCGGTGGTCCAGGTCGCGGACCTGCCCCCCGAGGCGCGGGACACGCTGACGCTCATCGAGCGCGGCGGGCCCTTCCCGTACGCCAAGGACGGAGCCGTCTTCGGCAACTTCGAGCGGATCCTGCCACGGCGTCCGCGCGGCCACTACCGCGAGTACACGGTCCCGACGCCCGGCGAGCGGGATCGCGGGTCCCGGCGCGTCGTCACCGGCCGGAGCGGGGAGAGGTACTACACCGACGACCACTACCGGAGCTTCCGGGAGGTGGTCGGATCATGAACGCGATCCGCCCCGCGGGCCACGGGGCCCCCGACCTCTCCCGCCCCGTCGTCCTCGACCTGCACGGAGTCACCGACAAGACCGCCTTCATGAACCGCTGCGCGCGCGCCCTGGCGCTGCCGGTCTGGTTCGGGCACAACTGGGACGCCCTCGCCGACTGCCTCGCCGACCTGCGCCGCCCCCTGGCGATCGTGGTCACCGGCTGGCAGGCTTACGCCGAGGCCAGCCCCGAGGAGTGGGGGATCGCCGAGGAGGTGTTCTCCACGGCGGCCCGCGCCGCCGGCGCCGGCCTCACCGTCCTCCTCTCGCTCGGCGGTTCGGAGGATCCGACAGACACGCCCCCGCGAGGCTCGGACGATTAGACCGGGGCCGGTATCCGTACCGCCGTGGGACAATGAACTACGTGCTTTTTCCCCTGGCTGAAATGCCTAGGGGCCGATCCGAACGACTGGGATGTCAGCACGTGCGTTTCCTCAATGACGTCAAGCCGCCCTACGACCTGACGTACGACGATGTGTTCATGGTGCCGAGCCGCTCGGCCGTCGGTTCCCGCCAGGCGGTGGACCTCTCCTCGCCGGACGGGAGCGGGACGACGATCCCGCTCGTCGTCGCCAACATGACCGCCATCGCCGGCCGCCGGATGGCCGAGACCGTCGCCCGCCGGGGTGGCCTCGTCGTCATCCCGCAGGACATCCCGATCGAGGTCGTCACCGACGTCATCGCCTGGGTCAAGAGCCGTCACCACGTCCTCGACACCCCCATCTTCCTCGAGCCGCACCAGACCGTCGCGGACGCGCTGTCGCTGCTGCCCAAGCGCGCCCACGACGCCGGTGTCGTCGTCGACGAGAACCGGCGACCGGTGGGTGTCGTCACCGACGCCGACCTCTCCGGCGTGGACCGCTTCACCCAGCTCTCCGAGGTCATGTCCAAGGACCTGCTGCTCCTGGACGCCGACATCGACCCGCGCGAGGCGTTCAACACCCTCGACGCCGCCAACCGCCGCTACGCCCCGGCCGTCGACGCTGACGGCAAGCTCGTCGGCATCCTCACCCGCAAGGGAGCGCTGCGCGCGACGCTCTACAGCCCGGCCGTCGACAAGAACGGGCGGCTGCGCATCGCCGCCGCCGTCGGCATCAACGGCGACGTGGCGGGCAAGGCCAAGCAGCTCCTCGACGCCGGCGTCGACACGCTGGTCATCGACACCGCGCACGGCCACCAGGAGTCGATGATCTCCGCCATCCGGACCGTACGGGCGCTCGACCCGCAGGTCCCGATCGTCGCGGGCAACATCGTCGCCGCCGAGGGCGTCAAGGACCTCATCGAGGCGGGCGCGGACATCATCAAGGTCGGCGTCGGCCCCGGTGCCATGTGCACCACCCGCATGATGACGGGCGTCGGCCGCCCGCAGTTCTCGGCCGTCCTGGAATGCGCCGCCGAGGCGAAGAAGTACGGCAAGCACGTCTGGGCCGACGGCGGTGTCCGCCACCCGCGCGATGTCGCCATGGCGCTCGCCGCCGGTGCCTCCAACGTGATGATCGGCTCCTGGTTCGCCGGTACGTACGAGTCCCCGGGCGACCTCCAGCACGACGCCAAGGGGCGCGCGTACAAGGAGTCCTTCGGCATGGCCTCCGCGCGCGCGGTCAAGAACCGGACCTCCGACGAGTCCGCCTACGACCGTGCCCGCAAGGCGCTGTTCGAGGAGGGCATCTCCACCTCGCGCATGTTCCTCGACCCGACCCGTCCGGGCGTCGAGGACCTGATCGACTCGATCATCGCGGGCGTCCGCTCCTCCTGCACCTACGCCGGTGCCGGCTCGCTCGCCGAGTTCGAGGAGAAGTCCGTGGTCGGCATCCAGTCCGCCGCCGGATACGCCGAGGGCAAGCCGCTGCACGCCAGCTGGAGCTAGTTCCTCACCGTCGCACGCCGTGGGCCCCCGGGAAGCACTCCCGGGGGCCCACGGCGTTCCCGCGGCGCCGTCACGGCCGGGTGGCGGGCACCCACGGCCGCAGGACCTCCGCCACCGCCGCCGCGATCCGCGCGTGACCCGCGTCGTTCGGGTGCAGTCCGTCCGCGAGGTGCTCCGGGCCGAGCACCGGCCGCCCGGGGAGGACCAGGAGCCGTCCGTCGCCCTCGGCGGCCAGGTCCCGGCCCGCCCGCTCCATGGCCCTGCGCAGCTCCGTGAGAGTGGCTCCCAGGGCGTTGCGGGTGTGCTCGGCCTCCGGGCGCAGCACCGGCGAGACGATGAGCAGCGGGGTGTCCGGATGCCCCTGGCGCACCAGGCCGACGAAGGCCCGGACGGTGGCGTACAACAGGTCGGCCGTCGCGGGCACCCGGGACCAGCAGTTGGTGCCGAACGCGAGGGTGATCACGTCGCCCGGGAGTCGCGCCAGCTGCTCGGCGAGCACGAGTTCGCCCCGTGCCCCGCCCGCGTACCCGAGGTTCACCGCGTCGAGGCCCAGCACCCGTCCGGTCGTCGCGGGCCACGAGAGGGCGGGACGGGTCGACCACCAGCCCTCGGTGATGGAGTCGCCGTGGACCAGCCAGCGGGGCCGGGCCGGGGCGGGGGAGAGGGCGCCGCCCACGGCCCACAGGGCGAGCGGCACCGGCGCCTGGCCCTCCGGGAGGTGGAGGGTGAAGACGCCGCCGCCGGGGGGCAGCGGGAGGGTGACGGTGGCCTCGGCGGCCGGGTCGACGCAGACCTCGCCGACGAACCGCGTGCCGCTCCACAGGGCGAAGCAGTGGCGCAGCCCGGCGAGCGGGTCGCCCGCCTCCGGCACGGTGGCCCGGTAGCGCAGCCGTACCGCGCGCGTACCGGGTGCGGCGGTGAACTCCAGCCGCACGCCGATGGGCAGCGCGGCCCGTTCGGCGATGTCCCACGGCAAGCGGTCCAGGTCGGCGGGATCCGCCCGCACCGGCCGGTCACCGTCCAGCCAGGCCGTACCGCGCAGGAAGGGCGCCGGGTCGAGCCGGCCCTCCCGGGCCTCTGTCCGCGAGGTGGTCAGGAGCTCGCTGCGTGGGTCATCCGTCATGAGGAGTCCCTACGCGCTCAGGGGCCGCTTCACACCCCGATGTGTCGATTCATGCGGGGGGGCGCAATGTTTCCCCGTCCGGGCCCGAAGAGCGCAATGATCATTCGGCAGTGCGCAACAACCCTGCATTACGAGTGCGAACCCTGGCGCTTAGGCTCATGCCTCGTACCAGGAGTGGCGGCGACCGTCTGCTCGGCGGTTCCCCTTCCCCCGTGGGTCTGACTCGTCATGTCCACGCACCGCCGCGGTCCTCGCCCCGCCTACAGGCAGCGATAAGGAGCCTCCGCAGTGCTGGACCACGGCGCAGCCCCACCGGTCGTCGACACGACCACCCGCAAGACCTCCGTCCTCGGCGCGCTCGCCCGTCGCAAGCCGGTGGAACAGCTGGTCGCAGAGGGTGGACAGGGTGAGGGCGGCAACCTCCGCCGCTCGCTCTCCATGTGGCAGCTGACCATGATCAGCATCGGTGCCACGCTCGGCACCGGCATCTTCGTCGTCCTCGGCGACGCCGTTCCCAAGGCCGGCCCCGCGGTCACGGTCGCCTTCGTCATCGCCGGCCTCACCGCCCTCTTCTCCGCCCTCTCGTACGCGGAGCTGGCCGGCTCCATACCGGTCGCCGGCTCCTCCTACTCGTACGCGTACGCAACGATGGGTGAACTCGTCGCCTGGGTCTGCGGCTGGTGCCTGGTCCTGGAGTACGGCGTGTCCGTCGCCGCCGTGGCCGTCGGCTGGGGCGAGTACCTCAACGAGCTGCTCGACGGCACGATCGGCGTCACCCTCCCCGACGCGGTCTCCTCGGCCCCGGGCGAGGGCGGCTTCATCAACCTGCCCGGCCTGATCGTCGTCCTGCTCGCGATGGTCTTCCTGCTCGGCGGCGCCCGCGAGTCCGCCGTGGTCAACACGGTCATGGTCTTCGTGAAGATCGCCGCGCTCCTGCTCTTCTGCGCCATCGGCTTCATGGGCTTCAAGTCCGGCAACTACGCCGACTTCATGCCCCTCGGCATGGCCGGCGTCAGCGCCGCCGGAGCCAGCCTCTTCTTCTCCTACATCGGCTTCGACGCCGCCTCCACCGCAGGTGAGGAGGCCAAGGACCCGAAGCGCGACCTGCCCCGCGCAATCATGCTGTCGCTGCTCATCGTGACCGTGCTCTACGTCCTGGTCGCCGCCGTCGCCGTCGGCGCCTGGAACTGGAAGGAGTTCGAGGGTTCCGAGGCCTCCCTCGCCGCGATCATGAACGACGTCAGCGGCCAGAAGTTCTGGGGCACCCTGCTCGCCGCCGGCGCCGTCATCTCCATCGCCAGCGTCGTGCTGACCGTCCTCTACGGCCAGACCCGGGTGCTCTTCGCGATGTCCCGCGACGGCCTCGTGCCCAAGGTCTTCGGCAAGGTCAGCGGCAAGACGGGCACCCCGCGCGTGAACACCGTCATCGTGGCGCTGTTCTGCGGCGCCCTCGCCTCCGTCATCCCGCTGGGCAAGCTCGTCGACGCCACCAGCATCGGCACCCTCTTCGCCTTCGCCCTGGTCAACATCGCGGTGATCGTGCTGCGCCGCACCCGCCCGACCATGGACCGCACTTTCCGCGTGCCGCTCGGCTGGACCTTCCCGATCCTCGGCTTCCTGTTCTGCGTCTACAACATGTTCAGCCTCGACGCGATCACCTGGGTCGTCTTCGGTTGCTGGATGGCCGCGGGCCTCGTGTTCTACTTCCTGTACGGCATGCGCCGCTCCCGCCTGGCCACCACAGAGAAGTGATCCACCCGTAGTGCGACTCAACGACCTCGACGAACGCATCGTCCACGCCCTCGCGGAGGACGCCCGCCGCAGCTACGCCGACATCGGCTCGCTCGTCGGGCTCTCCGCGCCCGCCGTGAAGCGGCGCGTGGACCGGCTCCGCGCCGAGGGCGCCATCACCGGGTTCACCGTACGGGTGGACCCGGCGGCGCTGGGCTGGGAGACCGAGGGCTTCGTCGAGATCTACTGCCGCCACAACACCTCGCCGAACGACATCCGGCGAGGTCTGGAGCGGTACCCCGAAGTGGTGTCCGCGTCGACCGTCACCGGCGACGCGGACGCCGTCGTCCAGGTCTTCGCCTCGGACATGCGGCACTTCGAACGGGTCCTGGAGCGGATCGCGGGCGAGCCGTTCGTGGAACGCACCAAGTCCGTCCTCGTGCTCTCCCCCCTGCTGCGGCGCTTCTCCTCGGGCTCTCCCGCCTAGGGCCGTTCGTTGGGATCAGGCCGGGCGGCAGGGGCGGTGCGGGCCGTGGTTCCCGCACCGCCCTTCGCCCGCCCACCCCCGTGGGGCGGTCTATTCGGTCGGGTGGACGAACTCCCAGGGTGTGACGTCGAAGTCGCCCGTTCCCGCGCGGACCCTCTCGAACGGCGCGCCGCTGAGGCACGGCGGGATCCTGTCCTTCTGCGGGTCGGCGGTCATCCAGGTGTAGCCGAGCCGGTCGCCGGCGGCGTCGTCGTGCACGGTGACGCCGACGCGCGCCTTGCGGAACTCCTTGACATCCGTCTCGACGACGACACCGGAGACGACGGCCACCTTGCCGCCCGTGGTCAGGCAGTCGACCTTCACCTCGGCGTATCCGCCCCGGTCGCCCTTGTAGTGGCTGAAGCGGAACGTGCCGGTGGCCTTCAGCGGATCCTGCCGGTCCTTCCCCGCGAGACGCGCGTCGAAGGAGAACGTGATGTCGTCCCCGGCCGGCCGGTACAGCTTGGCGGTGCCGGTCAGCGCCGCCGCCTCCTGCTGCACGGTCCGCGCCGGGGCGAGGGCCGTGACGTCCACGGCGTGTCCCGTGGCGACGGCGGAGCCCGCGGCCCCCGCCGTGATCAGCAGGGCGGCGACGAGGGCGGCGATCTTCGTACGACGGTTCATGGCGATGAGGTCCTTGTCGTGAGGTCTCCCGGACGACCACCACTCTTCCGCGCGGGCCGCGCCGCGGCGTCGCGCCCGGGGACGGTTCCGCTCTCCGCCGCGCGGCGGGGGAGCCGTACGCCCCCGGTCGGAGCCGTACGCAACGAATCGCCGGGCGCACCTCGGATCGCGCAACGGTTCGACGGTCGGTCCGCAACGCTCCCGCCTTGTCCCGGCAGAGCGTGAAACCGTACCGTTTTGGACGTCTTCCCCTTGTACTCCGACCCCCCGAGGATCACGCATGCCCGCGCTGCGCACCGCACTGCTCCAGAGCTCCGGCGAGCTCGGTGACGTGGCCGCCAATCTCAAGATCCTCGACGAGGCCGCCGCCCGCGCGTCCGACGCCGGCGCGGGCCTGCTGCTCGCCCCGGAGCTCTTCCTCACCGGGTACGCCATCGGCGCCGACATGGCGCGCCTGGCCGAGCCGGCCGACGGTCCCTCCGCCCGAGCCGTCGCGGCCATCGCCGTCCGCCACGGCCTGGCCGTCGGGTACGGCTACCCGGAGCGGAACACCGAGCGGCACGGGGTGCTGCACAACTCCGCCCAGCTCATCGGCGCCGACGGCGGGACGCTCGCGCACTACCGCAAGACCCACCTCTACGGCGGCTTCGAGACCCGGTGGTTCACGCCCGGCGAGCGGTCCGTCGTGCAGGCCGAGCTCGGCGGCCTCACCGTCGGCCTGATGATCTGCTACGACGTGGAGTTCCCCGAGAACGTCCGGGCGCAGGCGCTCGCCGGTACGGACCTCCTCCTGGTACCGACGGCGCTCATGCACCCCGCCGAGATCGTCGCCGAGTCCGTCGTGCCCGTACGCGCCTTCGAGAACCAGCTCTACATCGCGTACGCCAACCGGACCGGCCCCGAGGGCGACTTCGAGTTCGTGGGCCTCTCCACCCTCGCGGGCCCCGACGGCACCGCCCGCGCCCGCGCCGGCCGCGGTGAGGACCTCGTCCTCGGCGACGTCGACCCCGCCTTCCTCGCGGCCTCGCGCGCGGGCAACCCCTACCTCGCCGACCGCCGCCCCGGGCTCTACGGCTCCCTCGTCTGAGCCGGCCCCTCCCGCCTTCCCGACCTGCCTCACCTTTCGTGCAAGGAGTCCGTACCCCATGACGTCCACGGTGCCCACGACCGCCGTCCCCCACAGCGACGGCCAGCCGCCGATCACGATGTTCGGTCCGGACTTCCCGTACGCCTACGACGACTTCCTGGCCCACCCGGCCGGGCTCGGCCAGATACCGGCCACCGAGCACGGCACCGAGGTCGCCGTCATCGGCGGCGGGCTCTCCGGCATCATCGCCGCGTACGAGCTGATGAAGATGGGCCTCAAGCCCGTCGTCTACGAGGCCGACCAGATCGGCGGCCGGCTGCGGACCGTGGGCTTCGAGGGCACCGCAACCGAGGGCCTCACCGCCGAGATGGGCGCCATGCGCTTCCCGCCCTCCTCGACCGCGCTCCAGCACTACATCGACCTGGTCGGCCTGGAGACCAGGCCCTTCCCGAACCCGCTGGCCGAGTCGACCCCGTCGACCGTCGTGGACCTCAAGGGCGAGTCCCACTACGCCACCACCGTCGACGACCTTCCGCAGGTCTACCGCGACGTGATGAACGCGTGGAACGCCTGTCTGGACGAGGGTGCCGACTTCTCCGACATGAACCAGGCCATGCGCGAGCGGGACGTCCCGCGCATCCGCGAGATCTGGTCGAAGCTCGTCGAGAAGCTCGACAACCAGACCTTCTACGGCTTCCTCTGCGAGTCGGAGTCCTTCAAGTCCTTCCGGCACCGCGAGATCTTCGGCCAGGTCGGCTTCGGCACCGGCGGCTGGGACACCGACTTCCCCAACTCCATCCTGGAGATCCTCCGCGTCGTCTACACCGAGGCGGACGACCACCACCGCGGCATCGTCGGCGGCTCGCAGCAGCTGCCGGTGCGCCTGTGGGAGCGCGAGCCCGAGAAGATCGTCCACTGGGCGCAGGGCACCTCCCTCAGCTCCCTGCACGAGGGCGCCCCGAAGCCCGCCGTCACCCGGCTGAACCGGACCGCCGGCAACCGGATCACCGTCACCGACGCCTCCGGCGACATCCGTACGTACCAGGCGGCGATCTTCACCGCCCAGTCATGGATGCTGCTCTCCAAGATCGCCTGTGACGACTCGCTCTTCCCGATCGACCACTGGACGGCGATCGAGCGGACCCACTACATGGAGTCGTCCAAGCTGTTCGTGCCCGTCGACCGGCCGTTCTGGCTGGACAAGGACGAGGAGACCGGCCGGGACGTCATGTCGATGACGCTCACCGACCGGATGACCCGCGGCACCTACCTCCTCGACGAGGGCCCGGACAAGCCGGCCGTCATCTGCCTCTCGTACACCTGGTGCGACGACAGCCTGAAGTGGCTGCCGCTCTCCGCGAACGAGCGGATGGAGGTCATGCTGAAGTCGCTCGGCGAGATCTACCCGAAGGTCGACATCCGCAAGCACATCATCGGCAACCCGGTCACCGTCTCCTGGGAGAACGAGCCCTACTTCATGGGCGCGTTCAAGGCGAACCTGCCGGGTCACTACCGCTACCAGCGGCGCCTGTTCACCCACTTCATGCAGGACCGGCTGCCCGAGGACAAGCGGGGCATCTTCCTCGCCGGCGACGACATCTCCTGGACGGCCGGCTGGGCCGAGGGCGCGGTGCAGACGGCGCTCAACGCCGTCTGGGGCGTGATGCACCACTTCGGCGGTGCCACCGACGGCACCAACCCGGGCCCGGGTGACGTCTACGAGGACATCGCCCCGGTCGAGCTGCCGGAGGACTGACGGGCTCAGCCGCGCGGGGCCAGCGGGGTGAGCAGCATCCGCCCCACCAGGCCCACCGACCGGTCGAGGCGTTCCCTGAACTCCTCGGCCAGGTCGGGCAGTTCGCGCAGCTGCCAGAGCGAGCGGGCGGCCAGCCAGGCCCCGTCTCGGGCCCGGTCCAGGCTCCAGCAGCCCAGCAGGTGCGTCAGCGGGTCCGTGATCTCCAGCAGGTCCGGGCCCGGCATCACCTCCTCGCGGATGCGCTCCTCCAGGAGTACGAGGATGTCGCCGACCCGGTCGAACTCGTCCTCCAGATCCGCGGGAGCGCACGCGAGGGCCCGGCACGTGTCGACCACGGCGAGGGCGAGGTCGTGCCCGACGTGCGCGTTGATGCCGGCCAGCGCGAACTGCAGCGGCCGTACGCCGGGATGCCGCCGGTAGTGGAAGAGCGGCCGCCAGCAGGCCGGGGCGGGGCCGCCGGTGGCGACGGCGTCGACGACCGAGAGATAGCGCTCGGCGAAGCGCACGTCGAGGGTCGCGGCCGCCCGGCGGTCGGTGAAGGCGCCGGACTCGATGGCGTGGCCGATCTCCTCCGTGACCGTCAGATAGACCCGGTTGAAGACGGCGACACCGTCCGCCGGATGCCAGGCCGAGCGGATGGCGCGCATCCGCTCGGCCAGCGGGTCGACCGCGGTGAACTGCCCGATGTGCGTGGTCTGCGCCATGGGGGCAGCGTCCCAGGCGCCGGGCCCGGGAGGGAACACCCTCGGCCACGCTTCCCCAGAACGGGCGAATCACTCAGTTCTTCGGCGCCGGTCCGTCGCCGGACGTGCTCTCGTACGCGCTGGTCCCCGAGTCGAGCAGGGGCTCCTGCTCCTTGAGGTGCGCCGGGGCGAAGGCGCGCAGCACGTGGTAGCCGGTGATGACGACGATCGTGCCGAGCGCGATGCCCCCCAGCTCGAAGGTGTCGGTGAAGGTCAGCTTCACCCCGCCGACGCCGATGATGATGCCGGCGGCGGCCGGGACCAGGTTGAGCGGGTTGCGCAGGTCCACCTCGGCGTTGATCCAGATCTGGGCGCCGAGCAGGCCGATCATGCCGTACAGGATCACGGTGATGCCGCCGAGGACCCCGCCGGGGATGGCGGCGACGACCGCGCCGAACTTCGGGCAGAGCCCGAAGAGGAGCGCGAAGCCGGCGGCGGCCCAGTAGGCGGCGGTCGAGTAGACGCGGGTGGCGGCCATGACGCCGATGTTCTCGGAGTACGTGGTGTTCGGCGGGCCGCCCACGGCCGTCGACAGCATCGAGGCGGCGCCGTCGGCGGCGATCGCGGTGCCGAGCTGGTCGTCGAGCGGCTTGCCGGTCATCTCGCCGACGGCCTTGACGTGTCCGGCGTTCTCGGCGATCAGGGCGATGACGACGGGCAGCGCGACCAGGATCGCGGACCACTCGAAGCTCGGCCCGTGGAACGAGGGCAGGCCGATCCAGTCCGCTCCGGAGACGGCGGAGAGGTCGAGCCGCCAGTGGTCGCCGACCTGGCCGGACGGTGACATCGAATGGATCTTGCCGAAGACGAGGTCGAAGACCCAGGAGATGCCGTAGCCGAAGATCAGGCCGAGGAAGATCGCGATCCGGGACCAGAACCCCCGCAGGCAGACCACGGCGAGGCCGGTGAACAGCATCACGAGGAGCGCCGTCCACTGGTCCTGCGGCCAGTACGTCGCGGCGGTGACAGGGGCCAGGTTGAAGCCGATCAGCATGACGACGGCGCCGGTCACGACCGGGGGCATCGCCGCGTGGATGATCCGCGCGCCGAACTTCCGTACCGCGAGACCCGCGAGGAAGAGCACCGCGCCGACGACGAGGACCGCGCCGGTCACGGTGGCGCTGGTGCCGCCCGAGGCCCGGATGGCGGCGGCGACGCCGACGAAGGAGAGCGAGCAGCCCAGGTAGGAGGGGACGGTGCCGCGGGTCGCGAGGAGGAAGATCGCGGTCGCGACACCGGACATCATGATCGCCAGGTTCGGGTCGAGACCCATGAGCACCGGCGCCACGAACGACGCGCCGAACATCGCGACCACGTGCTGGGCGCCGAGGCCGACGGTACGGGGCCAGGAGAGCCGTTCGTCCGGGCGGACGACGGCTCCGGGAGCGGGTGTTCGCCCGTCGCCGTGCAGGCTCCAGCGCACACCGAGGTTCATGAGGTCGCTCCCGTTCTCCGGTTCCGGCGGCCGTGGCGTGACCGCGGAAGATCAGCCACATGGTATGCGCCGCCGCCCGGACCAGGCGCCGACCGTGCGCCTGCCCGCGGTGGGTGGCTAGCCGCCCACCGGGCCGGACGTCTTCGCCGAGGGCGCCGCCGGGGTCGCCGCCGTCTTCCGGCCGGCCGACCTGAGCACGCCCGCGCCGACCACCAGCCCCAGGGTGAGCAGGGTGACCAGGCCGAAGGAGACGACCAGGGAGGTCGCGTCGGCGATGCCGCCGATGGCCGAGGGGGCGATCAGACCCGAGGTGTACGTGATGGTGGCGACGCCCGCGATGGCCTGGCTGGGGTTGGGGCCGCTGCGCCCGGCCGCCGCGAAGGCGAGCGGGACGACGACCGCGACACCGAGGCCGATCAGACCGAATCCCGCCATGGCGACGGCGGCGTGCGGGGCGAGGACGACCATGACCCCGCCGAGGGTGGCGACGGCGCCCCCGACCCGTACCGTACGGACCGCGCCGAAGCGGTCCACGACCCGGTCTCCGACGAGGCGGGCGACGGTCATGGTCAGCGCGAAGGCGGTCGTGGAGGCGGCCGCGAGCCCGGCGGAGCTGCCCAGTTCGTCCCGGAGGTAGACGGCCGACCAGTCGAGGCTGGCACCCTCCGCGAACACCGCGCAGAACCCGATGGCGCCGATGACCAGCGCGGACTTCGGCGGCAGCGAGAAGCGCGGCGGGGCTTCCTCGTCCGGGGTGCTGTGCACGTCGAGCACGCCCTGACAGAACAGCAGCCCGAGGGCGGTGAGGACCAGGGCCGCGATCAGGTGGTGGATCCGGGCGTCGGCGCCGAGGTGGGCGGCGACCGTGCCGGCGGCGGAGCCGATGAGGGCGCCCGCGCTCCACATGCCGTGCAGGCTGGACATGATGGACTTGCCGAGCCGGTTCTCGGTCTCGACGCCGAGCGCGTTCATCGCCACGTCGGACATGCCGGCGGTGGCGCCGAACACGAAGAGCGCTCCGCACAGGCCCCAGATGTTCGGGGCGAGCGAGGGCAGCGTCAGGGCGAGCGTCCACAGCGCGAGCAGGCCGCGCAAGGCCGTGCGGGCGCCGAAGCGGTGGCCGATGGCCCCGGCCAGCGGCATCGCGAGCGAGGCGCCGAGCGCCGGGAAGGCGAGCGCGAGCCCCAGCTGTCCGGGGCTCACGCCCGCGTGCTCCTGGATCCAGGGGATCCGGGTCGCGAAGCTGCCGGTGACGGCGCCGTGGACGCAGAACACTGCGGCGACGGCGAAGCGCGCCCGCCGCAGGCGATCGGTGCTGGTGACGGTGTCCGCCGCCATGGGCCCTCCCGGTGGTCGTGGTGTGCCGCGTAAACTATCAGGAACCCTGCCTGATAAATAGACCGCAGGGGGAGGTCCCCTCCCCACGAGTCTGAGAGGATCGCCGCATGGCCGCATCCCCGAGCACCGCACGAGCCATCAACGACCGGTTCGCCCTGCGACTGCTCCAGGACGAGGGCCCGTTGACGGCCACTCAGCTCAAGGCCCTCACCGGACTCTCCCGCCCCACCGTCGCCGACCTCGTCGAACGGCTCCAGGGTTCGGGGCTCGTCCATGTGGTGGGGGAGTCCGGAGCCGAGCGCCGAGGCCCCAACGCCAAGCTGTACGGGCTCGTCGCCGACCGCGCCCACCTCGCCGCGCTCGACGTCCGCACCCGCTCCGTCTCCGTCACCGTCGCCGACCTGCTCGGCAGCACCCTCGCCGAGGCGTCCGTCCCCGTCGGCGACGACAGCGGCACGGGACCGGCCGTCGAGAAGGCCGTCACCCTCCTGGAGCGGACCGCGAAGGAGGCGGGCGCCGACCGGCTGCACACCGTCGCCGTCGGAGCCCCCGGACTCATCGACCCGGCCACCGGCGAACTGCGCGACTCCACGGGACTGCCCGCCTGGCACCGGCGCCTGGTCGCCGTCCTCCAGGAGCGGCTGCCGGCCCACGTCCTCGTCGAGAACGAGACCAACCTCGCCGCCGTCGCCGAACTGCGCGAGGGCGCCGCCCGCGACCGGGAGGACTTCGTCCTGCTCTGGCTCGGCCAGGGCGTCGGCGCCGCCGTCGTCCTCGACGGGCGGCTGCGCCGCGGTGCCTCGGGCGGCGCGGGCGAGGTCGGCTTCCTGCCCGTGCCCGGCACCTCGGGGCTGCCCTCGGCCACCGGCTGCGACGGCGGCTTCCACGAACTGGCCTGCGCGGCCGCCGTCGAGGCCCTCGCCGCCGCGCACGGGCTCGACCCTGCGGACGCGCTCACCTCGGGACACGAGCCCTTCCTCGACGCCCTCGCCCACCGCCTGGCCGTGGGCGCGGCCGCGATCGTCTCCGTCCTGGACCCCGGCTGTGTGGTCCTCGCCGGGGAGACCGGCCACCAGGGCGGCGCCGGACTCGCCGCGCGCGTGGAGTCCGCCCTCGCGGCCCTCTCGCCCCTGCGCGCGGAGGTCCGGCCCACCAGCCTCGGCGACACGGCCGTCCTGCGCGGCGCCCTCCTGCGGGCCCGCGATGCGGCGCAGGACCAGCTGTTCCCGTAGCGGCGGGACGGACCGTTCCGGAGAGGTGACCCGTCCGGCTCGCCGGGGGAACGCCCCCGCGCCGCGCCCCGGACAGGGAGGCGCGGCGCGGAGGGGAGCCCGGCGACGGCAAGGGCCGTGGGATTCCGCCGCCGGGGGTTCAGGAGGGGAGGGTCAGCAGGCGCCGAGGTCCTTCCAGACGCCCCACTCGCCGGTCTTGCCCGGCTCCTCGTTCTGGGTCCACCACTGGGCCTTCCACTTGCGGCCGTTGTGCGAGACCTCGTTGCCCGCGTTGTAGACCGTGCCCGCGACGTACGCCGGGACGGTGCAGCCCGTGGTGGGCGGCGTCGTCGGCGGGGTGGTCGGAGGCGTGGTCGGGGGAGTCGTCGGCGGGGTGGTGGGAGGCGTGGTCGGCGGGGTCGTGGAGCCCGGCTCCACCACCGTCGTGCCGCGCGCCAGGTCGCCGGCGAGGGCGTACGTCGTGCCGTTGATGTTCACCGTCCAGTTGGAGGGGGTGGACACCGGCAGGTAGTAGTTGAACGCCAGGTCGACCGTGGCGCCCGGGGCGAGCGACTGCCAGGCCGGGAGCTTCAGGGAGACGCGGTGGAAGTCGCCCTTCAGGCCGCCCACGTTGGAACCCGTGTGGTCGCTGCTGATCACCTTCGTGCCGAAGCCCGACTGGTCGGAGGCGTTGCCCGGGGCCGAGGTGCCGTAGTCGAACTGGAACTCCGTGCCGCCCGGCAGGGTCGCCGCCGTGTTGTTGGTGATCTTGATCTTCGGGGTGATCGGGTAGTTCGAGTCGCCCAGCTTGAACTCGGTGAACTGCGCGTCGATCTTCACGGCCTGGGTCGGCAGCGCCTTGTTCGACTTCTTCGCGCCGTACGGGGTGGCCGCCTTGAACTTGTCGTACATCAGCGAGGTGAGCGTGGAGCCCATCTCGTACTGGCCCTTGGCGGCGTTCCAGGCGTAGTCACCGGCCATCTCCCAGACCATGGTGCCGCCGATGCCCTTGGCGACCACGTAGTCGGCCTTCGCGGCCACCGACTGCTCGTCCTCGGTGGAGAGGAAGACCTTCTTCTGCGCGTTCCACAGCCACGGCGCGACCAGGGTCGAGTCGTACTTGCGGGTGTAGGTTCCGGTCAGCGTGGTGTTCGCCGGGAAGCCGTACTGGGTGACGTAGTCGCCGACGATCCCCTTCTCCAGGTTCTTGGCGTGCCACATCGGGTTGGAGCCGGCGGGCGACTCGACGCCGTTGGTGTCCTTGTCGTGCCACAGGTTGTCGATGCCGACGGCGCCGTCACCGCACTTGGTCAGGCCAGCTCCGGCCGGGCAGGTGGCCGCGGAGGCCTTGCCCCACAGACCGTCGGTGCCGCCCTGCACGTTCTTGTGGCCACGGGTGTAGTACGGCAGGCCGATGTTGATGCGGCCGGCCGGCATCGAGCCGCGGAAGTAGTGGTACGCCCAGTCGGTGTTGAGGTAGCCGATGCCGCCGTACTGCGCCGAGCCGTAGACGTTGGCGGCGGCGAGTTCGCCGTCCTTGCCGTCGTCGAAGAGGGAGGCGTTGGGCCCGACGTACTCGTTCCAGGCGCCGTGCAGGTCGTAGGACATGATGTTGACGTAGTCCAGGTACTTCTGCACCTGGAAGGTCTCCATGCCGCGCAGCAGGTATCCGGAGGAGGGGGCGGCGACGGTCAGCAGGTAGTGCTTGCCGTCGGCGGCGCCGGCCCTGTCCAGCTTCTCGCGCAGGGACTTCATGAGAGCCGCGTAGCCCTGCACGAGGCCGGCGCGGCGCGCGTTGGCGAACTGCCAGTCGAGCGGGTTGCCCGCGTCCTTCATGGTCGTCGGGTACTCGTAGTCGATGTCGACGCCGTTGAACCCGTACTTGCGGATGAAGTCGACGGAAGAGGCGGCGAAGGTGTCGATCCCGGCCTGGTTGACCGAACCGTCGGCGTTGGTGGCCATCGAGTAGAAGCCGCCGGAGTTCACCCGGTCGCCGTTGGCGGCGAAGTAGCCGCCGGTCTCGGCCCAGCCGCCGACCGAGATCAGCGTCTTCACGTGCGGGTGCTGCTTCTTGAACTTGTTGAGCAGGTTGAAGTGGCCCTTGTAGGCGTAGGCGGGGTCCATCTCGGCCCCGGCGACGCCGGGCCAGGTCATCCCGGTGGCGGCGTTGGCCGGACCGTCCGCGCCGACGGAGAGCTTGTTGTCCCCGCCGATGTGGCCGAAGGCGTAGTTGATGTGGGTGATCTTCTGCCACGGGATGTCCTTGGCCAGGTACGCGGGCTGGCCGTTCTTGCCGTCGCGCCAACCGGTGAAGTAGCCGATGACGCGTCGCTGGTGGTCCGCGCCCATCTTCTCGCGGCCCTCGGTGTCGTAGACCGAGCAGTACGGGACGTCGACGCCCGGGGTCTTGTAGAGCCCGTCGGGGCGACAGGACTCGTTGTCGGCCGCGTACGAGACGCCGCCGGCCAGCGAACTGAGCAGCAGTCCGGCGACGGCGGCGCCGGAAGCGAGCAGGGACGCTCTCTTCGTGAGGGGGGACGACACGATCGGTTCCTCCTGGGAGAGGTGGTGGAACACAACGAACAAGGGGGTGGGTCGTGTTGGGCCCGGAGAGTGCGCACCCCGCCGGACCGTTCCTCGGAGGTGACACGGAGATTAAGAGGACTAGACCAGTGCGTCAATAGGTCTGGACCAAAGAGGCCGGGGAAGAGGGTGTGTGAGCCAGCCCACAGGAATTCGGCCACATCGCCTCGCGCGGGTCGTGGCAGACTGGCCCTGTATCAGCAGCAGCGCACTCCGGGGTCGGTGTAATTCCGAACCGGCGGTATAGTCCGCGACCCGTCCGCAGCCAGCGGCCGGTTGACCAGGTGAGATTCCTGGACCGACGGTGAAAGTCCGGATGGGAGGCAGTGCGCGGCGGGCTCGACCCCTCACGGGGTGTGCCGGCCGTACGTCCGCTGGTCGCCGTGTCGTCACCGACCGGCGTACCCGTGCGACCTCGGCCTCGGCGCACCCTGCGCCAGGTGTCGTTCCCGCTCTCTGTCGTCATCGACAGGCCCCGGAGTCCGTGCCCGAAGAGGCAGGAGGACCCGGTGGCCCAGCAGGCCGACACCACCGCCATGCGACGCGCCGTCGAGCTCGCCGCCCGCGGACTCGGTGCCACCAGCCCCAACCCCGTCGTCGGCTGCGTCATCACCGACGCCTCGGGACACCGGGTCGGCGAGGGCTGGCACCAGCGCGCCGGAGGCCCCCACGCCGAGGTCCACGCCCTGCGCGAGGCCGGAGTCCTCGCCCGCGGCGGCACCGCCTACGTCACCCTCGAACCCTGCAACCACACCGGCCGCACCGGCCCCTGCGCCCAGGCCCTCGTCGAGGCAGGGATCAGCCGGGTCGTGTACGCGGTCGGCGACCCGAACCCGCAGGCCACGGGCGGCGCCGACACCCTGCGCGCCGCCGGGACCGAGGTCTCCCAGGGTCTCCTCGCCGACGAGGCCGAGGCGGTCAACATCGCCTGGCTCACCTCCGTACGCCACGGCCGCCCCTTCGTCCGGTGGAAGTACGCCGCCACCCTCGACGGCCGGATCGCCGCCGCCGACGGCACGTCCCGCTGGATCACCTCCGCGGAGTCCCGCGCCGACGTCCACCGGCTCCGCGCCGAGGCCGACGCCGTCGTGGTCGGATCCGGCACCGCCCGCGCCGACGACCCCCATCTGGCCGTCCGCGGCATCGAAGGAGCCGTCCAGCCGCTGCGGGTCGTCGTCGACACCGAGGCGACCGCCGTGAAACCCGGCGCCCGGGTCCTGGACGACGCGGCGCCCACGCTGATCGCGATCGCGGAGGACGCCGAGAGCCCGCTCCCCGAAACCACCCGGGCCACCGGTGCCGGGACCGCCACGACCGAGATCGTCCGCGTCCCCCGGGCCGAGCGCGGCCTGTCCGTACCCGCCCTCCTGGACGCCATCCACGCGCGCGGTGTCCGCTCCGTCCTCCTCGAAGGCGGCCCCACCCTCGCGGGCGCCTTCGTCGCCGCGGGCGCCGTCGACCAGGTCGTCGGCTATCTCGCCCCGGTCCTCCTCGGCGCGGGCCCCGCCGCCCTCGCCGACGCGGGAATCGGCACCATCACCGACGCGTTGCGGCTCGACGTCACCGAGACCACCCGCGTCGGAC
The DNA here is from genome assembly GCF_042716475.1 of Streptomyces sp. NPDC058671. NCBI lineage: Bacteria > Bacillati > Actinomycetota > Actinomycetes > Kitasatosporales > Streptomycetaceae > Streptomyces > Streptomyces sp. NPDC058671. Next base: position 19,157 of record NZ_JBHXSA010000034.1, on the reverse strand, counting down.
CCGACCTCCGCATCACCGCCACCCCCAAGGGAGCCTGACCGTGTTCACCGGAATCGTCGAAGAACTGGGCGAGGTCGTCGCCGTCGAGCAGCTGGAGGACGCCTCCCGCTTCCGACTGCACGGCCCCCTGGTCACGGAAGGCGCCCAGCACGGCGACTCCATCGCCGTCAACGGTGTCTGTCTCACGGTCGTCGAGTCCGGCGACGGCGCGTTCACCGCCGACGTCATGGCCGAGACCCTCAAGCGGTCCAGCCTCGGCGCCCTGGAGACCGGCTCCCGCGTCAACCTGGAGCGGCCCATGGCCGTCGGCGGCCGCCTCGGCGGCCACATCGTCCAGGGCCACGTGGACGGCACCGGCACGATCCTGGAGCGGACCCCGTCCGAGCACTGGGAACTCGTCAAGGTCGGCCTGCCCGCCCACCTCTCCCGGTACGTCGTGGAGAAGGGCTCGATCACGGTCGACGGCGTCAGCCTCACCGTCGTCGAGGTTGCCGACGACTGGTTCACCATCAGCCTCATCCCCACCACCCTCGACCTGACCACGCTCGGCATCAAGAAGAGCGGCGACCCGGTCAACCTCGAAGTGGACGTCATCGCCAAGTACGTCGAGCGGCTGCTCGGCACCGACGCCAAGGAGAACGTCAAGTGAACTGGCTCAACTCCGAGGCGTTCACCGTCCTCGACCAGCACATCATGTGGTCCGACATGATCGGCAACACGATCGGACTCATAGCCCTCGCGCTCGGCTGGCGCCGCTCCATCCTCACCTGGCCCGCCCAGCTGCTCTCCGGCGTCATCCTCGTCGGCGCCTACGCCTCCGCCCACCTCTCCGGCGGCGTCGGCAAGCAGCTCCTCGTCATCGGGGTCGCCGCCTGGGGCTGGTGGCAGTGGAACAAGGGCAGGCAGCAGGCCCAGGACGGCTCCATCGCCGTCCGCTTCGCCACCTGGAAGGAGCGGGGCCTGCTCCTCGCCGGCGCGGTCGTCGGCACCCTCGCCGTCGGCGGGCTCTTCACCCTCTACCCGTCGCTCTCCTGGAGCCCCTGGGCCGACGCGTACATCTTCGTCGGCACCCTCGTCGCGATGATCGCCCAGGCCCGCGGCCTGGTCGAGTTCTGGTTCGCCTGGCTCCTCGTCGACCTCGTCGGCGTCCCCCTCGCCTTCAACAGCGGCCTCGCCTTCTCCGGCCTGGTGTACGTCATCTACTTCGCCCTCGTGATCTGGGGCATGCGCGACTGGTGGCTCCGGACGCGCACCGCCCCCGCCGCTCTGAAGGGAGCCCACGCATGAGTGCCCGCCCGACGCCCGCCACCGCCCCGCCCGCAGCCGCACGCGATTCCCTCTGGGACGCCACCGACCTCGCCCTCGACCCCGTCGAGCAGGCCGTCCGGGACATCGCGGCCGGCCGCCCCGTCGTCGTCGTCGACGACGAGGACCGCGAGAACGAGGGCGACCTCGTCATCGCCGCCGAGAAGGCCACGCCCGAGATCATCGCCTTCATGATGAGCGAGTGCCGCGGTCTCATCTGCGCCCCCATGGAGGACGACGAACTGGAGCGCCTCCAGCTCCCGCAGATGGTCGAGCACAACACCGAGTCGATGCGGACCGCCTTCACCGTCTCCGTCGACGCGGGCCCCGCCCACGGCGTCACCACCGGCATCTCCGCCGCCGACCGCGCCACCACCCTGCGGATGCTGGCGAGCGGCGCCCACGAACCCTCCGACTTCGTCCGCCCCGGCCACGTCTTCCCGCTGCGCGCCAAGGCCGGCGGTGTCCTCGCCCGCAACGGGCACACCGAGGCCGCCGTCGACCTGGCCCGCCTCGCGGGCCTCCGCCCGGCCGGCGCGATCGTCGAGATCGCCGGCGAGGACGGCGTCATGCTGCGCCTGCCCGAGCTGGTCCCCTTCGCCCGCAAGCACGGCCTGACGATCATCTCCATCGAGGACCTGATCGCCTACCGGCGCTCCGCCGAGCCGACCGTCCGCCGCGAGGCCGAGGTCCGGCTCCCCACCGCGCACGGCGACTTCACCGCGTACGGCTACCGCTCCACCGTCGACGGCGTCGAGCACGTCGCCCTCGTCCACGGCGAGATCGGCGACGGCGAGGACGTCCTGGTCCGGGTCCACTCCGAGTGCCTCACCGGCGACATCTTCCACTCCCTGCGCTGCGACTGCGGCCCCCAGCTCCAGGCCTCCCTCGACCGGATCCAGGAGGCCGGCCACGGTGTCGTCGTCTACCTCCGGGGCCACGAGGGCCGCGGCATCGGCCTGCTGTCCAAACTGCGCGCGTACGAACTCCAGGAGCGCGGCCGCGACACCCTCGACGCCAACCTGGAACTCGGGCTGCCCGCCGACGCCCGCGACTACGCGGCCGGCGCGCAGATCCTCGGCGACCTGGGCGTCCGCGGCCTGCGCCTCATGACCAACAACCCCGACAAGATCGCCGCCCTCACCCGGTACGGCCTCACGGTCCGGAGCCGCGAGCCGATGCCGGTCACGGCGGGCGAGCACAACCTCCGGTACCTGACCACCAAGCGGGACCGGATGGGCCACGACCTGCCCTGGCTGGACGGCCCCCCGGCCTCCACCTGCGGCAACCAGTAACCACCTACGTACGACCGAACATCGGCAAGGAGAAACATGAGCGGCAAGGGCGCACCCGTCCTCAGCGTGAAGAACTGCGGCGACCTGCGGGTGGCGGTCATCGCGGCCCAGTGGCACGAGAAGATCATGGACGGTCTCGTCGACGGAGCCCTGCGCGCCCTGAGCGAGCTGGGCATCGAGGAGCCCACCCTGCTGCGGGTCCCCGGCAGCTTCGAGCTCCCGGTCGTGGCGAAGGTCCTCGCCGGCCGCGGCTACGATGCCATCGTGGCGCTCGGCGTCGTCATCCGCGGCGGAACGCCGCACTTCGAGTACGTGTGCCAGGGCGTCACCCACGGCCTCACCCAGGTCTCGATCGACACCGGCGTACCCGTCGGATTCGGCGTCCTCACCGTCGACGACGAGGAGCAGGCCCTCGACCGGGCCGGACTCGAAGGCTCCCGCGAGGACAAGGGCCACGAAGCCGTCACCGCCGCCGTCGCCACCGCGACCACGCTGCGTACGGTCAGCGAACCCTGGCGCTGAGTGCGCGACCCTCACCCCGTACTCTTAGGACCATCATGGCGAACGGAACCCGTAAAACCTTCGAAGAGCTCTTCGCCGAGCTCAAGCTCAAGGCCGAGACCGGCGACCCGGCCACCTCCCGCACCGCGGAGCTGGTGGACAAGGGCGTCCACGCCATCGGCAAGAAGGTCGTCGAAGAGGCCGCCGAGGTCTGGATGGCCGCCGAGTACGAGGGCACGGAGGCCGCCGCCGAGGAGATCTCGCAGCTGCTGTACCACGTCCAGGTGATGATGGTCGCCCGCGGGATCTCCCTCGACGACGTCTACGCCCACCTCTGAGCCACGCGTCCCCCTCTCCGAAACTCCCAGGCAAAGGAAGCCCACCCCATGCTGCGCATCGCCGTTCCCAACAAGGGTTCCCTCTCCGGACCTGCGTCGGCAATGCTCCATGAGGCCGGCTACCGCCAGCGCAAGGAGTCCAAGGAGCTCGTGGTCATCGACCCCGACAACGAGGTCGAGTTCTTCTACCTGCGCCCCAAGGACATCGCGATCTACGTCGCGTCCGGGAAGCTGGACATCGGCATCACCGGCCGTGACCTGCTCCTGGACTCCGGCGCCAGCGCCGAGGAGATCCTCGCGCTGAACTTCGGCCGCTCCACCTTCCGGTACGCCACCCGGCCGGGCACCGCGAGCGGCCCCGAGGACTTCGGCGGCATGACGATCGCCACCTCCTACGAGGGCATCGTCGCCAAGCACCTCGCCGACCAGGGCATCGACGCCTCCGTCGTCCACCTGGACGGCGCCGTCGAGACCGCGATCCAGCTGGGCGTCGCCCAGGTCATCGCGGACGTCGTCGAGACCGGCACCAGCCTGCGCAACGCGGGTCTTGAGGTCATCGGCGAGCCGATCCTGACCTCCGAGGCCGTCGTCGTCCGCCGCCACGGCGCCGAGGACGACCACCCCCAGGTCCAGCAGTTCCTCCGCCGTCTCCAGGGCGTCCTCGTCGCCCGCTCGTACGTGATGATGGACTACGACTGCCGCGCCGAGCACCTGGAGCAGGCCGTCGCCCTCACCCCCGGCCTGGAGTCCCCGACCATCTCCCCGCTGCACAACGAGGGCTGGGTCGCGGTCCGTGCGATGGTCCCCGCCAAGGAGGCGCAGCGGATCATGGACGACCTGTACGAGATCGGCGCCCGCGCCATCCTCACCACCGCCATCCACGCCTGCCGCCTCTGACGGCACGGACCGTCCGCCCCGAGGAACCCCCGATGTCCGAGCCCTCCCTCCCCGCCCTTCCGGTCACCTTCCGTCCCGGGCGCACCCGGGCCGTCCTGCTGACCGTGGGGCTCGTGATGTTCGTCGTCATCACCGCCGTGGCGCTGATGCTGGAACGGCTCGGACCGGGGGAGCGCGCCAGTTTCATCCTCACCGCCGCGCTCCTGTCGGGGGTGCTCGTGCTCCTGAGCCGCCCCAAGGTCGTCGCCGACGACGAGGGCGTCACGGTCGTCAACATCACCCGGACGCGGCGCCTCGCCTGGGCGGAGATCCTCAAGGTGAACCTGCGCCCCGGCGACGCCTGGGTCTTCCTGGACCTGAGCGACGGCACCAGCCTGCCCGCGCTCGGCATCCAGCCCGGTATCGCCAAGGAAGCGGCCATCCGGGACGCCCGCGCCCTGCGGGCCCTGGCCCAGGCGCACGGGACGGGCGCGGAGCGGCCGGCCTGACCCGGCCCTCCGGGTCCACGGGAAGGACCTCGGGGCGCACCGGACGGATCCCCTCCGGTGGAACCCCCGTCCGTCCCCCATCCGGAGCCGGCCCCCTGCCCCTCGGGGCCCGCACGTGATTACCCTGGAGGCGGTGGTGCCGAGCGGCACCACCGCCTCGCGTGTGCAGGGCCGACGACACGGCCCGCGAGGCCACCCCCCTTCGACCCGAGGAGTGACTCCCTCCAGCAATGGACGGATCGTCCGGTAGTACCCGCGTCGCCCCCTTCCCGGAGGCGGCGGCATGATCGTCTCCCTTCTGCTGCTCGTCGCGGCCTTCGTCCTCATCCTCGCCAACGGCTTCTTCGTGGCCGCCGAGTTCGGCCTCGTGACCGTCGAGCGCGCCGAGGCCGAACGGGCCGCGGCCACCGGCGACCGGCGCGCCCGCACCGTCGTCGCCGCCCTGCGCGAGCTGTCCTTCCAGCTCTCCGGCACCCAACTGGGCATCACGCTCACCTCCCTCGTCGTCGGCATGCTCGCCGAGCCCGCGCTCGCCGGACTGCTGCACGGCCCGCTCACCGCGACCGGACTGCCCGAAGGGGCCGTCTCCGGGATCGCGGTGGTGATCGGCATGCTGCTCGCCTCCGCCGTCCAGATGGTGGTCGGCGAGCTCGTACCGAAGAACTGGGCGGTCTCACGGCCGCTCCAGGTGGCCCGCTTCGTGGCCACCCCGCAGCGCTGCTTCTCGGCCGTCTTCCGGCCGGTGATCTCCCTCCTGAACCGGGTCGCCAACCATCTGGTGCGGCTCCTGGGCGTCGAGCCCACCGAGGAGCTGGACTCCGTCCGCACCCCCGGTGAGCTGGTCTCCCTGGCCCGGCACTCCGCCCTGGCCGGCGCCCTCGAACAGGACACCGCGGACCTCTTCGTACGGACCCTGTCCCTCGGCGGACTCACCGCCGAGCAGGTGATGACCCCGCGCGTGAAGGTGAGCGCCCTGCAGTGGGACGCCACCGCGGCCGACGTCCTCAACCTCACCCGGGCCACCGGTCTCTCGCGCTTCCCGGTCTACCGCGACCGCATCGACGAGATCGTCGGCATGGTCCACCTCAAGGACGCGCTCGCCGTCGACCCGCCCGCCCGGCCGCGCACCCCCGTCGGCCGGATCGCGGTCCCGCCGCTCCTCGTGCCCGAGTCGCTGCCCGCCCAGACCCTCCTGGAGCGGCTGCGCCGCGAGCAGCCGATCGCGGTGGTCGTCGACGAGTACGGCGGTACGGCCGGGGTCGTCACCCTGGAGGACATCGTCGAGGAACTCGTCGGCGAGGTCCGCGACGAGCACGACACCGTGAGCGACGGGCGGCCGGAACTGGCCGCCGCCCCCGCCGAGGACGGCCGGCCCGCCTGGGACGCCGACGGCTCCTGCCGGGTCCACACCCTGCGCCGGATAGGCCTCGACGTGCCCGACGGGCCGTACGAGACCGTCGCCGGGCTCGTCGCCGATCTCCTCGGGCGCATCCCCGCCCCGGGCGACCGCGCCGAACTCCCCGGCTGGCGCCTCTCGGTACGCCAGGTCGACCGCTACCGCGCCGAGCGCGTCCACCTCGTCCGGGCGGACCCGGTCGCGGGCACGGACCCGGTCCCGGCTACGGGCTCTGCCCCGGACCCGGTCCCGGCTACGGGCTCTGCCCCGGACGCGGTCCCGGCCACGGACCCCGCCCCGGACGCGGACCCGGCTACCAGCCCCGCCCCGGGCCCCGGCCCGGGCACGCGTCGGGTCCCCGTCGCGGGACCGGTGCCCGTGCCCGCGCCCGCCCCGCTGGTCTCGGAGGGCGTCCGATGAGCACCCTTCCGCTTCTCTTCGCCGTCCTCCTCGTCCTGGCCAACGGCTTCTTCGTCGGAGCCGAGTTCGCGCTCGTCTCCGTCCGGCGCAGCCAGATCGAGCCACTCGGCGATGCCCGTGCCAAGCAGGTCCTGTACGGGCTGGAGAACCTGCCGCAGATGATGGCGGCCGCCCAGTTCGGCATCACCGTCTGCTCCCTGACGCTCGGCGCCGTCGCCGAGCCGACCGTCGCCCGTCTCCTCGAACCCGTCTTCCACGCGGTCGGCGTCCCCGAGGGGCTCATCCATCCGCTCGGGTACGTCATCGCCCTCGCCGCGGTCGTCTTCCTCCACCTCGTCATCGGCGAGATGGTCCCGAAGAACCTGGCGATGGCCGCGCCCGAGCGGACCGCGCTCTGGCTCTCCCCGACCCTGGTGGCCTTCGCCCGGCTCTGCCGTCCGGTGACGGCCGCGCTCGGCGCCTGCGCCCGGCTCGTCCTGCGGGCGTTCGGGGTGGAGCCGAAGGACGAGGTGGAGGCGGTCTTCACCCGCGCCCAGCTGGGTCGCCTCGTCGAGGACGCGGGACAGGCGGGCCTGCTCGACCCGGCCGAGCAGGAGCGCCTGGAGGACGCCCTCGAACTGGGCACGCGCCCGGTGACGGACGTCCTCATCGCCCCGGCCTCCCTGGTCACCGTCCCGCCGACGGTCACCCCACGGGAGATCGAGGAGCTGACCGTACGCACCGGGTACTCGCGCTTCCCGGTCCGGGCCGACGCGGGGGCCGGCTTCACGGGGTTCGTGCACGTGAAGGACGTCCTGGACCTGGAGGAACGGGAGCGGCCGGTGCCGCCGCGGCTGTGGCGGCCGATGGCGACGCTCCGCGCGGAACTGCCCCTCGACGACGCCCTGACCGTGATGCGCCGCGCGGCCACCCATCTGGGCCAGGTCGCGGACGGCTCGGGCCGGGTGCTCGGCCTCGTCGCCCTGGAGGACGTCCTGGAAATGCTGGTGGGTGAGGTCCGTGACCCCGCGCACCGGGTGCGGACAGCGCGTACGGCGTCCGTCTAGTACCCCGGCGGCTCCTGCCGCGGGCCGCGGTCGACCGGACCGCGGCCCGACAGGACCTCGCCGTACGCCTGCATCAGGTCGGCGAGCCGGAGGGTGGCGAGGTCCTCCCGGGTCGGCGTGCTGGGCCATCCGGAGAGCCGCAGGTCCCGGTAGGCGCAGGACTTCTCGTACAGCGTGCGCAGGAAACGTCCGTTGCCCAGCTCGTCGATCCAGCCCTGCTCGACGACGTGTCCGCTGATCGAGCGCAGCTCCTCGCGGGCCTCGTCGTCCCAGCCGTCGCCGTTGGCCGCCGCGAGCACCTCGCCGATCGCGGTCAGTTCCGGAGGGCGGTACGAGGGGAAGTCGACCCGGGTGGTGAACCGGGAGGAGAGCCCCGGGTTGGTGCTGAGCAGCCGGTCCATTCCCTCGGGGTAGCCGGCCAGGATGACCACGAGGTGGTCGCGGTTGTCCTCGGCCCGCTTGAGGAGGACCTGAAGGGCCTCGTCCCCGTAGGCGTCGCCCTTGCTGTAGCCGGTGTTGGAGAGCGCGTACGCCTCGTCCACGAAGAGGACCCCGCCGACCGCCGAGTCGATCAGCTCGTTGGCCTTGACCGCCGTCTGCCCGAGGAACTCGCCCACCAGGTCGGCCCGCTGGGCCTCCACCAGATGGTCCCCGCCGAGGAGACCGAGGGCGTAGAAGACCCGGCCGAGGATGCGGGCCACCGTGGTCTTCCCGGTCCCCGACGGTCCGGAGAAGACGAAGTGGCGCTTGGGCGGCTGGACCGGAAGGCCCTGCCCGGCGCGCAGCCGCGCCATCTCCAGCTGCGCCGACAACGCCTTGACCTGCCGTTTCACCGGCTCCATGCCGACCATGCCCTCCAGCTCGGCGAGGGCCTCCGCGAGCAGCGCCGGATCGGTGGGGCCCTCGGGGAAGCGCGGTGGCAGCGGCTGGGCGGGAAGGGAGGCCTTCTGCCGTACGGGCTCCGGCGGCGTGACCGGCGCCGCCGGCGGTACGGGCTCGGGCGCGAGCAGCAGTCCGTCGCCCAGCGGCCCGGGGTCGGGGTCGGTGCCGGGCGGGGTGTCCCCGGCTTCCTGCCCGAGGCCCCCGCCGACGGTGCCGAGGGCGACCGTCGCGAGGCCGGCCGGGTCGTCCACGCCGTCGTACCCCTCGAAGCCGTCGTACTCGGCGATCGTGGCGAGCCGCGCGGCCGTGTCCATGAAGGCCGGATCGATCCGGTGCACGGCCCGGTAGAGCGGCAGGGCGGCGGCGCTGCGCCCGGTGCCCTCGTGGGCGCGGGCCAGCCAGTAGCGCAGCTCCTTGCGCTGGGGCTGCTCGCTGCGGCACCGCATCAGCGAGGCCGAGAGGAGCGGTTCCGCCTGGCCGTACATCTCCAGACGGACCCGTGCCATGCCGCCGAACAGACCGGCCTCGATGCCGAGCAGCGGGTCGTCGACGAGGGTCTCGGTGTGCCGGACGAGCTGGTCCCAGTCCTTGACGAGGTAGGCACGGCAGGCGTGCAGGAAGCGCACCTGGGGGTCGGTGTCGACCGGGGGGAGTCCCGCGAGGGCGCGGTCGAGCTCCGGTACGTGACGCCCGTCGAGCCAGTGGGAGGCGTGCGCGAGCAGCAGGTCGCGCGGGCTCTCCAGGATCGGCTGCACCCACCAGCCCAGCCAGTACCAGGAGTTGAGGGTGCGCCGGTACCTGGCCCGCTGTTCGCCGAAGCGGTCGCGGCTGCGGTACATGCGCAGCAGCGCGGTCGTGGTGTCGACCCGGAGCGCGTGCAGCCCGAGCCAGGCGTCCGCCATCCCGGGGTCGATGCGTACCGCCGTCCGGAACTCGTCCTCCGCCTGCGGATAGGCGCCCATCGTGTAGGCGTCGACTCCGCGCAGCCAGGCCAGTTCGGCGGGGGCCTGCGCGCCCTGTGTGCCGATGTCCATCGGGTCCCCCACAACCGTCTTCGCATGGACGGGATTTGACCGCACCTGGGGGCATCGTACCTGCGCAGGGGGTGCACGCTTAAGGAGAAGCGCATGATCCGGAAGTGGTGACACTGGGTGAGCGGCAGGGGCCGTGAAGGGCCCCGAAGGGGGCCCTGAGAGCAGAACGAAGCCCCCGATCACGGGGGAACAACCGGGGGCTTCGTGTCCGCGGCGGCTCCGAAAAGCCGCACATTCAGAACGTAAGACCTCTACGCCCCGTGGGTCAAGCGGCGTCGAGGCACTTGCGAAAGCGGACTTTCGGCCCTTCAGTTCACGGACATGAAGCCGTCACGGTACGTGACGATCTGGTCCGCGCCCGCTGCCACACCGGGACCGGGAAGCCAGTCGTACCCCGTCGGACACTCCCGTACCAGGGTGTCCGCGTGAGGCCGGGAGGGGTCCTCGGTGAAATGGCGAGTCTCCGCCACGGTCCAGCCGTCCCAGAAGGCCGCCTGCTCCGGACCGTCCCGGTGGCGCCCCCGCGCCCAGGACTCCTCGGGACCGCGCTCCATCCACAACAGCCATGCCAGGAACGGCCGCACCACCTGCCGGCCCGCGCCGACGCCCTCGACGAGCACGACGGGGGCAGGGGCCAGTGTCCGCCCCTCGCCGAAGCGCCGCAGCCGCCAGTCGTACGGGCGGTAGGACGCCGTCTCGCCCCGCGAAAGGGGATCGATGACCTGCTCACGCAGCCGGCCGTCCCACGCGAACAGCTCCTCGTGCGTGGCGAGGTCGTCGAGGTGGAGCACGGGCGCGTCTCCGAGGGCGGCGGAGAGCCGGGCCGCCAGGGTCGACTTGCCGGAGCCCGCGTGCCCGTCGACCCCGATCAGCCGGACCGGTCCGCAGGAGGGCGGCAACCGGAGCAGGGCGCGCGCGGCGCGGTCGAGGTCGTCCATGGGGCCCAGGGTAGGGGGAGGGGGACCGTCGCAGGTCAGGAAGGTACCGCCGCCAGTGGTGAAGACCAATATTGGTGCGGCGACGCGGCGCGAAGTGCTGGCGGAGCCCGGTCCCGCGCGCGATAGTGGGGCCCGCGCGGCCCGGTCCGTACGCCCGAAGTCCGTATGCCGTCGGCTCGTACGTCCAACGCTCGTACGCCGACGGCACCTGCGTCCAAGGCTCGTACGTCCCGGCCCGCGCGGCCCGTTCCGCCCGTGCGCCGACGGCTCCTACGCCTTCAGCCCACACGCCTCCGAACGCTCCGCTGCCCGACGTGCCGGACGCCCGCCCACGGGCCCACCCGCGCGTCCACAGGTCCGTACGCCCGCCGTTCTCGACTGGGGGTCACCGCCCATGACCAGCTCCAGCTCCACTCCGCGCAGAACCGTCCTCGCCGCCGCCCTCGCGGCGGCCGGAACTGCCGCCACGGCCGCCACCGCCGTCCCGGCCGTGGCGGCTTCCTCCTCCGCCGCCCCCGAGTGCGCCCGTTCCTCCGTCCCCGACTGCGACGCGTCCGCCGCGCCGGGGCGCGCCCCCGGCCTCGTCGACAACCGCTTCTGGTCCTCGTACACGGACTGGAGATGCGGCGCCGCCGCCGGTACCAGGGCGGTCGCCGGGCGCCGCCCGGGCCTCGTCCTCGACACCCCCGCCGGACGCACCGACTACACCGACCCGCACACCGGCCGGACCTCCGCCTGGGAGTACGCGAGCTGGACCTCGCCCGTCCACACCCCGGCCGTTCCCGCCACCGAGGTCATCGCCTCCTGGAACGCCCACACCCCGGCGGGCACCTGGCTCCAGGTCGAGCTGTCGGGCACGTACTCCGACGCCACCGCCACCCCGTGGTACGTCCTGGGCCGCTGGGCCTCCGGCGACGGCGACATCCTGCGCACCTCGGTCGACGACCAGACCGACGGCCGGAGCACCGTGTGGACCGACACCTTCGCGATCGACGACGCGGCGAGCGGACTGCGGCTGGTCGCGTACCGGCTGCGCCTGACGCTGTACCGCACCCCGGGGAGCACCCTCACCCCCACGGTCTGGCGACTGGGCGCGATGGCCTCGGACATCCCGGACCGCTTCACGGTCCCGGCGACCGCGCCGGGCCCCGCCCACGAGCTGCCCGTGCCGCGCTACTCGCAGAACACCCACGTCGGGCAGTACCCCGAGTACGACAACGGCGGCGAGGCCTGGTGCAGCCCCACCTCCTCCCAGATGATCATCGAGTACTGGGGGCGAGGGCCCTCGGCGGAGGACCTGGCCTGGGTGAACCCCGCCTTCGACGACCCCCAGGTCTGCCACGCGGCCCGCTTCACCTACGACCACCAGTACCAGGGCTGCGGCAACTGGCCCTTCAACGCGGCCTACGCGGCCACCTACCCCGACATGAACGCCGTGGTCACCCGACTGCGCTCCCTCACCGAGCTGGAGAGCCTGGTCCTGGCCGGCATCCCCGCCATCACGTCCCAGTCCTTCCGCAAGGAGGAGCTGACGGGCGCCGGCTACGGCACGGCGGGCCACCTGATGACCGTCATCGGCTTCACGCCGGAAGGCGACATCATCGCCAACGACCCCGCCTCCCCCACCAACGAGGCCGTGCGCCGCGTCTACCGGCGGCGCGAGTGGGAGAACATCTGGCTGCGCACCAAGCGCCACAACGCGAGCGGCAAAGTGGTCTCCGGCACAGGAGGGGTCTGTTACCTCTACTTCCCCGAGCGCCCCTCGCCCGCGCAGCGCAAGGCTCTCGCGGCCCTCGGCATCGTCTGACGCGGTGCACGGCCCCTGCGGGACGTGACGGACGTCCTATTCCGGGGCCGTGCCCGTACCGCAAGGTGGTCGCCATGACCTCCACCACCCACTCCCGCCTCCTGTTCCGCGCCCGGACGGGCGGTCCCGAGGACGACAAGGGGCCCAAGGTCCTCGAGCACGTCCTCGGCTGGACCCTCGTCGTGCTGCTCGCCGTGCTCGTCACCCGGGCCGGCCTCATGTAGCCGGAGGACCGTGCCGGGGCCTTCGGCGGGCGTCCGTGTGACGGGTCGGGGGCCGACGTGATCGTCGGCCCCCGAGCGGGCATACTCCCCGCGACCCCGCGCGCGGCACTCCCGCGCCCGGCAGGGAGGAGTGCCCGGCCATGGCAGCCGAGAGGAACGCGGACGGTGTCGAGCGCCGGCTGCCCAGCGACGAGGCCCGCGAGCTGCTCGCCCTGACGCGTGACATCGCCCGGCGGGAGATCGCTCCCAGTGCCGCCGAGGAGGAGGCCGCCGGACGTTTCCCTCGCGAGCTGTTCGCGCTGCTGTCCCGCTCCGGACTTCTCGGGCTGCCCTACGACCCCCGGTACGGAGGGGGCGGCCAGCCGTACGAGGTCTATCTCCAGGTCCTGGAAGAGCTCGCCGCCGCCCGGCTGACCGTGGGACTCGGGGTCAGCGTCCACACCCTCGCCTGCCACGCGCTCGCCCGCTTCGGCACCGACGAGCAGCGGGCCGCCCATCTGCCCGCCATGCTGGGCGGCGGCCTCCTCGGCGCGTACTGCCTCTCCGAGCCCTCCGCCGGATCGGACGCGGCGGCGCTGCGCACCCGGGCCGTCCGTGACGGCGAGGACGGCGACTGGGTGATCGACGGCACCAAGGCCTGGATCACCCACGGCGGGATCGCGGACTTCTGCACGGTCATGGCCCGTACGGGCGGTGCCGGAGCGCGGGGGATCACCGCCTTTCTGGTGCCGGGCGACGCGCCGGGGCTGAGCGCCGCCCCGCCCGAGCGGAAGATGGGCATGTCGGGTTCGCCCACCGCGCAGCTCCACTTCGACGGTGTACGGGTCCCCGACGCGCGGCGCCTCGGCGCGGAGGGGCAGGGTTTCGCCCTCGCGCTCGACGCGCTGGACTCGGGGCGGCTCGGCATCGCCGCCTGCGCGGTCGGGCTCGGGCAGGCGGCCCTGGACGAGGCGGTCGCGTACGCGCGGGAGCGCCGCCAGTTCGGCCGGCCGATCGCCGACTTCCAGGGGCTCCGCTTCCTCCTCGCGGACATGGCGACCCGGATCGAGGCGGGCCGGGCGCTGTACCTGGAGGCGGCGCGGCTCAGGGACGAGGGGCGGCCCTTCGGCCGGTGCGCGGCGATGGCCAAGCTCTTCTGCACGGACGCCGTCATGCAGGTCACGACGGACGCGGTGCAGGTGCTGGGCGGGTACGGCTACACGGCGGACTTCCCCGTGGAGCGGTATCTCCGTGAGGCGAAGATGCTCCAGATCGTCGAGGGGACCAATCAGATCCAGCGCATGGTCATCGCCCGTCACCTGGTCGGACCAGAATCCCGCTGACGCGTACGGTGCGGTCGGCCCAGACAGGACCGGCGGCGAGCCGGGCCCACTCGTGGTCGCGGTGGCCCGGGAGGGTGCGGCCCTCGCTCGCCCAGAGGGAGAGGACGGCCCGGAAGATGGGCGGATCGGCGGGGACACGGGGCGGAACCGCCGTCTGCGCCGGTACGGGGACGGGCGTCGGGGCCGGGGTCGGCGCCGGGGCGGTCGGAGTCCGTGCGGGCAGGGGGGCGGGTGCCGCGCGAGGAACCGATTCTTCAAGGCGCGGCGCGGCCTGCCGGTGCCGACCGAAACCGCTGGGAGTGGTGTACAGCGTGGTCATACCCGAACCAACGCGCCCCGGCGGCCGGGGTCACCCCCGCACGGATTCGTGCGGCAGTTCGCCCGGTACCCGGTGGACGGCGTCGGCGTCGGTGTCGGTGTCGGCGTCGTCCTCGGGCCCGGTGCCGGGTCCGTTCCGTACCCGGCACCGGGCCCGGTCCGACCGATCCGCAGAGGGAGCCTAGGCCGCGCGTCGCATCTGCGGCACCCGGATCGGGCGCGAGCCCGGACCGCCGACGTGGGAGAAGGGCTGCCTACGCCAGTCGAGGCCCTGGGGGAGCGTCAGGAGCAGGGCCGTGTCCTGTTCCTGGACCTCCAGGGTGTCGTCGGCCGGACGCGCCTCGGTCGCCGACAGGCCCGTGCCCGGGCAGACCGTCAGGACGAAGGGGTTCCACGGCGTGGGGCACAGCGCGTGCTCGGGCAGCGCGTCCTCGTCCGCGAGCAGCGCGATGGGCTGCGCGCACTCCGGGCAGACGACCCGGAACATCTCAAAGGTGTCGTACGCGTCGAGTTCGTCGGACGTGTCGACCGAATCAACAGGCTCCTGCATGGAGAATCTCCCCCTCGGGTGGGTCGGCCGGCTCTGTACGGCCTCGACCACAGCAAGCACTTCCCATGCGGCCGTCCGCATAATCGTGTGGCAGTACCCGAGGACGGACGCACGGATGTGGCGTTCGTCACATGCCCTTCGTGGGAGTTCCCACGGCCGCCCATACCGGCCGATAGCGGCCGCCCCGACGGTGCCCCTTGCCGCCGGGCGCAATAGGGTCACCGCATGGAGGAGCTGGATCGTCAGATCGTCGAATTGCTCGTCAAGGACGGGCGCATGAGCTACACCGACCTGGGCAAGGCCACGGGCCTGTCCACGTCGGCGGTGCATCAGCGTGTCCGCCGTCTGGAGCAGCGCGGAGTCATCCGCGGCTACGCGGCCGTCGTCGACCCGGAGGCCGTGGGCCTTCCGCTGACCGCCTTCATCTCGGTCAAACCCTTCGACCCCAGCGCCCCCGACGACACCCCCGACCGGCTCGCCGACATCCCGGAGATCGAGGCCTGTCACAGTGTCGCCGGCGACGAGAACTACATCCTGAAGGTCCGCGTCGCCACCCCGCTGGAGCTGGAGCACCTGCTCAGCCGCATCCGCTCCCAGGCCGGCGTCTCCAGCCGTACGACCGTGGTCCTGTCCACGCCGTACGAGGCCAGGCCGCCGCGCATCTGACACCCCGTGGGGGACCTGCCGGGCAAACCGGGTCCGGCCAGGTCATAGCCTGGTCGCATGAGTGAGTCCCTGCCTGTCGCGTCTCCCGCCGACCACCGCACCGTGCTGCTGCGCGGTGGAGAGGTCCACAGCCCCGCCGATCCGTTCGCCACCGCCATGGTGGTGGAGCGCGGGCACGTCGCCTGGGTCGGTTCGGAGGGTGCGGCCGACGCCTTCGCCTCCGGGGTGGACGAGGTGGTCGACCTGGAGGGCGCGCTCGTCACCCCGGCGTTCGTCGACGCCCATGTGCACACCACGGCCACCGGATTCGCCCTCACCGGGCTCGACCTCTCCGCCGCCGCCTCCCTGGCCGGGGCGGCGGATTCGATCCGCGCCCACGCCGCCGCCCGCCCCGAGGACCGCATCCTCATCGGCCACGGCTGGGACGCCTCCCGCTGGCCCGAACGCCGGCCGCTCACCCGCGCCGAACTCGACGAACTCACCGGGGGACGCCCGCTCTACCTCACCCGTATCGACGTCCACTCGGCCGTCGTCACCACCGCGCTCCTCGACCTCGTGCCCGGCGTCCGTGACCTGGACGGCTTCCACGACGGACAGCGACCGCTCACGGGCGACGCCCACCACGCCGTGCGCGCCGCCGCCTTCGGTGCCGTCTCGGCCGGTCAGCGCACCGAGGCCCAGCGGGCCGCCCGCGCCCGGGCCGCGTCCCTCGGCATCGGCACGCTGCACGAGTGCGGCGGCCCGCAGATCTCCTCCGAGGAGGACTTCACCGGTCTCCTGGACCTGGCCCGCGACGAGCCGGGGCCCCGGGTCGTCGGCTACTGGGCCGATCTGGACATCGAGCGGGCCCGCGCTCTCGGCGCCCTCGGCGCGGCCGGCGACCTCTTCGCCGACGGCTCCCTCGGCTCCCACACGGCCTGCCTCCACGAGCCGTACGCCGACCACGCCGACGCCGGACACGCGGGCGCCGCCCACCTGGACGCGGCGGCCGTCGCGCTCCACGTCACGGCCTGCACCGAGGCGGGCCTCCAGGCGGGCTTCCACGCCATCGGGGACGCCGCCGTGACCGCCGTCGTCGACGGCGTCAGGGCCGCCGCCGAGAAGCTCGGCCTGGCCAGGATCAGGGCCGCGAGGCATCGCGTCGAGCACGTGGAGATGCTCACCCCCGAGACGATCGCCGCCTTCGCCGAGCTCGGCCTCACGGCCTCGGTCCAGCCCGCTTTCGACGCTCTCTGGGGCGGTGAGGAGGGCATGTACGCCGACCGGCTCGGTGTCGAGCGGGCCCGCACGCTCAACCCGTACGCGGCGCTCCTGCGCGCCGGTGTGCCGCTGGCCTTCGGTTCCGACAGCCCGGTCACCCCCCTCGACCCCTGGGGCGCCGTCCGGGCCGCCGCCTTCCACCGCACTCCCGAGCACCGCATCTCGGTCCGGGCCGCCTTCACCGCGCACACCAGGGGCGGCTGGCGGGCGGTGGGCAGGGACGACGCCGGGACGCTCGTCCCCGGCGCCCCCGCCGACTACGCCCTCTGGCGCACCGAGGAGCTCGTCGTCCAGGCCCCGGACGACCGGGTGGCCCGGTGGTCGACCGATCCCCGCTCAGGGACGCCCGGTCTGCCCGATCTGTCCCCCGGTGCCGACCTTCCCGTCTGTCTTCGTACGGTTGTCCACGGCCGGACGGTGTTCGTGCGGCCGAACGAGTGATGTAGGGATATGTCCGACCTTGGGACCTCGTCCGTACGCTTGTCCCCGACCTGCGGATCTTCCCCTCCGGCCTGGCCTTTTGCCACGTATCCGCAGGTCAAGCCGGTATTGACAGCCGACCGCCAAGGGCGGGTAGGTTCTCCGCGTCCACCACAGGACGTCCGACCGGACGGCCTCCTCGCCGTCGCCGAACGCCGCCCGCGCCTCGGCCGCGAGGGAAGGTTTCTCCGGCGGAAGGTGCGACCCGGGTGGGGCCCAGACGTTCAGTAGACAACGGCTCTCGGTCGACCCGCAGCCAGCGGATCCCAGGTCGGACCGAAGGACGTCGGGCCCCGCACCGCACCGCACCCGGGCCGGGCGCCCCTGGCCCGCGCTTCCCTTACCCCCTCCGTACCCCCTCCGGCGACCGCCGCGCCGGAGCACTCCGAGGACCTCGCTATGGTGGGGGCCTGCGTTTGTATCCGAAGGGGCAGTAGTGAACGACGGTGGCCAGAGGCGTTTCGGCCCGCTCGGCAAGGCCTTGGTGATCATTCCGACCTACAACGAGGCGGAGAACATCAAGCCGATCGTCGCGCGGGTGCGGGAAGCCGTACCCGAGGCGCACGTTCTCGTCGCCGACGACAACAGCCCTGACGGCACGGGCAAGTTCGCGGACGAGATCGCGTCCGACGACGACCATGTGCACGTCCTGCACCGCAAGGGCAAGGAGGGGCTGGGCGCCGCCTACCTCGCCGGCTTCCGGTGGGGCATCGAGCACGGGTACGGCGTCCTCGTCGAGATGGACGCCGACGGCTCCCACCAGCCCGAGGAGCTTCCGCGGCTGCTCACCGCCCTCAAGGGCGCGGACCTGGTCCTCGGCTCCCGCTGGGTGCCGGGCGGCCGCATCGTGAACTGGCCGAAGTCCCGCGAGTTCATCTCCCGCGGCGGCAGCCTCTACTCGCGCGTGATGCTGGACGTACCGATCCGCGACGTCACCGGCGGCTACCGGGCCTTCCGCAAGGAGACCCTGGAGGGCCTGGGCCTGGAGGACGTGGCATCCGCCGGCTACTGCTTCCAGGTCGACCTGGCCCGCCGCGCGGTCGCCGCCGGCTTCCATGTGGTCGAGGTGCCGATCACCTTCGTGGAACGTGAGATCGGCGACTCCAAGATGAGCCGGAACATCGTCGTCGAGGCTCTCTGGCGGGTCACCGGCTGGGGCGTGTCGGCACGGGCCGAGAAGGTCGGCAGAATGCTCGGCCGCAAGCCTTCCTGATCCCCCTGCCCGCCACCCGTCACCGCACGTCCTGATCCAATCTTTACGACGTTCCGGCGGGGCCCCAGGCATACTGGTGACCATGACGACCGGCGCACCGCCTCCTCTCGCCCCGAAGCGCTCACGCGCGCGCACGTTCCTTCCGCTCGGCGTAGCCGCCTGGCTGGTCCTGGAGATCTGGCTGCTCACGCTGGTGGCCGGTGCGGCGGGCGGCCTGACCGTCTTCGCCCTGCTCGTCGGCGGTGCCCTGCTGGGCGCCGCCGTCGTGAAGCGGGCGGGGCGGCGCGCCTTCCGCAACCTCACCTCCACCTTCCAGCAGGCCCAGGCGGCGGCCCGGACCGGCGTGATGCCCGAGGCGCCCGACCGGGCCGCCGCGGAGGACCGCAACGGCTTCCTGATGCTCGGTGGGCTCCTCCTGATGCTCCCCGGCCTGATCTCGGACGCGGCCGGCCTGCTGCTGCTCGTTCCTCCGGTCCGCACCTTCCTGGGGCGGCGCGCGGACAGGGCGGCGGAGCGCCGGATCAGCGCCGCCCCTCCCGGCAGCCTCCAGGACGCCTTCCAGCAGGCGCGCCTGCGCCACCCGGACGGCAAGGTCGTCCAGGGCGAGGTCATCCGCGAGGACGCCGCCAGGGGCCCGCACGGGGTCGACGAGCCCCGTAAGCCCCTCATTCCCTGAGGTCCCTCCCTGGTCACCGACGGGTCCGACCCGGAGTGGTTGGTCCCCTCGGAGGCAGCAGGCACGGAAACGCCGCGGGGCCCGGTACACAGTGCGTGTAC